>CANPZS010000033.1 GCA_947588835.1 uncultured Bacteroidales bacterium | reverse complement strand
TGCCGGGAGCGGGACGCACGCTTTGCGGCGACACGGTAAACGCTTCGGTCAACCGAAGCGCGACAACCGGAGGATACTCGCCTCCGACGGAGCCGCGTACTTTCAAAAAATAAGGACCGAAATCAGAAAATTTGGCCCATATGTAAATGGTTGAATGTCTTGACGTTGCCTTACGGGGGGGGGTATTTTTCATCAAAAAAATTTCAATTTTTTGTTGTCCTTTTCATAGAAATTGTTGACATTTGTATCGCCTTTATTCACTCTCTTGCAAAGAGATATGACTTTGGCTCCCCCCTTTTTTACGTATAAATATTTCCGCAAGGCCGGCTCGTGAACCCTGTTCGGTTATCGCAATAACCTTTTTCTGTTGAAATTTGGTTATTCGGATAAACTATCGTACATTTGTCGGACACGGTCAGATACGTATGGAAACGCTTTTCAAGAAACACAGGTCATTGATCTCCTCGGTAAGTACGGATATCATCCGGGAGGCGATGGGCGCCATCAAATGGGAAAAACAGCTGGTGGGCATACGCGGTTCCCGCGGTGTCGGCAAGACCACTTTGATGCGGCAGTACATCAAGCTCCATTATGGAATCCAGGCAGGCGAGGCCCTCTATTGCTTGATGGACAGCCTGTACTTTACGAGCCATTCCCTGCTCGACCTGGCCGAGCGCTTTCACCTGATGGGAGGGAAGTATCTTTTTCTCGACGAGGTCCATAAATATCCTACCTGGAGCAAGGAGGTCAAGGAGATCTTCGATCTCTATCCCGACATGAAGGTCACGTTTTCCGGCTCATCCTTGCTGCAAATCCTGAATGCCGATGCCGACCTGTCCAGACGTGCCCTGAGTTATAATCTTGCCGGACTGTCCTTCCGGGAATACCTCAAGTTCTATCATGGGCTGGATGTTCCGGTATATAAACTGGACGAGCTGCTCGCCCATCCCGATCCCATCTGTACGAGCATATGCAGCATCTGCCATCCCCAGCCTTTGTTCGAGGCCTACCTCCGGGCCGGTTACTATCCCTTCTATGACGGGGACGAGGATGACTATTACGACAGGATCGAGAACGTGGTCAACTATATCATCGACTATGAGATGACCGCTTTCTGCGGGGTGGATCCTTCGAATGTGAGGAAGCTGAAGGCGATGTTGCTGTTCTTGTGCGACAACGTTCCTTATGAAGTGAACATAGCCAAGCTCGCCGCTTATCTGGAACTGAACAAGGCGACCGTGCTCAGCTATCTCTCCGGCATGAAGAAGGCAGAACTCCTTCACCTGCTCTATTCGAGCAATGTCTCGGTAACGAAGATGCAGAAGCCGGACAAAATCTATATCCACAATCCCAACATCCTGTATGCCTTGGGATCGCGGGAGAATATCGGCACCGTCCGCGAGTGCTTCTTCGTGAACCAGCTCTCGAAGAACCATACCGTCGAGTATGGGAAGACGGGCGGGGCTTTCGTCGTTGACGGCCGGATCACGGTCGAGGTAGGCGGGAAGGACAAGACCTTTGACCAGATTGCGGACCTGCCTGACTCGTATGTCTTCGCCGACGAAATGGAATTCCCCGTCGGCAAGAAACTGCCCCTCTGGCTTGCAGGGCTCCTGTACTGACTTTCGCCGGGCATTTTCTGTGGCGCTTTTTCAATGATTTCGGCCCCGATGCCCTGACCCTTCATATCATCACTGACAGCAAGGGCGGCCCTGTCCGTCGTTTCAATGACTTTAGGGTCGCCCTTTTTCCGTATAAATATTTCTGCAAGGCCGCGCCCTGCGTTCCGCAGGCCTATGTTCCGCAGGCCTACAGATATTTGTTCAGCTTGTGCCAGTCCTTCACGGCGGGGATGATGCCGAGCTCTACAATCTCGTCGCGCATATGGCAAAGGTGCTCGTAGGAAGCCTGAAGTCCGGCGAGTTCCGCCTTCGTCCCCTTGGGATCGGTATAATGCACGCCGTCGGCGTCGATGACGGTCGGCATGGCCATCATGACGTTGCGGTATTTTTCATTGTTCACGTATGTTCCGGCAGGCCATGTGAACTTCTTTCCGCCCATGGCGGCCTCGATCATCTTCACGGCGTTGTAGGCCGGGCTCTGGAACGATGAGCGTCCGCGCAGTTTGATAATGTTGGAACCGCCCTGTACGGTGTCATGCTTGATGGCTTCGAACCTCTCCTCGGAAAGGTTCAGCTTGGAAAGGGGCGTGCCGTCGACCTTGACCTTGGACGCGAACACCGCCATGGCTTCGCCGTGTCCGCCGTAGGTGCGGGCTCCGGTCACCTTGTACTGAGGCACTTTGAACTCCTCGGCAAGCGCCGTCTGGAGACGGGTGCTGTCGAGGGCGGCGAGGGTGGTCACCTGCGAAGGCCTGAGGCCGGAATGGAGAAGGACGACGAGACCGGTCAGGTCGGCGGGATTGAATATCACCACCACATGCTTTACGTCGGGGCAATATTTCTTGACGTTCTTGCCGAAGTCTTCGGCTATCTGGCAGTTGCCCTTGAGCAGATCCTCGCGCGTCATGCCCTCCTTGCGGGGCGCGCCGCCGGACGAGATTATGTATTTGGCGTCCTTGAACGCTTCCTTGGGATCCGTGGTCCAGGTGATTTCGGCGCCTTCGAAAGCGCAATGCGCGATCTCGGCGACTACGCCCTTGAGGCCGGGTTCGTAAACGTCATAGAGGCAGACTTTCGGAGTGAGACCGAGCATAAGGGCGGTCTGAGCCATGTTGGAACCGATCATGCCCGCAGCGCCGACGATCGTCAGTTTCTCGTTTGTCAAAAATTTCATGATGATATATATTTTTAAAATTTTAATTGTTCCGCATACATACGGCCTGCAAATATAACAAATTCCGATATTTATTTGTCAATATTCAAAAGTGTTTATTATATTTGCGACGTTAATTTTAAAGGTATTGCATGGAGCCTCCCAGTTCTATAATATCTGATACGCAAGATAAAGCGGTCCCGCGTTCTGAGGATCCTTTGTCGCCGTCTTTCATATATTCTGGTACTCGTCCGGCCGCAAGGCTCGAAGGCGAGGGGATTTTCCGTGTCCGTTCTTAAATTTTTATGGCACTTTATTTAAAAAAAGAATTAGACAACGATGCCCTGATAGGGGTCTGGCAAGTAACCGAAACGGAAGAAGAACTCAAGCGGCTGAGCGCCACGCCCGCGGATGAGCTGGAGGAGATTTCCTTTCTGCGCAGCGAATCACTGCGCAGGCAGAGGCTTGCGGTAAGGGCCCTGCTCAACGAGATGTTCGATGAAAAAGTATATCTCAGCCACCACGACAACGGCAAGCCCTACATAGAAAACAACCCCATAAACATAAGCATAACCCACACGGAGAAATACGTTGCGGTGATACTGCACGACGAAGAAGACGTCGGCATCGACATTGAGTCCCTCGACAGGGATTTTTCCGTCGTGGAGAAAAAGGCGCTGTCCGAAGACGAGATAGAGGATCTCGACGATGACAGGCGCAATGAGCAGCTCGCCATCTATTGGTGCGCCAAGGAAGCCATCTTCAAAAGGCTGTCCGTGTACAACGTGGATTTCGCGGAGCAGATCGAGATCGAGCGTTTCCGCCCCAAGGGGGAAGGCGAGCTCGAGGCCACCTTCATCAACAAGGACGAAGAGGAAGAGGAATTCGAATTAAGCTACATGACTTTCGACCGTCACGTGCTCGTCTGGGTGGTGGCCTGAGGCATGCTGTTGATAACTCCGGCGCCCGGGAAACAAAACAGTTACGAATATCTCGTTTTTGGAGGAATAACCGCTTCGGCGGCCTGTTGATCAACAAATTAACAGGCCGCCCGTTTTGTGTTGAAAACTTTTCCCGGACAAATCGGAACGGATGATTGACTAATGCGCTATATTTGCCTTCGGAGGCCGCCGATCCGGCCTTTCCAATCAAAGACACATTAACCCGCATCCGGTCCCCAAAAGGCCCGGCGCTGCAACTGACACTTTTCTATTATGGTAAAGTATGTAGTAAAACGCGACGGAAGGCTCGTCGAATTCAACAACCAGAAGATAGTGGCCGCAATATTGAAGGCCATGGACGTGACGGAAGGAGGCGAAGACATCGTGCTGGCGGCACAGATAGCCCACACCATTTCCAAGCTCGAAAGTGAAAAAATGAGCGTTGAGCAGATTCAGGACTGCGTGGAGATGGAGCTGATGAACAGCCCGCGCAAAGAAGTGGCGCAGAAATACATAGCTTACCGCAATAAGAGGAACCTCGCCCGCAAGGCGAAGTCCCGCGAAATTTTTCAGGAAATAATCAACGCCCAGGCCAACGACATAACCCGCGAAAACGCCAACATGAACGCCGACACCCCGGCGGGCATGATGATGAAGTTCGCCTCCGAATCGACGAAGACATATGTGGACGAATGCCTGCTGTCGGACGACGTGCGCGAGGCCGTGATGAAGAACTACATCCACATCCACGACAAGGACTACTACCCCACCAAAAGCCTCACCTGCCTGCAGCACCCTCTGGACATAGTGCTGAAGCACGGGCTGAAGGCCGGCCACGGCGAATCGCGGCCCGCCAAGAGGATAGAGACGGCGAGCGTGCTGGCCTGCATCTCCATGGAGACGGTCCAGAACGAAATGCACGGCGGCCAGTCCATCCCGGCGTTCGATTTTTATCTCGCCCCCTTCGTCAGAAAGACCTTCGAAGAGGAAGTGGACAAAATAAGCGAATTCGACAACAAGGATTACGGCGAGCTCAAGAAAGCCGCCATAGACGACTATCTAAAGCGTGACCTGATAGGTCTGCAAGGGAGCGAAAGGGCGCTGCAGCACGCCATGAACCAGACCGTGTCGAGAGTGCACCAGGCCATGGAGGCATTCGTGCACAACATGAACACAATCCATTCCCGCGGCGGCAACCAGGTAGTGTTCAGCTCCATCAATTACGGCACCGACACTTCCGCCGAGGGCCGCTGCGTCATCAGGGAGATTCTCAACACCACATACGAGGGCGTAGGCGACGGCGCGACCGCCATCTTCCCCATACAGATATGGAAAAAGAAGAGAGGCGTCAGCTATCTTCCCGGCGACAGGAACTACGACCTCTACAGATTCGCCTGCAAGGTGACGGCAAGGCGCTTTTTCCCGAACTTCATCAATCTCGACGCCACGTTCAACCAATCCCCCGAATGGGATCCTGAAGATCCGAAAAGATACATGCACGAAGTGGCCACGATGGGCTGCAGGACGAGGGTGTTCGAAAACCGTTTCGGCCCCAAGACGTCCGTAGGCAGGGGCAATCTGAGCTTCTCCTCCATCAATATAGTCAGGCTCGCAATCGAATGCATGGACGAGCCGGACAAGGAGAAGCGCATCAGTAAATTCTTTGAAAAACTTGAATGGGCCCTGGACCTCACCGCGAAGCAGCTCGAAGAAAGGTTCCAGTTCCAGAAGACGGCACTCAAGAAACAATTCCCCCTCCTCATGAACGGTCTGTGGATAGGCAGCGAAAAACTTGAAGAAGAGGAAAGCATCGAATCCGTCATCAACCAGGGCACGCTCGGCATAGGATTCATCGGGCTTGCCGAATGCCTCATCGCACTCGTGGGCAAGCATCACGGGGAAAGCGAGGAAGCCCAGGCACTCGGCCTGCGCATAGTGGGGTACATGAAAGACAAGGTGAACGGATATTGCGAAAAATACCGCCACAACTTCAGCGTGCTCGGCACTCCGGCGGAAGGCCTTTCGGGCAAATTCACCAAGAGGGACAAAAAAGAGTTCGGCATACTGCCCGGCATCACGGACAAGGACTACTACACCAATTCCAGCCATGTGCCGGTATATTATCATTGCAGTCCTGAGCACAAGGCCAAAATCGAGGCGCCCTACCATGCGCTCGAAGGCGGCGGGCACATATTCTACGTGGAAATCGACGGAGACGCGACGCACAATCCGGAAGCCATCATGCAGATAGTCGATCTGATGGACAAATACAACATCGGCTACGGCTCGGTGAACCACAACCGCAACCGCTGTCTCGACTGCGGCTACGAGGACGCCTCCAAGGATCTCCATGAATGCCCCCGCTGCCACGGCCACCATATAGACACCCTCCAGCGCATAACCGGCTATCTCGTGGGCACCACAAACCGTTGGAACAGCGGCAAGCTCGCGGAGCTCCACGACCGCGTCGTCCATAAATAGGCCGCCATGGCGAAAGACGGAATCCGCATAATGGACGTCCTGCATCAGACCACGGCCGACGGACCGGGGCTGAGGACGTCCATTTATTGCGCCGGATGCCTTCACCACTGTCCGGGCTGCCACAATCCGGAGTCGTGGGACATGGCCGGCGGACATTGGGTGGGCATAGACGAGCTGCTCGAAGACATAAAATCGGACGATATCGCCGACGTAAGCTTTTCAGGAGGGGATCCGTTCTATCAGGCGGAAGCCTTCACCGAACTCGCGAGGCGCATAAAGGAGGAAACGGACAAGACCATCTGGTGCTGGACCGGTTTCACCATAGAAGAAATAAGACGGGATCCGGACCTTGCGCGCATGCTTCCGTACTTGGACGTACTCGTGGACGGCCCTTTCATCCTCGGACTCAAGAAGCCCGGCCTGCACTTCCGCGGGAGTTCCAACCAGAGGATAATCTATCTGAACGGACAGCCTGAAGAAGACTGCATTCCCGGCACCGTCAAGACACTTCCTTATCTATAATGTAGGCGCCGTACGGCACGTCAGCGCCGCAGCCATGTTTCGGGGTTCTGCGGAGTGCGGCCCGACCACAGCTCGAAATGCAGCTGGTTCTCCCCGTTCACCGTATCCACGGTGCCTATGGTCTGTCCCAATGTTATTTTCTCTCCCGACCGCACGGCCACGTTTTTAAGCTTGCAATAGAAAGTGAAATATTCTCCGTGCTGTACCAGAACGCACTGGCTGTATCCCGGCATGACCACTATCTGACGGACGATCCCGTCGAACACGGCCTTGACCTCGGCATCGCGGGCCACGGCTATGGTGACCCCGTTGTTGAATGGCAGCTTGACGTTTTTGAACACTGGATGGTAATGCTGTCCGAATCCTTCGACCACAGTGCCGCTTACGGGCCACGGCAGACGGCCTTTGTTGTTCGCGAACTCGCCCGACAGCTTGATGTCGGCCTCGGCGGCCTTGCCCGTGCCCTTGCCCGAGCCGGAAGCTGCGGCCTTGCGGATTATGGCGGCTATCTCCCTGTTGAGCGCCTCTACCTCACGGCGCTTTTTGGCAAGTTCCTGCCGATATTTCCTCTCGTCCCGCCGAAGGCCCGTCACTACCTTGCGGTAATTGTCCTCCTCCGCCTGCAGCGAGGCCACTTCCTGCCGCCTCGCATCGCGGATCGCCCGGAACTGCTCTTTCATGGACTCCAAAGCGGCCTTTTCCTGTTCGAGCGAGGCTTTCATCTCCTTTATTTTGGCCGCCTGTCCGTTCATTTCGTTCGACAGATTCTTCAGGTAGCCGAAACGGCGGAAGGCCTGTCCGATGTTTTCGCTGGCGAGAATATACATGTACCACTTTCGGGAATCGCGGTTTTTATAAGAATTCTTCACCAGACGGGCATAATAATATGACAGGGTATCGAGCCGCCGTTGCATGAGGTCTATCCCTGCCTGCTTGTCCGCGATGGCCCTTTGTACGGAATCGATCTGGCGGTCGCTTTCGGCTATGAGTTCCTTTCTGTTGACAATCTGCCTTTGGATCAGCGTGAGATCGGACAGGGCGCTCTTGCTGCGCGAACCGTTCTCCCTGAGAAGTCTGTCTATGTCGGCTATTTCTTTTTCCAGACGGGCCTTGCGGGACTCCTGGGCCTTGGTGTCCTGCGCCGCGGCCGGCCACTGCATACACAGCAGCAGGACGGCGGTCGTCACGGATATGAATCTTCGTACGCTCATTTCCCGCCTATGGCGCCCAGCCGGGCTTTGACCCTCTCGTCGAGATCCTCTATGTCGCCGTCGTTCTTGGCTTTCGCCTGGGACCAATACACCTTCGCGAGTTCATATTCCTTCAGGGAATACAGGACTTCGGCATAATGGTCGAGGATGGTGGCGCTGTCCTTGCCCCCGTACAGCATCGCGTGCTTGAAATAGGGCTTCGCCTCTGCAGGCTTGCCCATCAGATACAATATCCACGCATAGGTGTCGAGATAGGTGGGGTTGTCCGGCTCCGACTCCACGGTCCTGCGGCTCATCGCCAGCGCCTTTTTGAGGTTCTTTCCGCTCAGGCTCAGGAAATACGCATAGTTGTTGAGCACGGGATTATAGTCCGGATCTATCTTCAGCGCGGCTTCGTACGACTTGTAGGCATCTTTTTCATTGCCGAGCTTGTGATACATGTCCCCCATGGTGGAATATGCCGACAGCGTCTGCGAAGTATCGTCCGGATAAAGTTCGACCAGATTCTTGCATGCGCTCAGCACTGTATCGTAATTTTCAAGATTGTAGTTGGCTATGATATTGTATTGCATGAACGCCGGTTCCTCCGGGAAACGCCCGGCGGCATCGAGACTTTCTTCGGCAAGCCGCGGCCAGTCCTCGGCATAGGAAAGCAGCTGCACATAAGTGGCGGCTATGCTAATGCTTGTCGGATACAGCCCTGACATCCGTGCAAACAGCGTCTTGGCCGAATCAACCCTTTCGGTGGCAAAGAGATACATGCCTGCCGATGACACCAGCGTGCTGTCGGTCGGATATTTTTCGAGGCAACTGTCGAAAATGCCGTCCATGCGGTCCCTGAACATTCGCATGAAAGAGGGATCCAAGGAACGCACCGCATTGGAAAGGTAGAGGCCCTTCGGCATCGGGGAGATGTCCCCGTTGTCGACGAACTCCTGAACGGCGTCGAAATAAAGCGGATAGCGGCGGGTGGTGCGGAACACCTCCGTCCTGCCAAGCAAGGCGGGAACGTAGTCCCCCTGCAGCTCTATGGCCTCGTCGTAGCATGAAAGCGCGAGCGAGTCCTCATAACGGTTCAGCCAGTAGTCCCCCATCATGGACAGCACCGCGGGGGACGAGAATTCGGCATTGTACGCTTCGAGGGCGGCGATGGCGTCCTCCGGCCGGTCCGTGGCCATGTATATGTCGTAGCGAGTGCTGGCTATCCTCTCGTTCTTGCCCATGTTGATTTCTATGGTATCGAGGGTGGAAAGGGCCTTGTCGTATTGTCCGTGGCGCATGTAAAGTCCGAGCAGGCTGAAATAGGAATCGGTCTTGTCCGGAAAGTCCTTCAGCATCTGTTCGTACAGGCTTGTGGTGAGATCATATTCGCCGCGGTATTCATACAGCCTCGAAAGTCTTTCGCGGTACCAGTAATTCGTCGGATCCAGCCCGGCGGCCTTGTTGAAAAAGCCCACGGCTGCATCATAGTCTTCCTGCGCCACGGCGACAAGGCCGGCATAATACCATACGGCATCATTGTCCGGCGCGAGCGCGGCAAGGTCCGCAAGACTCTCCTTAGCCTCATCCAAACGGCCGTCGTCGTACAGGCGTACGGCGTCTATGAGCCGGTTTTCGACGGCCGCCGACGGACGGTCTCCGAGGCTCTGGGCCGACCCGCAGAGCGGGCACAGCAGCAGGAAAAATGCTATTGCCTTTATTCTGATCGTCATTTTCATCATATTATTATCCATATCGGATAAGTCCTGGCTTATTCTTACAAAAATAGTACAAAAACAGAAAAAATGATTAAATTTGAATAAATCAGAAAAAATCTGAAGTCATTTGAAACGTTTTGGGCACAAATTGCATCTTTTGACATGGACGACAAGTGACCGGGATGAAGAAAGTTCCGGCGGCGGAATCGGCATTCATTTGCTGAATGCGTGCAAAAAAGGTGACAGAAGTGCGCAAAAGCGGCTTTTCGACATGCTTGCGCCGAAGATGTTTTCCGTCTGCCTCCGATACATGGGAGACAGGGATTCAGCGGAAGACGTTCTTCAGGACGGTTTCATCGCCCTTTTCACCCGGCTCGACAGCTATTCGGAGAAAGGTTCTTTCGAAGGCTGGGCCAGAAAGATCTTTGTCAATACTGCGCTGATGCATCTGAGAAGGACCGACGCCCTCAAGCTGAGCGACGACATCGAGCTTGCTAAGGGACTTGACAGCGGGACTGTCACGCCGATCCAGAATCTCGGATACAGGGAGCTGATGAAAATGGTGGCCGCATTGCCCGAAAGTTTCAGGACTGTTTTCAACATGTACGTGATAGAGGGCTGGTCCCATAAGGAAATATCTGAAGCGCTCGGCATCACCGAAGCCACTTCCCGTTCCAAGTTGCAGAGAGCGAGGCTGAAGCTGCAGGAAATGATAAAGGAGAATTTGTAAGGATGCAGGAAAAGTATTCGAATTTCGACCGTGAAATAAGGTCGCTTCTTCAAAATGCCGAAGAGGAGGTTCCCTCCGGCGTTTGGGATGCCGTTTCCGCCGGTCTCGACAAGGCGGAATCTTCTTCCCGTGCAGCCGCGCGCAAGTTGCGGCAAAGGTTCTTCATAGGCATTTCGGCCGCGGCGGCGGTCGCTTTGGGCATATTTGCCGCAGGCGTTTCAGACAATTCTAACAAACATATATCACACGATCGTTACAACCTGGCCGCAAATATCGTGAGCTCCGCGGAAGAATCCGAACGGAGCTCCGGCGGCACGGTATACGAAGAAAATCCGTCGCAGGACATATTGTCCATCGACGAGCAGATTGAAGGCATGAAAGGGCTGACGGCCGGAAATTTCGACAGGAGGACAGGCACCGCCGCCGAAGCCGTGCCTGCCGGAGCCCTGTCCGCGACAACCGTGCCGCCCGCCGAAGCAGTGTCTAAGGCATCAGAAGCCCTGACAAAAGCTGAAGCCGCGACGCAGGAAGAAACCGCAACCATAACTGAAGCTGCACCGCAGGAAGAAGCCGCGACGGCGACGGAGGAAAATGCCGTTTCTCAGCGTACGGAAGAAAAGACCGTGCCGGAGAAAAAAGCCATGCCGGAAGACTTCAGCGGGGACGCCGGAATGCTCGACAGGCTCGCGGCCGATGAAAAAAATTCGAAAAGCCGCACCGGAAAGACTTCATTCTCGATGAGCGGCAATTTCGGCGGCAATTTTTCCGGGGAAACCTATGCTCAGGACTTCCACAAAAGCCCGGGAATGTCGGCTACGCATAACATAGGCATACGTGAACTGAGCGACGATTCCGTATACGGAGTTCCCGTCACGGTAGGCATAGGCGTCAAATTCGCCCTTTCGGACAGATGGGCCGTCGGCACGGGAATAGAATATTCGCTGCTTACCCGCACTTTCCGCGGTATTTACACGGACAAGAGCCTCAGCTCCGTTTCCTCCGACATACGCAACTCCCAGCATTACATCGGCATTCCGCTCAACCTGTATTACAATATACTGAACGGCAGAAGATTCAGGCTCTACGCCCATGCGGGAGGCGCCGTCGAGAAAAACATAGGCGACAGATACAGGATCCGCGAGGTTCCCGGCCTCACCTACGATGACAAGATCAAAGGCCTGCAATGGTCCGCAGGCGGTGGCTTCGGCGCGGAATATATGATAATTCCGGAGTTCGGTGTCTTCTTCGACCCGGGCATCAGGTATTATTTCGACAACGGACAGTCCGCAAGCATACTGACGCAGGAACCTTGGATGATTAATCTTGAAATAGGTCTGCGGTTCAGACTCGGAAAAAGATAAAAAACAGAAAAACCTGTAAAAAAACTTGAATTTTTTGTGTGTGGCCCCGTTTTCCGCAAGGATGGCGGGGTTTTCATTTTTGCATCAATCGTCCCAGAACAACAGCCGTCCTTCGTCTTCCCGCACCCTTATGCCCACGTGCAAGGTCTCTTCAGGAAGGATTTCCGCAATGTTTTCAGCCCATTCCATTATGCATCTGCAGCCGCTGTCGACATAGTCGAAAAATCCTATGTCGAGCGCTTCTTCTATTTTGGAAATACGGTAGAAATCAAAATGATACAACGGCTCTCCGTTCTTCAGGTGATATTCGTTGACTATGGCGAAAGTAGGGGAACTTACGGCATCTCCGTCGACTCCGAGACAACGGCACAGCGCCGCAGTGAAAGTGGTTTTTCCGGCTCCCATCGGAGCTTCCAGCGATATTATGCGCCGGCCTTCCGTCTCTCTTATGAAACGTGCCGCCGCGGCGTCCGTTTCTCCAAGACTGTTTATCTCGATCTCATGATGCATGGCTGTCGTCTTTGCTGCGGACAAATATAGCAAAAACTCACAGAATGCCGTCCTGTCTGTCAAGGAAACGGTATCCGGAGGCTTCGGACAGATGCTCCGGCAGGATGTCCGGCTCTCCCTGCAGGTCAGCTATGGTACGGGAGATCTTCACTATTCTGTTGCAGGCCCTGGCCGAAAGGCGTCTCCTCTCCATTATGCCGCCCATCAGATCTCTGCATGCCGTGCTCAGCCTGCAGAATTTCTCCGTCTGCCGGACGGACATCTCGGCGTTGGTGAATATGCCTTCGTCCCTGAACCGTCCGAGCTGTATTTCCCGGGCACGCAGGACTCTCGCGGCTACGGCGGAAGACGGCTCGCCCTTGGTGCCGTGCATCAAAAGCCCCGAATCCACGGGATGCAGAAAAAGCTGAATGTCGATTCGGTCCATGACAGGCCCGGACAGCCTGGAAAGATATGAGGCCCTGCGGCCCGGGGTGCAGGTGCAGCGGTCTCCGTCCCCGTAATAGCCGCAGGGACATGGATTCGAGGCGGCCACAAGCATGAACGAAGCAGGGTAAGTCACTTTGGACCTAAGCCGGGACACCGTGACCGTCCTGTCTTCCAAAGGCCCGCGCAGCGCCTCCGTCACCGTTCTCGGCAGCTCTATGAATTCGTCGAGAAACAGGACACCGTTCGTGGCGAGGGATACCTCACCAGGCATAATGTTGTCCCCTTTCCCTCCTCCGAGGATGGCGGCGACGGATACGCAGCCGCTCGGGGCACGGAACGGCCGCCTGTACATGGCCCCCGCCCTCGGCCTGTCGGGACCGGCGACGGAATATATCCTGCCCGTGACGGCGGATTCTTCTTTGGTCATAGGAGGAAGTATCCCGGCCAGGGCCCTTGCGAGCGAAGTCTTGCCGACGCCCTGCTGGCCGAGCAGAAGCACGTTGTGATTGCCGGCCGCGGCCACTTCCAGACCGCGCTTGGCTCCTTCCTGACCTATTATATCGGCAAAATCGGGATAGTCGTCCGCATTCTGCGCATCGCCGGAACCTTGGGCCGCGGCGGCGGAGTTCCATATGAGAAGATCGTCCGCCGGCTCTCTGCCGCCGAGGATACGGAACACGTCATTGATATCCTTTACGCCATAGACGGCCGTCATACGATTGTCCACGGCCTCCAAAGCCGATTGCACAGGCAAGATGCAGCCTTTGCGGCCCGACTTCACGGCGAGATCCACCATCGGAAGCGCGCCGGGAACATGTCTGACGCTGCCGTCAAGCCCGAGTTCGCCCATCACGATATAATTTCCGAGTTCGGGAAAATCGCCCTGTCCGGATGCGGCTATTATGCCTATCGCTATCGGGAGATCGTATCCGCTGCCGTTTTTATGCATGTCGGCAGGAGCGAGATTTATGACTATTTTTCTGCCGGGAATATGGAATCCCCTGGACTGCAATGCGGTCACTGTTCTCAGCAGGCTTTCTTTCACCGCGGCGTCGGCAAGCCCTACGAGATGTATACCTATCCCCTGCATTATGTCTATTTCAACAGTCACCGGCACCGCCTCTATGCCTATGCACTTGGCTCCGTATACATTTACCATCATTTCCTTTTTTGCGGGAAAAATGGGCATAAAAATGCTCTGAGGAGCATAAGAAACGTAAAAGAATATAAAAAGCGTAAAAATGTGGCGGAACGGAACTATTTCGGGTATATTCCGAACAGGGCGGAGCCGCTGCCGGACATGGACGCATATACGGCGCCGGACTCGTACAAGGATTCCTTTATGGCCGCAAGCTCGGGATAGCGTTTGAATACCGTCGTTTCGAAATCATTGACAAGCAGACCTTTCCATTCTTCTACGGGCAGGCGTACTATATCACGTATGCTCCTTTCTGGCATGCGGGGGACTATGTTGCCGTAGGCTTCGGCCGTGGAAACGGAGATGTTTTCGGGCACGACGGTCCTCAATTCATAACGCTCCGAAAAATCAAGGTCTATGTCGGACAATATCTCTCCCCTGCCCTCGCCGAACATGGGGCGGTTGTATATGAAGAACGCCGAGTCGCTGCAGATGCGCGCGGCATATTCCGCAAGGCCGTCCGTGCCGAGGCCGAGACCGAACATCGAATCGAGCATGCGGAGGGCATAGGCCGCGTCGGCCGAGCCGCCGCCGAGACCTGCCCCCACCGGAGAGTTTTTTTCAAGATAAATCTTTACCGGAGGCAGGCCGAAATCTTCGGAAAGCAGAAAATAAGCCTTGGCCGTAAGGTCCTTGAGAGGGTTCCAGTCTACGCCTGCGGCGCGGGCTATGGTGATCACAAGCCTGCCGTCGTCCGATACGGCCCGCACGACAGGAGCGCAGGAGCCGTCTTCGGAAGGAGAACCGTATCTGGCGAAAATTCCGGAAGAAGTGCATCCGCAGTCATCCCCGGACACTATTTCCAAAGTGTCGTGAAAGGCGTCGCTCGGCATGAAAACGGTCTCTATGTCGTGATAGCCGTCGGCACGTCGGCGAAGGACGCTCAGGCCGAGATTTATTTTCACATTGGGGCTGGCAATCATACATTTCCTCCTACAACGCGGCGCACGGCCGCCTCCGCTTCCGCGGCGAGTCCTTCCCCTTCCGTTCCGGCGAAGGCAATCACCGGGGAAAGGAACGATATGATCCGGAGCACCCGGGCTTCCGTATCAGGGATGCCGCGGCTCCGCATATAAAACAATTCCTCCTCGCCGAGGCGTCCCGTAGTGGCTCCGTGGGAGCATTTGACGTCGTCGGCATAAATCTCAAGCTGCGGCTCGATACGAACGCGAGCCTCGTCGGAGACTAATATATTATGGCATTCCTGAAAGGCTTCCGTTCCGTCCGCGCCGGGGGCCACGGTTATGCACCCGTCAAACGACACCGAGGAGACTCCGCCGGCGATTCCTTTGAAAAGCTGCTCCGAAACGGACCCTGGACAGCGATGGTTTACCCTGATGCAGAATTTCACGCTTTCATCAGCTCCGCAAATGTAAAAGCCGGAAATCCTGACGGATGCGCCGCTGCCGGTTATGTCTACGGCTATGGGAAAGTCGGCGTTGACTCCGGGCAGCACCGCAATGCAAAGTTCCGTCACCGAGTCCCGCTCCGCTACGATGTGCTCCGGGACGGCGGCACCGCCGCCACCGTCCTCCGGACGGCAGACGATTACCTTGCGGATCGTCTGTCCCGGGCCCGCGACGATGACTCCCTCGCCGTATTGCACCGGAATGTCGATATATGTTCCGTGTCCGCGTTCAGCCATATTCCGCCGTTTCTAAAAGTGATCGTATCCTTTCTCCTCTATCTCCGCCACAAGCTCCTTGCCGGCAGTATGGACTATCCGGCCCTCCTTCAATACATGCACCACATCGGGAACGATATAGTCAAGCAGCCGCTGGTAGTGGGTTATTACGATGGCCGCCTTTTCCGGGCCGCGCATGGCATTGACACCCTCGGCAACGATCCTCAGGGCATCCACGTCCAGGCCGGAGTCGGTCTCGTCAAGAATGGAGAGCACAGGATCGAGCATGGCCATCTGGAATATCTCGTTGCGCTTTTTCTCTCCTCCGGAAAAGCCCACATTTACCTCGCGCTTCGTAAATTCGTCCTTCATCTGCACGAAAGCCATCTTTTCCCGCATCATACCGAGGAATTCCGACGCCTTTACCGGCCCGAGGCCGGCGGCCTTGCGGTGTGCGTTTACCGCAGTCTTCATAAAATTGACCATCGAGACGCCCGGTATTTCCACAGGATATTGGAACGACAGGAAAAGCCCGGCCCAGGAGCGTTCCTCCGGAGACATGGCGAGAAGATCCCTGCCCATGAATTCGACGGTTCCGGCCGTCACCGTATAGTCAGGCTTGCCGGCGAGCACGGCCGACAAGGTGCTTTTTCCGGCTCCGTTGGGCCCCATCACCGCATGGACCTCCCCGGCCCGTATCTCCAGGTCGAGGCCGCGGATTATCTCCCTGCCGCCTATCGAGGCATGCAGCCCGTTTATTTTCAACAATATGCCATCCATAATCATTTATCGTCTTTATAAAGGTGCAGCCACGTAGAAAGAGACCATATGCCGTTCACAAGGTACAGTCCGCACACTACGGGCATGAATACGTTTCCGACGGAAATGTGGAGCATTATCTGCGTTATGTTCACCAAAAGCCACAGCAGCCAGCATTCCCATTTCTTCATGGCGGAGAAAAGCTGCGCCATCAGGATAAGCACCGTGACGCATGAATCCAGATAGGGATGCGGATCCCACGGGAACAGCGTGTCCAAAGTCCACCCCCAAAGGGCCGCCACCAAAAAGACCGCTGCCGCCGAAATTATCCTCGCGGGCCATGTCAGCATGGTCACTTTCAGCGAAGAACTGTCCGACGCGCTCTGTTCGTCCGCGTGCGGATGCGTCCAGCGGTAGTGCCCCATGATATTGATGGCAAGGGATATGGGCTGCAAAAGAAGATTGGCGTAAAGATTTTTGTTCCAAAACATTACGAAAAGCGCCGCCGTATAGAGATAGCCCGCCCAGAAATTGTATTTGGAGTTGCGCCCGGCAAGGAAAACGCAGGCGAGGCCGAGTACCGAGGTCACGACATCTATAAGCATCACGGGCACTGAGCCTATGAAAAAAGTGTAGTCTATAAAGTCCATCATCCTACCGAACCTTCAAGTGATACCTGCAGCAGTTTCCGGGCCTCAACGGCGAACTCCATCGGCAGCCGGGAGAGCACCTCGCCGGCATAGCCGTTCACGATAAGGCCAACGGCGTCCTCCGTGCCGATGCCGCGCTGGTTGCAATAGAAAAGCTGGTCTTCGCTAATCTTGGAAGCCGTGGCCTCGTGTTCCACTACGGCCGTGCGGCAAGAGTTGCGGATGACCGGAAAAGTATGCGCCCCGCAGTCGGGACCTATAAGGAGGCTGTCGCACCGGGAATGGTTCCTGGCGTTTTCGGCCGTGCGGGCCATGCTCACGAGTCCGCGGTAGCTGTTCTGGCTGTGCCCGGCGGAAATGCCTTTGCTGACTATGCGGCTGCGGGTATTGCGGCCCACGTGCAGCATTTTGGTGCCTGTGTCGGCCTGCTGGCGGTTGTTTGTGACGGCCACGGAATAGAACTCCGACGAGGTGTCGTCGCCCTTCAGTATGGTCGAAGGATATTTCCATGTTATCGCCGAGCCCGTCTCTACCTGCGTCCATGAAATATGGCTGCCGGCGCCTTTGCACAAGCCTCTCTTGGTGACTAAGTTGAGTATGCCTCCGCGGCCTTCCTCGTCGCCCGGATACCAGTTCTGCACGGTGGAATATTTCACGTCGGCGTCTTTCTCGGCCACTATCTCCACCACCGCGGCATGCAGCTGGCGTTCGTCTCTCATCGGGGCGGTGCAGCCCTCCATATAGCTGACATACGAGCCTTCGTCGGCTATTATGAGCGTGCGCTCGAACTGTCCCGTGCCGCTCGCGTTAATTCTGAAATAGCTCGAAAGCTCCATGGGGCAGCGCACCCCCTTGGGGATATAGCAGAATGAACCGTCGCTGAACACCGCAGAATTGAGCGCGGCGAAAAAATTGTCCCCCGGAGGAACTACGGTCGCAAGATATTTGCGCACAAGGTCTCCATGCTCCCGTACCGCCTCCGAGAAGGGGCAGAAGATTATGCCTTTCTCTTCCAAAGCCTTGCGGAAAGTCGTCTTCACCGATACCGAATCGAAGACCGCGTCCACGGCGACGACTCCTGCGAGCGCCTCGCGCTCATGCAGCGGAATGCCGAGCTTTTCGAAGGTCTCGGCGAGCTTGGGATCTATCTCTTTGGGGCGGTCAGCGTTCTTTTTCGGGGCCGCATAATATATGATGTCCTGATAATCTATCGGCGGCATGTCAAGGTGCGCCCAGTCGGGCTGTTTCATCTTTTTCCACCGGCCGAAAGCGTCGAGCCTGAAATCCAGCATCCACCGCGGCTCGTCCTTCATGGACGATATCATCCGTATCGTATCTTCATTCAGGCCTTTCGGGACGAACTCCTGCTCCACGTCGGTAACGAATCCTCCGCTGTATTCCCGCGAGGTGACGTCCCTTATGATATTGTTTTCCTCCTGTCTGTCCATAAACAACCTGCAAAGATACTAAAATAATGCCGTTTCCATCAGGTCGGCAAGCGCCATGGCCGCCATGGCCTCCACCACCGCGGGAGTCCTCAGCGCGAAGCACACGTCATGGCGCCCCGGAATTTCAAGTTCTTCCATTGCGCCGGTGGCGATATTGAGCGTCTTTTGTTTTTTCCTGATGCTCGAAGTGGGCTTGAACGCCACGCGGAAAATTATCGGCCCGCCGTTGCACAGGCCGCCGTTGACGCCGCCGGCTCCGTTTCCCGCGGGTTTCGCCCCGTGCTCATCCGGCACGAAGGTGTCGTTGTGTTCGGAGCCTTTCATGCGTGCGGCGGCGAATCCGTCGCCGAACTCTATGCCCCTGACGCCAGGAATGGAAAACACCGCATGGGATATCATTGATTCGACGGAGTCAAAGAACGGCTCTCCGATGCCTGCCGGCATGCCTTTCACGACGCATTCGACCACGCCACCGATGGAATCCCCCTCTCTGACGGCGGCGTCCAGTTCATCTTCCCATCGCCTGTCGCCGTCCGAAACAGGCACTCCTCCTACTTCTATGAGTCCGGCGGATACGGAAAACGGGCCGGCGCCCAATTTCTCCGCAAGTCTGCCGCACACTTTACCGGCCACTACGCCGGCGGCCGTCACGGGCAGGGTAAGCCGTCCGGAAAAATGTCCGCCTCCGCGCGGATCGTTGAAGCCGTGCCATTTGACGGAGGCCGCATAGTCCGCATGGCCGGGGCGAGGAATGTCCCTGAAAACGGAATAGTCCGCGGAACGGACGTTTTCGTTGGCAAAGGATATCGCGAGCGGCGCTCCCGTGGTCATGCCTTGATACACCCCGCTCGCTATGCGGGGAATATCGGATTCGATGCGGGGAGTAGTGCCTTTCCCGCCGCTTTTGCGACGCGATATGGCCTCCTTGAAATCATCTTCCGAAAGCGGAATGCCGGGAAGGACGCCATCTATCACGACTCCCGTTTCAGGACCGTGGGACTCTCCGAAAACGGATACCCTGAATATTTTTCCGAAACTGTTCATTTCATGTCATGTTTGGTTTCCGCATTCATCCCGCCGCTGACGGCAAGGCCGCCGAAAACATCTGAAAATGACGGAAACGATTTCTCTATGCAATCCACATCGTCTATATTGATGCGCCCTGCGGCGCCGAGCGAAGCTACTTTCAGGGCCATTGCGATGCGGTGATCCCCGAATGACGAATATGATCCGCCCTTCAGCCGGCGGCCGGCAAGGATGCGCCGGGTCAGGGACAGGCCCTCCACGACGAGATCGTCGCCATCCGTTTCGGCGGAGACGCCCATCTTGTCAAGCATGTCGCATATGGAGGCCCGGCGGTCGCTCTCCTTGTCGGCAAGCCGGTGCAATCCGTGCAGCCTCGACGTGCCGGGGCAGAAAGCCGCCAGCACCGACACAATGGGGAAAAGATCCGGGCAGTTGTTCAGATCGGCGCTGAAGGCTCTGAGCGGGGATCTCTGCACGTGTATCGTAGCGTTTCGTCCGTCTTCGCTTATCGTAAGTCCGGCTCCCGCCTCCATCAGAATGTCCACAATCGCCATGTCGGCCTGCAGCGACTTCATATTCAAGCCCGTGACATCCACGCTGCCGAACACGGCCCCGGCGACGAGAAAATTGGCCGCGCCGCTCCAGTCGCCTTCTATGCGATAATCGGCCGGCGTCAAAGCCCCGGAGGACTTTATGGTGAATTCAATGCCGGTGCAGCTGTTCCTGTCTCCTTCCATGCGGCCATCTATCCTGGCGCCGAAGCGGCGGAGCACGGCCACGGTCATGAAAAGGTAGGGCAGGCTCTTCGGGGAAGCGACATGAAGCACGGAGTCTTCTCCGCAAAGGGACAGAGCCGTGAGCAGGCCGGAAATCAGCTGCGAACCGTGGCTGCCGTCCATTTCAAGTCTGCCGGCCTTCAGGGGGCCTTCCACAGTAAGCGGTATCCTGCACCCATCCGGCCCGGACGGACATACAGTAACGCCGCAGGAAGCCATCGCCTCCCTGACGCCGGCAAGGTTCCTGTGCGTCAGCGTCCTTTTGCCGCATATCAATGCCGGACCGTCATTCAGGACGGACATCAGCGGTATCATCAGTCGTGCGAGCAGCCCCGATTCCCCCACGTCCATCCTTTCAAGAGCAAGCGAACCGGGAACTGCGGCAATGCCGGAAATGTCAAGCACCTCCCTGTCGCGGACGATTTTGGCGCCGAGAGCGCGTGCCGCGGAAATGGCGGATTCATTGTCGCCGCAGCGGGAATACCCGGTTATCCTCGACGTGCCTCCGGCAAGGGCGGCCGCAATTATCGCCCTCTGCGCATAGCTCTTGGACGCCGGAATATTTATCGGTTCCTCCGTAGAAATGAATTTCCCGTCCGCATAGACGTCCGAACGCATTTTTTCAAGCGGAATCTGCCCCGGGGCGGCGGCCTCTCCCGAAGTGAGGGAAGCATAGCTGAAAGGAGCCCCGTACCGCAGGCATTCTATGCGCGTGTGCCGTCCGTATTCGCCCATGGCAAAAGCTATCAGCGAATTCTTCCATGGCAGAAAATCATACAGGGAAAGCACGTTGAATGCGTCTGCGGGGCCGTTCGCCATAGTGACAATCTTGACGATGTCGGCTCCGCCGTGCCGGCATTTCTCCGCGACCGCCTTGAGCTCCCTCACAGTCCGCGTACGCTTATAGTCATGAAAGGAGCGTATCAGCGCAGTACCGTTTTCCGAGCACAGCCCGCATATTTTGCGGACGATATCCGGAGGCGCCTCTATTTCGAGATCGGCGAAACGTGCGCCGGCGGCTATGGCCGAAAAAAGCTTTTCGGGCGCGTTCTCTCCGGCTTCGGCAATGCGGCATGTGGCCACGAGGGGCACGTCGCTCGAAGAAAACAGGGTTTCTATGTCTTCGTCGGTCAGAGGACAGCGGTCAAGGCGTATTTCCGCCATCTCTATATCCCCGCCTTCGAGCAGGGACAAGATTTCCTCCAACGTCCGGTTCTGTATCGTAGTGCAAATCATGTCCGTTCTTTTCAGGGCAGAAGGGACAATGCCTCTTCCGCCGTCATGTCCACGATGCGGACGTCGCCGATTCCGGCCATGAGCACGAAATGGATCAGTCCGCCTTCGGCTTTTTTGTCGAGTTTCATGGCGCCTATGAGTTCGTCGGCACCGTAAGGGCATCCGGTCATGAGTCCGCAGGCCCGCAAATCGCGTTTCAGACGGTCCGCAAAGCCTTTCGGAGCCGTCCCGATCTTTTCTGACAGCTCGGCGGCCATAGCCATGCCGGCGGCCACGGCCTCTCCGTGGGCAAGATCGTCCCCCTTCAGGCGTGCGCAATGCTCCATGGCGTGCGCAAATGTGTGCCCGAGATTAAGTTTGCGGCGTTCTCCGCCTTCATTCGGGTCCCTGCCGGCCACTCCGGCCTTGACGGCCGCGGCCGCGGCGATGAGATCCTGCAGCTCGGCCATGCATGCGCTTACAGGCCTGCCGGACGCTATGGCGGATATGGTTTCCACGGCGGCGGCATAATGGTGTCCGCCGTCGTCTATGATGAAAGTCTTCAACAACTCGGCGGCTCCGGACAGGAAATCCCGCAGAGAGAGCGTCCCGAGCAGTTCGGGGCAGATGAAAGTGAATTCGGGCTGGCGGATGACGCCGATCATGTTTTTGTAGCCGTCGAGATTTACCCCCGTCTTGCCGCCGATGGCCGCATCGACCTGGGCGAGAAGGGTGGTGGGAATGAACGCGAAACCGACGCCGCGCTTGTAGACGGAAGCCGCAAAGCCGGCCATGTCGGTCACGATGCCGCCGCCGCACGCCAGCACAAGCGCCGTCCTGTCGGCCCCGAGGGACAGGAGCCACCTGTCGATGCCGAGCACGGTGTCCATGTTTTTGTTTTCTTCGGAAGCCTCGACCGGCAGCGACGCATCGACAAAGGCGGCAAGGCGTGCGGCGGCATCTCCGAGCGCGGCGTCATGCACGAGATAGACTTTCCTTCCTCCGCCGAGCAAGCCGGCCACGTCCTCGAGGCGCTTTCCGGAAATTATGTTGATTGTCCCGGCCATATCCTGCAAATATACAAGGAAAGCAAGATGTTTCAAAAATTTTGCTTTTGTACGGATTTTACAATACCTTTGTGCAGATAATGCCCAGATGGCGGAATTGGTAGACGCGCTGGACTCAAAATCCTGTGGCCTTAACAGCCGTGTCGGTTCGAGCCCGACTCCGGGCACTTTCAAAAAATGGCAGACCGCTTTTCCGGCCTGCCACTTTTCCTGACTTCGTCACTTAAAATCAGCCACATTTATAATTGTCTTATGCATAGTATTTTATAATTTTGTGTCACC
>CANPZS010000032.1 GCA_947588835.1 uncultured Bacteroidales bacterium | reverse complement strand
TGTCGCCGAGCATCATACAGTCGCGGTATTCCAAACGCACATCCTTGAGGTAATGGAGGTCATGGACGCTTGCGGCCAATAAGGTTCGGCGGTTATCCCGAGCTCATTTACCCGATTTCCGGCGAAATCTTTGCAGATTCCGAGAATTCTGACGAAATTTACGATGAAGTTGCGCATAAGCAGACAGATAGTGGTTATCGGTGTAGCTACCACTAATTTACTAAAAATCTGCATATTGCGCAACCTTTTCATTTATATATCCTTAAAATTCTAATTCAACCAACGAGTATTTAATCGTATATTTGCGTGATATGAAACGCAATCGTACATTCATCGGACTTGCCGTCATGCTCATCATGGCGGCGTGCGGCTTCCGGACGCAGGCGGCCGCGCAGACCACGGCTCATGACGCCGGCAGTCATTCATATACCGTCATAGCCAATCCGGGAGAGAATGCCGCAAGGCAGGCCCGCATAAACTGGCACCGCGACGAAGGCCTCCCGGGAGGCATCTGCATATTCACCGAAGCCGCGGACAAGGAATGGAAGCACTCCAGGACCGTCAAGGCCGAAGAAGAATTGTGCACCGCCTTCGACAGCCTGTATTCCAAGAAGGCGGACGGAGAAAACTTTTATGAACGTGTGCGGTTCATACGCTGTTGCGCCGCGCTCGAGGGGCTGAAACCGTCTACGGCATACATGTACCGCATCGGCACGGAAGGAGGAAACGATCTGGGCGAAGTCAGGTATTTCCGTACCGCGCCGCGATCCGGGAAATGGAGCGCGGGCATCATTTCCGACTTCCACTCCTATCCTCCCCTCCCCAGGCGGCTCGAAGCGGCCGTGGCTATGCTGGATACGCTCAAGGAACGCAACGGCAAAGATTTCGACATCATCCTTCACGCAGGAGACATATGCGCATGGGGCGGCAGCTACTCTTTCTGGAAACGCCTGTACGAAGAACCGTATTTCCATAACTACATGTGGGCCGGGACGAACGGCAACCACGACAATATGGACCGCCAGGCAAAAAGGCTCAGCAACGATTATTTCCGTTTCGTGAATGCCAATCCGCTCAACGGCTATGCCGGAGAAGAAGGAGTATGCTATCATTTCAAGTACGGCGACGCCCTGTTCATAATACTCAACAACGAAAGCATGCGCGACGAAGAAGGCCTTGAGGCGGCTCAGGAATGGGTACGCAGGACCATAGCCGAAAATCCCGCCGGATATGTGATAGTGATGGAGCACTATCAATGGTTTTTCGGAGAAAACGGAAAGACCTCGCACTACGGACGCTGGAAGGATCTGTTCGACGAATGCGGAGTGGATCTCGCCGTCGGGGCCAACAACCACATATATGCACGCACCGGCGCCGTTTTCGCGGGAAAGGAGACCGACGGGAAGAAAGGGACCGTATATGTGCAGCTGCCGTCGTCCGACAACGAACGCGGACAGGATCTGAAGGACTGGACGGACAACAAGGACCTCATAAAATTCCGCTGGAGCGAAGGCGGCAACACTGTAGGCGCCATTCTGATGCATGCGGACAGGCGCAGGCTCCGGCTGACGCTGTACGACCGCTACGGCAATGCGGTGGATGAAGTGACCGTGCTCCGCAAAAAGAAAAAATGAGCCTTTTGTGCTCGGGGAATGCCGTAAAATACGCCGAATGATATTATATTTGCGGAAAATTGTTTGAAAAATCATGCTTAACAGACGGATGTTGCGGATAAAGGTGTTCAAGGTATTGTTTTCCTATGCGGGCAATCGCGGGATGACTCTCAATGAAGCCTTGTCCGAATTCAACACTTCCTGCGAAGCGGCAAGGGACCTGTATCTCTTGATGCTTCAAATCATTCCTACGCTTGAAAAAGAAGCCCGCGGCCGCATCGAAGCTGCAAGGCGCAAGATAAATCCGACGGAAGCCGAGTTGCATCCGAACATGAAATTCGCCGAGAACAAAGTGGCCGCCGTCCTGGAGGACGATCCGGACTTCCGCAAAATAATATCCCGCAAGAAAATATCGTGGGATTCCTACGACGCTTTCATCAGGCAGGCATTCGACTCCATATCCCGAAAAGAGTATTTCGCGCAATACATGTCTTCCGGCGAAAAAAGCCTGCAGGAAGATGCGGAGCTCTGGGCGCGCATTTTCGAAGAAGAATTCGAAGACAACGCCGAGCTGGAGAAAATATTGGAGGAACTCTCCATATATTGGAATGACGACCTTGCATATTCCCTTATGCACTGCTGCCGGGCGATGGACGGCATCGCGCATACGGGACGATGGGACTTTCCGCCGCTGTACCAGAGCGAAATCCTGAAGAAAAAAGGGAAGGACGTAAGCGACGACAAGGACTTCGCCGTAAAGCTTCTGAAATGCGCCTTCGGCAGATTCGACGAATACAACGCCATGACGGCCGCGGCCGTGAACAGGTGGGACCTGGACCGGCTGGTAGCCTCGGACGCCGTGCTCATAGTCCTCGGCCTCGCCGAAGCGGAAAATTTCGACGACATACCCGTCAAGGTGACGATAAACGAATATGTGGACATAGCCAAATACTACAGCACGCCCAAAAGCAGTTCATTCGTCAATGCCACCCTCGACGGCATCATACGCAAGATGGTCGGCGACGGCCGGATAACAAAAAGATAACATTTCAAAAAAGACTATATTATGAATATCCTTACAGTTTTATTGCAGACGGCTCCCGCGCAGACGGGAGGAGGTGCCTCCATGTGGATTTTCCTGATCCTCATATTCGTAGTGATGTGGCTCTTCATGATACGCCCGCAGCGCAAGCAGCAGAAAGAACTTGAAAAATTCCGCGCGGAGCTGAAGAAGGGCGACAAAGTGGTCACCGTGGGAGGCATATACGGCGTCATCGAAGAAGTCAGCGACAAGACCGTGCTCATCAAGGTCGATGCCAACGTCAAACTGCGCGTGGACAAAAACGGACTCGTAAAAGACTACAGCGAATCACAGAACCAATAGGGCAAGCCGCATCTGCGCCGGAAGTCTGACATGAGACAGATTTTCACAAAGATTCTGAGCAGGCTGAACGGCAGCGGGAAAGATACCAGGATACTGCTAATATCTTTTCTGCTGGCTTTCAGCGTATGGTTCATACACAACCTTTCCCTGAAATATTCGGGCGTCATAAGCGTTCCCGTCACGGCTGTGAGCAACCTCGACGGGCATTCGGACAAATCGTCCGACGTCGTCACCGTCACGGCGCGCTGCAGGACGTCGGGATTCAGGATGCTGGCCGCCAGATACACGAACAGAAAGGCCTTGGTCACCATTGACAAGACTGACCTGAAGCGGAAAGGCGACGGCTGGTATTATCTTTCCGGGCCGGTGCTCAACAATTATGCGCAGCAGATTTTCGGGGACGGGACGACGGTGGAGGCCTTCATATCGGACACACTCCTTTTCCGATTCCCGGCCGAGCTCCACAAGAAGATACCCGTAGAAGTGAACAGGGTGATCAATTTCAGGCCGCAATATACCGCCACGGGGCCGCTGCGCATCGATCCGGATTCGGTCATAATATACGGAGACGAACGGCGTCTCAGCCTCATGGACAAGGTCTATTCCGAGCCGCTCCGGCTCAACGACGTACACAACAGTCTCCACGGGGTCCTCAGGATCAACGGCGCCGACGGGATACGCCTGTCCGACACGGAAGTGAAATATTCGGTGGAAGTGTCCCGATTCGTGGAAATGCGCTCGACCGTACCGGTGGAAATCCGCAACGCCCCTTCCAGAAAAGGCCTCAGAGTGTTTCCGTCCATGGTGGACATAGTGGCGGACTGCGCGTTCCCTCCACAGAGCGACGTCACGGAAGACGTCACCGTATATATCGACTACAATGATTTCGCGAATTCCAGGACCGGACGATGCGTCCTGAAAGTAGAAAAGGGGTCCCCGAACATTATAGCCTGCCGCACGGAACCGGAAGTCGTCGACTGCATAGAGACCGACTGATGAAAACAGTATTGGTGACAGGCGGCATAGGCAGCGGCAAGACAGCCGTATGCGCATATCTGGCTTCCAAAGGAGTCATGATATATGACGCCGACGGCATGACCAAATCATTGTATGACCGCAGGCCCGTACTTGTACGCATGATCGAGGAAACCCTCGGCCGCCCCCTGCGCGACAGCTCCGGACGTCTGGACCGCGCGGCGCTCGCCGGAATCATCTTTTCGGACCCGGCAGCCCTCGCGCAGGTCGAAAATATAGTGCATCCCGCCGTGCTGCAGGATTTTTTGGAATGGAAAGACGGCCTGGACAGTGCATGGTGCGGCTACGGGACGATACCCTTCGCGGTCATGGAATCGGCCCTCGCATCGGACAAGCCGCTGTTCGACGACGTCTGCGACAAAATCGTCCTTGTCGACGCACCCGAGCGGATACGGATAGCCAGGGCCGCGGAGCGCGACCACACTTCACCCGAAAAAATCATCATGAGAATGCGGGCGCAGCATTTCGACCGTTCAAAGGCGGACAGGACCATAATAAACGATGCCGACCTGCATACGCTTCACCGCAGGATCGGGGCCGCATTCAGGCGTCTTTGGTAAGGCGTCAGTCCTTTAGCCCTGACAGGAACAGGGCGGAAGAAGCGTCCGAAGGCATTCTCCAGTCTCCGCGCGGTGAGAGCGACACCGAACCCACCTTCGGCCCGTCCGGCAGGCAGGAGCGCTTGAACTGCTGTCCGAAAAATCTGGACAGGAATTTGCGCAGCCATTTTTCTATTGTCGCGTCATCATAAGCCCCAGCGAACGCTTTCTTTGCAAGGAACAATATCTTTTCCGGCGGACAGCCGAAACGGAAGAAATGATACAAAAAGAAATCATGCAGTTCATACGGTCCTACGAGGTCTTCGGTAAGCTGCGTGATACGGCCCTGCGCATCGGCGGGCTTCAGTTCCGGGCTTATCGGGGTATCGATGATGTCCAAGAGTATCTCCGAAATGCTCCTGCCCGACCCGGCAAGCCGTTTTTCATCGGCAAAAACGTTTTCCGCCGTCCATCTACAGATGGAACGCACGAGGGTTTTGGGCACCGATGAATTCACTCCGTACATGGACATGTGATCGCCGTTGTAGGTACACCACCCCAAGGCCAGTTCGGAAAGGTCTCCCGTTCCTATAACTATTCCCCCGTTCCTGTTGGCGATATCCATCAGCAGTTGGGTGCGCTCCCTCGCCTGTGAATTTTCATAAGTGACGTCATGCACGGCGGGATCCTGTCCTATGTCGCCGAAATGCTGCTCCACGGCCGGCACGATAGAGATTTCCTTATGGGTTATGCCGAGCGCATCCATAAGGTCATCCGCGTTGCCCTTGGTGCGGGCGGTCGTTCCGAATCCGGGCATGGTGACACCTATTATGCGTTGTCTCGGCCATTTCAGCCTGTCGAAGGCCATAACAGTGACGAGCAAGGCCAATGTGCTGTCGAGTCCCCCGGAAATGCCTATCACGGCCGACTCCGCATTGACATGCTGCAGGCGGGACACGAGCCCCAGAGTCTGTATCGAAGTTATCTCGCGGCAGCGCGAGTCCGTCTCCCCCTTGTTCCCCTCGGGCACGAAAGGATGGGGATCCACATGTCTGAGAAGCCGTTTCCCGAAATCGGTCGAAAGCCGGCCGGCAGTCCTTACGCGCATGTAGGAACGGCTCATCCCGGAGGCGCCGACGCCCTGCGGCGTCACGCAGCCGAACGAACTCTGCTTCTGCCTAAGCACCGTCAATTTTTCCACGTCCATGTCCGCCACCGTCATGGTCCCGTCCATGCTGAACCGTTCCGATTCGGCCAGCACCGTGCCGTTTTCGCATATCATGGAAGACCCGGCAAAGACAAGGTCCTGCGTGGATTCTCCGTAGCCTGCGGAGCAATAGACATATCCGGAGACGGTGCGTGCGGACTGGCCGCACACGAGCTGCCTGCGGTAGTCATGCTTCATCAGTACTTCGTTGCTGGCGGACAGATTGATTATCAGCTGCGCGCCTGCGACGGCATGGAACGACGACGGCGGCACGGGCGTCCAAAGGTCTTCGCACAGCTCGACGGCGAACGTGCACTCCCCCATTTCGAACAGGAGATTGGGAGATATGTTGCAGCGCCTGCCGGCATAGAGGATCTCGCCTCCGAACCCTTCGCGGACAAAGTTCATCCCGTCGTCCAGAAACCGTCCCGTCCCCGCGGCGTCGTCCGTCAGGAAATCCGCCCCGGAAGCGAACCAGCGAGATTCGTAGAATTCATTGTATGACGGCAGGTGAATCTTGGGGACTATGCCCCTTACGACGCCGCCGGAAATGACGACGGCGCAATTGTACAGCTTGCAGCCGTATCTGACCGGAGCCCCGACGGCGACGGTCACTTCCTTCGCCCTCGTGAACTCACGGATTTCGCCTATGCAGTCCTCCGCGCTTTTTATCAGCGCCTCGCTGCCGAACAGATCCCCGCAGGTATATCCTGTCACCGACATTTCCGGAAAGACCAGCAGCGACACTTCCTGTTCTTCGGCGGCCGCCGCGATACGCATTATTTCCTGCGTATTGAATTTCGTATCAGCTATTTTGACGCGCGGAGAAGCGGCGGCGACCCTAACAAATCCGTAATTTTCCATTTCGGCTCCAGTTTTCGACAAAATTAGGCTAAATATTGGTAATTGAAGAATTATTTTTAGTAAATTTGCAGTGAATATACAGGTTTGTTCAGGCCATGCTTGAAAAGATACGGGGCAACTTCGAAAGGCTCATAGCGTTGTATGAGTCCGAAAAAGCGGAGAACGAAAGTCTTCGCATCGCCATCGCGGCATGCCGTGCCGAGAACGAAACCTGCAGAAAGCAGATAACCGGTTTGGAACAAGAGATGGACAGACTCAGGCTGACCGGAGCTTTCACCGCCAAGGGAGACGGCGCCGAAGCCGCCAGGGAAAAGATAGACAAGATGATACGGGAGATCGACAGATGCATCTCCCTGCTGGAAACATAATCGCGCCATGGAGCAGAAAATCACCATAAAGATAGCCGGGCGCGACCATGTCTTGAGACAGTCGCCTGAAATCGAAGGATACATAAGGGCGGCCGCTTCGGAAGTGAACGGCAGAATAGCCAAATATCAGACCCTGTACCCCGGGAAGGATCTTACGAGCATCCTGTCGTTCGTAGCCCTGAACGAATGCATCGACCGCCTGGCGAAAGAGCGTCAGGTACGGGACATGCAGAAAGAGGCGGAAAAGCTTCAGGCAGACACGGAAAGCTATCTTGAAGATATCGGAAGAAAACAGCCGTCAGTACCTCTTGCTGAAAACAACATGTACCAACGTACGGAGCGCTCTCAGATCAAGGATGACAGGCCTGCCTAACCCTCCCCGGAGGCATTCCGCATTTTGCGGGACACAGGATCTCAGAACTGGTCGGAACTCAAATCTTTGAATAAAAGATTTTCTGACACGGATACTGACGGTTTTTTTCGATATACGGCGACCGGACGCGGCAAAGGCCTATCCGGCCGCTTTGTTTTGAATTATGTTGAACTATAAATTGGATATAAAATGGATATTTTGTCACTTATAATCGGTTTTGCGGCGGGAGCGGCCATCGCCCTGGCCGTGTACATAACCGTAAGAAAATTGATACTGAAAGGACAGGGCAACGAAATCATCGAACAGGCCAAGATAGAAGCGGAAAAGATCCGCAATGAGAAAATATTGCAGGCCAAGGAAAAGTTCATCCGCCTCAAGGGAGAGCACGAACAGTACGTGAATGAAAAGAACGCCCAGCTCAGGGAGGCGGAGTCGCGCATCAAGCAGAAAGAGAACAACCTCAACCAGCAGAACAATGAACTGCAGCGCAAGATAAAGGAAAACGACGCCACGCGCAACTCCCTCAAAAACCAGCAGGACATGCTTGCCCGCAAGGCCGAAGAATACGACAGGCTGCGCAACGAAGCCAACAAGCAGATAGAGAGCATAGCCGGGATGACCACGGCCGAGGCCAAGAACATGCTGATAGAGAATATGAAGGCCGAAGCCCGCAGCGCCGCGCAGACCTATATCAACGACACCATGGACGAGGCGAGGCTTAACGCCGCCAAGGAGGCCAAGAGAATCGTTATCAACACCATACAGCGCACGGCCACCGAGACGGCCATAGAAAATGCCGTGACCACCTTCCCCATCGAGAACGACGAGATAAAAGGACGCATCATAGGACGCGAGGGCCGCAACATACGCGCTCTCGAAGCCGCCACCGGAGTGGAAATAGTGGTGGACGACACGCCTGACGCCATTCTGCTGTCGGCGTTCGATCCGGTGAGGCGGGAAGTGGCGCGCCTTGCGCTGCACCAGCTCGTGATAGACGGCCGCATCCATCCGGCGCGCATCGAGGAAGTCGTCGCCAAAGTGAAGAAGCAGCTTGAGGACGAAATACTCGAAACAGGCAAGCGCACATGCATCGACCTCGGCATACACGGCCTGAGCATGGAGCTCGTGCGCATGATCGGACGCATGAAATACCGTTCTTCATACGGACAGAACCTGCTGCAGCATTCCCGCGAAGTCGCCGACATCTGCGCCATTATGGCATCCGAACTCGGCCTGAACCCCAAGCTCGCCAAGAGGGCCGGCCTGCTGCACGACATAGGAAAGGTATCGGAAGACGCTCCCGAACTGCCCCATGCCATCCTCGGCATGAAACTCGCCGAACAATATTCCGAGAAACCCGAGATATGCAACGCCATCGGCGCGCATCATGAGGAGATAGAGATGACGAGCCTCATTGCTCCCATCGTCATGGTGGGCGACGCCATTTCAGGCGCGCGGCCCGGTGCAAGGCGTGAGGTGATCGAATCCTACATAAAGAGGCTCAAGGGCATGGAAGACCTCGCGAAATCCTATCAGGGCGTCACCAAGAGCTACGCGATCCAGGCTGGACGCGAACTCAGGGTGATAGTCGGGGCCGACCAGGTCAGCGACGAGCAGGCCGCGACGCTGTCGGCGGACATAGCCAGGAAGATCCAGGAAGAAATGACATATCCCGGACAGGTGAAGATTACCGTCATCCGTGAAACACGTTCCGTAGCATACGCAAAATAATCCCATGATGAGAAAACTTGCAACAATCATACTGTCGGCAGCCGCCCTCGCGTCCGGAGCCGCCGTTTCAGCCCAGGCGCCGAGCATGGCCCCGGAAAACAGCGTCGAATGGAAGATCGGCGCCGAAAATATCGACGACGGACTGTACCGCATAACCTTCACGGGCACCATAGCGTCCGGCTGGCACATATACTCCACCTCCGGCGCGGTTAATCCCACGGAAGTAGAATTCGAAGAACTCGGCGGAACCGTGCTTGAAGGCGGACTGACGGAAGTGAGCGAAGCCAAGGACTTCGACGGCGAGAAAGGCTTTGCGGGCACGGTAATCCTTTCACAGGACATACGCACGGCCGGCGAACCGGCCACGGTGAAAGGCACGGTGTCATGGCAGGCCTGTTCGGACAGAGTATGCAGCGCGCCGGAAGACTACGAATTTACCGTCACCTTGGGAGCCGGAGCGGCCGGCGCCGCGGTCGGGACTGACGATTCCGAAAGCCACCTGACTGCCATAGCCGACCCCGAAGAAGAGACCTCGTCCGGTTCCATATGGGCGCTCATCCTGGAAGCCATACTTTGGGGCTTCGCGATGCTGCTGACTCCCTGCGTGTTCCCGATGGTGCCGATGACCGTGTCGTTCTTCCTGAAGAGCACTACCTCGCCTGCGGCGGGACGCTTCAAGGCCTTCATGTACGGTCTTTTCATAATTCTGCTGTACACGGTGCCCATTTCGGCCATAATAGCGGTTACGCGCATCGTGGGAGGCGAAGCGGTGACGGCCGACATATTCAACTGGCTTGCGACGCACTGGCTCCCGAACATCATCTTCTTCATAGTATTCATGATATTCGCGGCTTCCTTCTTCGGGGCCTTCGAGATAACGCTTCCTTCGTCCATCGTAAACAAGAGCGACGCCAAATCCGACAAAAAGGGCATCGCGGGCGTCTTCTTCATGGCGCTCACCTTGGTGCTGGTATCATTCTCCTGCACCGGCCCCATAGTCGGGTCCGTCCTCATCAAGTCGACGCAGGGAGAGTTCTGGACGCCCATGATAACGATGCTGGCGTTCTCCACGGCATTTGCGCTGCCGTTCACAGTATTGGCATTGTTCCCTTCGCTGCTCAAGAAAATGCGCAGCGGAAGCTGGATGAATACCGTGAAATCGGTGCTTGGCTTCATAGAGGTGGCCCTCGGATTCAAATTCCTGAGCGTAGCCGACCAGACCTACCATTGGGGGCTGCTCAACAGGGAGGTCTACTTAGCCATCTGGATCGCCATATTCACCCTGCTGGGCCTGTATCTGCTCGGCAAGATAAGGTTCGCGCACGACGAAAAGACGGAGCATGTATCCGTCCTGAGGCTTACCCTCTCCATCGCAGTCTTTTCATTCGTGATATATCTCATCCCCGGCATGTTCGGAGCCCCTTTGAAGGCGCTGTCAGGCTATCTGCCGCCGCTTGAGACACAGGATTTCGTCATCGGGGCCAATGCCGCTGCCGCGGCGCCGGCGGCCGTGACATCCGAGGGAGGACCGGAAATCAAACTGGCCCACGGGCTCAGCGGCTACCCTACCATAGAAGAAGCCATGAAAGCCTCCAAAGCGAGCGGAAAGCCCATTTTCGTGGATATCACGGGCCACGGCTGCGTAAACTGCCGTGAGATGGAAGCGAGGGTATGGAGCGATGCGAGGGTGCTCGAAATGCTCCGCAACGATTTCGTCATACTGTCGCTGTTCACCGACGACAAAACGAAGCTGCCGGAGTCCGAATGGCTCACCACCGACAGAGGCAAAGTCCTCAAAGACGTGGGAAGGGTGAATTCCTATATAGCCCGGACGCGCTTCAACGTAAACGCCCAGCCCAATTATACGGTCCTCGACAGTGAAGGCCGCCAGCTGATACCCGTAAGGGGCTACAATCTCAGCGTGGACGGATACGTCGATTTCCTCCAATCAGGGCTGGACGCTTTCAGGGGAAAGTAACCGATTCTCTCCCCTATTTTCCGAACATCAGAGACATATCCCTGTCAAGAGCACGTTCTGCGATTTTCTCAGGGACGAATTTCCATGCGCCGATGCGGGCCGGATCCCCCGTCACGGCAGGATCTATGCAGCCGTTGGCGACGATGTAGTCATACAATATATTCCTTATCTCGGGATAACGCGCCACTACCCTTTCGTCTATGCGGTCGGTATCCACGTGCGCGCCCTCGGACAGCAGGTCTCCGCCGCCGCTCGCACGGTATGAAGTCATGGCCACATTGTATTTGGCGGAAAAGTCGAACGGAGCGCCGTCTGCCTTGGAAGTGATCGCTATACGCGAGCCGAACGGCTTCGTGACGTCGACGGTATAGTTGATGCCGGCGGCCGAGTCGAAATTGTACGACCTCCCTACGAACGACCATCCCTTCTGCCCGGTGCGCGGGTCGTCGAAAGGCCTTATCTTAAGCACATGATCGTCAGGAGCCGATACGGTCTGAATCCAGTTGTCATAGCTGTATTCGAGATAGTCCTTGATCTCCTGCCCGGTCATTTCGATGACGAAAAGCTGGTTTTCATAAGGATAGATTGTGAAAAGGTCATTGTATATGAGCGTGCCTGCCTTCACCGTGCCGTTGTAGGTAAGAGGCGCTGCAATGGATATCTCCGCGGGCGAGCAGCCGAGCTGCAGGGTATGCACGAGGTTGATGTAGTCGCTCATGCCGCGGAACGCGTCGCTGGTCCGCAGATCGCTTTTCAGTTCTCCCAATTCCTTGAGAGTAAAAGCCTTCACCGCGGCATAATCATCATGGAACGCCTCCTGCATCTCCTTGTCGGCTTTGCTTTCGTCGATCGGGATCAGGTCCGCATCGACGGATTTCGCGGTCACCTTCCCGCCGCTCACGGTGAGCTTCAAAGTGCCTACGCCGAGATTGCGGCAGTGGCTGCCCGTATTTATGAGGGCTATGCTGTCATTGGCGGTCACGAAAGGCCTGTGGTCATGCGAGCAGAATACGAAATCCACTCCCCTAAGGCTCTTGAAAAGATCCAGTCCCTGACTTTCCAGCACGGAGCCGTCGCCGGGGCCGGTGCCGCTGTGTACAAGCACTATCACCGCCTGGGGATTTTCCTTCGCCCTCACCTTGTCCACGTCCTGCTGTACGAGAGGAATCAGGGATTCGAAATGCATTCCGCTCCATACATCCTCGGAAAGCCATTCCTTCATGTTGGGATTGGTGTATCCGAGCACGGCGACTTTGAGGCCGCCACGGTTGAATACCTTGTAGAGAGGGAAATACGGCTTGCCGTCATCGTTCCGTATGGCGTTCCCGGCGAGGAAAGGTATGCCTGCGGCCTTCAGGTCCCGGGCGATGCGGTCATAGACCGGATGGGCCGTTTCTATGTCGTGATTGCCCACGGCTATGGCGTCATAGCCCATGTACTTGGCCATGCGCGGATAGACGTGCGGAGTCACCGTATCCACGTAATTGAAATAATAGGCGGCATTGTCCCCCTGGAGTATGTCTCCGGCGTCGAAAAGCAGCACATTGTCGGCTCCGTTCACGGTCCTGATGCTGTCTACATAGTACTTGACGGACATAAGGGACTTGCTGAGCCCGTCGCCCACATAGGTGGAATCGAAATAATGCCCGTGGATATCATTTGTAGAGAGCAGCGTGAGCGTGTACTCCCCGTCCTTCGGGCCCGCGCATGCGGCGGCAAGCATGGCCGCGGCGGCGATGATGGATGATTTGAATTTCATATGATATGGAAATTGTTCTGTCTTGCCGGTCCAGGCCTGTGCAAAGACTGCCTGTACGCCTTCAGGTTCGATGAGATCTGCGGCAGCTCCGTCACCGGAACCGCATAATCCATGAAACGTTCAATTATGTAATCCACCGCCTGCGGCGAAGGATGGCACATATCCTCGGCATAGAAACGGTAGTCGCGCAATTCGTCGAGCAATATCTCGTATGCCGGAAAATATTCGCAGCGCCGGTCGCCTCCTGCCGCGGCCATGTCCGAGCACAGGCGGTCCACGGCGAGCAGCAGCACGCTCTTGCTGATCCGGTTGCCGTGCGCCCCGTCAGCCAGATGGCGTATCGGGCTGACCGTAAAGATGAATTTTTTGTCCGGACAGCGCGATACCATACGGCCGAGCATGAGGGCCGTCTCCTGCACGCCGAGACGATAGCGCGTGAATTCCGCGGCCGGACGTTTCAGGCAGTTGGACACGGTCTCTCCGGTGGCCTCATGACGGAAACACCATGCGGTGCCGAGCGATATGATGACTTTGTCGCAGGTTTTCCAGAAAGCCGACGCCTCGCCGAGGACGGCATTGGCATTCTCTATGAATTCGGCGGCGGTCCGGCGGGCGAAAGACGTATGATGGCTGAACGAACAGACGAGCCCGGCGCCGGCGCCCATCTCCATGCAGTCGCTTTCCACAAAAGGGACGCCGCCGGAAAGCCGTGCGACGGAATTGCAAATGGACACGGGATTGTACAAAGTGCCGAAAGGATTGACGCATACGTTGAAACCGCATTCGGACAATTTCTTCCCTATGTTGTCGGCGAAACAGCTTCCGAGCACCGTTATCCTGTCCCCGAGAGAAATCCCAGCCGATGATTTACCGCATTCGACCGTCGTCTGCAGCTTCATGAATCCTCCTTATTTTCTTTTCCGCATCTGCCGCATCAGGTCTCCGGTCACGGCCGACTTCATCATCTTTCTGGTGCCTTCGAACTGTTTGAGAAGCCTGTTCAGTTCAGGAAGCGAAGTACCGCTGCCGTCGGCTATACGCTTGCGGCGGCTGCCGTTGATCACCTCGGGGTGCTCCCTTTCATAGGGGGTCATGGACATTATCATGGCCTCGACGCTCTTGAACGAATCGTTGTCGAGATCCACGTCCTTGATGGCCTTGCCCACCCCGGGAATCATGGAAGCGAGGTCCTTGAAGTTGCCCATCTTCTTGACCTGCTGTATCTGGTTGTAGAAATCCATGAAGGAAAACTGATTGTGCGCAAATTTCTTTTTCAGCTCGCGGGCCTGTTTCTCGTCGAACTGCTCCTGGGCCTTTTCCACGAGGGTCACCACGTCGCCCATGCCGAGTATGCGGTCCGCAATGCGGTCGGGATGGAAAACGTCCAGTGTCTCGAGCTTCTCCCCCGAGGAAACGAACTTGATGGGCTTCCCGACCACGGCCTTGATCGACAGGGCCGCACCGCCGCGGGTGTCGCCGTCCATCTTGGTAAGCACCACTCCGTCGAAGTCCAGGCGGTCATTGAAGGCCTTGGCGGTCTCGACGGCATCCTGTCCGGTCATGGCGTCCACCACGAACAGGGTTTCCGAAGGCTGCAGCGACTTGTCGAGGGCGGCGATCTCGTCCATCATCCGCTCGTCAACGCCCAACCGGCCCGCGGTATCCACTATCACAAGGGAAAATCCTTCGGCGCGGGCCTTGGCGACGCCGTTCAAGGCAATTTTCACAGGATCCATGACGCCGTCTTCGGAGTATACCGGCACCTCGATCTGGGAACCGAGCACCTTCAGCTGCTCTATGGCCGCGGGCCGGTAGACGTCTCCGGCCACCAAAAGGACCTTCACGCCTTTCTTGCTCTTGCAATACCTCGCCAGCTTGCCGCAGAAAGTCGTTTTTCCCGAACCTTGCAGTCCGGCCACGAGCACAATCCCCGGGCTGCCCTTGATGTTGATGTCCTGCGCGGTGCTGCCCATGAACTCGGCCAGCTCGTCGCGGACGATCTTCACCATCATCTGCTGGGGCTTTACGGCTGTCAGCACATTCTGGCCCAACGCCTTGTCCTTGACCGTATTGCAGAACTCCTTCGCCACGCGGAAGCTGACGTCGGCGTCGAGCAGGGCCTTGCGTATGTCCTTTACGGTCTCGGCGACGTTGATTTCGGTAATTTTTCCTTCACCCTTGAGTATCTTGAACGAACGCTCCAGGCGTTCCGAAAGATTTTCAAACATATGCGTTCAATTAAAGATTTGCAAAATTAACAATTTCATCCGAGAATACATCGGGTGCCGGCGGCCTCAGATTGTACCGGCTCGACATGGCGGATCCGTAGGCGCCCGCTGACCGTATGGCGATGAGGTCGCCGCGGTACGACCGGCGCAGAATCCGGTGCTCTCCGAACACGTCGGAAGACTCGCACACAGGCCCCACCACGTCGTAGGCGCAGTCCCTAACGTCGCTGCCGCGCTCATAATATGCGCTCAGGTTCTCTATTTTGTGGTACGCCCCGTAAAGCGCCGGCCGGATCAGATCGTTCATGCCGGCATCAAGGACAAGGAAATTGCGCGTCTTTCCGCATTTTACGAAAAGCACCCGCGAGACCAGCGTGCCGCACTGGGCCACCATCGCCCGTCCGGGCTCCACATGGACAATCTGGTCCGGCCGGCGCCGCAGACATTCCCCTATGGTCCTGAACCAGGCCGTGAAATCCGGAACCGGATTGCCGTCGGGGTCCTCATAGTCGACTCCGAGGCCGCCGCCCAAATCGATGCTTCGGACAAGCAGCCCGCGAGATTCGAAATGCTCAGTGATGCCGTTTATCTTCCCGCACTCCGCGCGGATTACATTTTCGATGTCGGTTATCTGCGAACCGATGTGGAACTGCAGGCCTACGAATTCGAGCCGTTCGGACGTCTTCAACAGTTCAATCGCCCTGTCAAACTCATGGGAGTAGATGCCGAACTTGTTTTCGCTCAGGCCGGTAGTGATATACCGGTGCGTATGCGCGTCCACGTCAGGATTGATGCGGAGAGCCACCCTGGCCTTCACGCCCAGCCCCGCAGCCATGTCGTCGATAACCTCCATTTCCTGCAGAGACTCGCAATTGAACGCCCCTATGCCTATCCGCAGGGCGTCCGATATCTCGGCGTCGCTCTTACCCACCCCGGCGAAGAAAATCTTTTCCGCGGGCACCCCGCACGAATCGGCAAGCAGCACTTCGGCTCCGCTGACGCAGTCAGCCCCGAAACCGCGGGACACGAACTCGCGGATAATCTTCCCCGACGAATTGGCTTTCACGGCATAATGCACCGTTATCCCGTATCGCGCAGCCTCCGCCGCAACGAAATCCGCGGTACGCCTCAGCAAAGCCGTGTCATAATAATAAAACGGCGTCTTCAGTTTTGAAAACGCCCCGAAAGCGTCCAATTCCAACATCTTTGCAAAATCATCGTCAAATGACTGCAAAAATAGATAAAAAACAGTAATTTTGCGCCTAAATTACACTGATAGGAAAACATAAAAGAAAAAATTCATACAATTATGAAAGGAGCAATTTCTCAATTCATTACGCACCACTACCGTCATTTCAACTCGGCGGCCCTCGTGGATGCGGCCAAAGCCTTCGACGAACATATCGACAAAGGCGGCAAAATGATGCTGGCGATGGCAGGAGCCATGAGTACGGCCGAACTCGGCCTTTCGCTCGCCGAAATGATCCGCAAGGACAAGTTCCAGATCATCTGCTGCTCTGCCAACAATCTCGAAGAAGACATCATGAACCTCGTGGCGCATTCGCACTACTACAGGGTTCCGGGATACCGCGATCTCACCCCCGAACAGGAGCAGGAACTCCTCAACAACCACTACAACCGCGTCACCGACACCTGCATCCCCGAGGAGGAGGCGTTCCGCCGTCTGGAAGGGGCGCTCGTGGACGTATGGACAAAGGCCAGGGAAGAAGGAAAGCGTTACCTTCCCTACGAATTCATATATCAGATTCTGCGCAGCGGAGCGCTCGAAAAATATTACGAGATAGATCCGAAGGACAGCTGGGTGCTGGCCGCATGCGAAAAGAACCTGCCGATCATAGTCCCCGCATGGGAAGACTGCACCACCGGCAACATCTTCACGGCGCACGTAATCCGCGGTGAATTCAAGCCCGATCTCGTCAAAAACGGCATCGAGACGATGATGTTCCTCGTGGACTGGTACAAGGAAAACGCCACCGGCCCCGGCGTCGGCTTCTTCCAGATCGGCGGCGGCACGGCGGGAGACTTCCCCATATGCGTAGTGCCGATGATGGAGCAGGACCTGCAATGGACAGGCACGCCGCTGTGGTCGTATTTCTGCCAGATTTCCGACAGCACCACTTCCTACGGCTCCTACTCCGGCGCCGTGCCCAACGAGAAAATTACTTGGGGCAAGCTGTCCCCTTCCACGCCGAGATTCATTGTGGAATCGGACGCCACGATAGTGGCCCCGCTCATGTTCGCATACATACTCGGCTGGTAATCAAGCGTGTACATAAAACTATCCCAGGAACGGTCCCTGCCGCTGCAGAACCGTTCCGGTTTGTTTTTGCACGGACACAATCCGTCAGACCTCACCCCCCCCCGTTTTCAAAAATCGCTTCAGGCGGAATGCCGAGCAACTTCATCCTCCTGCGTATCTGCGGCAGGACATTTTCCATGAAATCCTTGCGCTCGGAAGCAAGTATCGTCTCCTTCGCGTCCGGCGACACGAAATATCCTATGCCCCGTTTGTTGTATATGATGCCGTCGTCGGTCAGTTTCTCGTAAGTCCTCATCATGGTATTGGGATTCACGCCTATCTCCGCGCCGTAATCCCTTACTGACGGGATACGGGAGTCCGGAGCAAAAACTCCGCTGAGTATCATTTCACAAATGAAATCCGCAATCTGCAGATATATGGGCTTTTCATTGCTGAAAATCATATCAATGCTTTATTGTCTTGATTCTGAAATAACTGCACACGGCCAATGCGGCGACTATAAGGAAGGACACGGCCGTCAGGCACCACCATACGGCATTGAAATCGGCGCCTGATATTTTTTCAACAAAACTGTAAACCTTCTCAGTGTCAATCGACGACACAATATTGCTCAATATGGAAGTGAACAGGACATCTATGCCCAACAACACCGCCAGGGCCCCTATAAGCTTGCAGCGTTTGAGCAAAAGGCCGAAAAGCAGAAAATACAGCATATTGCTCCAGAAACTGAGGACTACGGCGACGCCCGGGATATGTACGGGAATGGATTCAAAAACTGCCGGCACCTTCGATGACAGCAAGGAAAAGAGCGCAGTGCCGAAGGTAGGGTCGGCGACTGACAACACCCAGTCCGCCGCCATATACACCGTGAAAAATATCAAAGGTATGACGATCAAGGTAATGACCATCATGGAAATAAACTTTTCCGCAACCGATGCCGGTATCATAAGCCAGTCGGATCCAGCTTTCTTATCCGTGACATACCCGTAGGTCCGCGACTGCCAGAACACCAGCGCCACAAGCGACAGGGAGAACACCGCGGCCCGTGCAGTTATGCCGGGCGCATTCCATTCCCCCTTGAACAAGAGGTACCAGAGGATTGCGACCGAATAGAAAGCGACGCCGGACAGGCCTATGACTACGGCCGCCTTCCCGTTGTTTGTCCACATCTGTCTGAGATCGTACATGAAATATTTTCCGAATCTCTTTATATCGAATATCTGCTTCATGGCAACATTTTTAGGATTCATTGACTTTCTGCGAAAACATGGCCTTTATGAGTTCCTTGTTCTTGTAGACGGCGTTGAAAAGGGCCTCTATGTTCACCCGGCTCTCCTCGCCGCTCTCGTTGGGATATACCTGGATGCAGCCTCCCGGCGTCTGTTCAAGATACAGCGCATCATTGTGAAGTGCAGTCCCGTAGTCGAAATACAGCTTGGACGAAATTTCCTCCAGCCCCGCATTCAGAAGGACGTCGCGCTTGTCGAGGATGATTATCGGGTCTATTATATTTTCAAGGTCCCTCACCTGATGCGTCGAAATCACGACGGAGGCATCCTCCGGCACGTATTTGACAAGCGCGTTGCGGAAACGCGCCTTGGACGGGATGTCAAGTCCGTTGGTAGGCTCGTCCATATAATAATATCTTACGTTGCATGCGAGCGCGAAACAGATATACGTCTTCTTCAGCTGTCCCGCCGACATTGCATTCATTCTCTGCATGACTTCGACTTCGAATTCATCCATAACCGCCCTGAATTTTTCAATGTCGAACTTTTCCCGGAAACATCCGGTCCGTTTCGCGAATTCCATGGCGGAGCAGCTTACCGGGGACACTTCGTCCGGAAGCCAATACTGGTCCGCCAGAAGGTCCGGCTTCCTGCCGTACGGCGTACGGCCGTCCACGTCTATAGTTCCCTCCTTCGGCTTCTTCAAGCCGCAAAGCAAAGTGAGCAGCGTGGTCTTGCCCACTCCGTTCTCCCCGAGCAGGCCGTAGACGCTGCCGCCGGCGATGTCCATCGAAATATTCTTCAGCACTTCTTTGGAGCCGTAGCTGAATCCGAGATTGCGTACCTTTATCATATCCAATAATTATAGTGTATTATTTTAATAGTACACTGCAAAGTTACTACTTTCTTTCACAAATGCAAAAAAATTTGCAGGATATGCGGACGGATATTTCAGCCATCGGCAAAAAAACGAGCCGGCCCTTCCGGACCGGCTGTTTCATTCATAGTTAGGCGGGAATCATCTGTTCGGGGTTTCCCATCTCTTGGAGGAAGTGCAGACTATGTCGACCGTCTGGTCACCCGCCTGGATGCGGAAGTCTCCGGCTTCCAGAACCCAGTGTCCGTCATAGCCCACGAACGCCAGATCAGAGCCTTTTACCCGCAGCGTGACCGTCTTGGTCTCGCCCGGGGCGAGTTCCACTTTCTCGAATGCGCGCAGGCGCCGTACGTCCGGCGTGAGCGATGCCACCAAATCGCTGCTGAACAGCAGAACGCTCTCCTTGCTCTGCCTGTCGCCCGTATTGGTGACGTCCACCGTGAAGGTAAGGATGTCGTCGGCCGTGAATTCCTTCTTGTCCGCCTTAAGGTTGGAATAGGCGAAAGTCGTATAGTGCAGACCATATCCGAACGCCCACTGCACGGCCACCAGGGCGTCGTAGTTGTATGCGCCCTCCATCTGCTGCCCTATATGTTCGCAAGGCTTGTAGTCGTAGGTCACGAGCGAATTGATCTCCTTGGGATAGGTGTATGGCATCTTGCCGCTGAAATCGACGTCTCCAGCCACAAGGGCCGCCAGCGCATCGCCGCCGCTGTTGCCGGGGAGCATAATGTTTACTACTGCCTTTGCAGCAGGCTCTATCTCAGCGATCAGACGGGGACGACCTTCGTTGAGTATCAGAACGACAGGCTTGCCTGTGGCTTCCAGCGCCTTGACCAGATCGGTCTGACTGCGTGACAGATGCAGGTCAGTCAGATTGCCGGGAGTCTCGCAATAGGAGTTTTCCCCGATGCAGGCAATGATGCAGTCGGCGCCCTCGGCCGCCGCAACGGCCTTGTCTATTTCGGGCTCGTTTTCCTCCCACCAGCTGCCGCCCTGCTTGTAGGTGACGCCGGCCTCATATATGACGTTTTCTTCGCCGAACCTGTTCCTCAGAGCCTCCAATATGGTATTGTAGCTTCCGGCGCATTCGTCGGCACGGTCCCCCTGCCACGAGTAGGACCATCCGCCGTTGAGCGTACGCATCGAATTGGCGTTGGGCCCCGTCACCAGCAGCTTCACGCCCTGCCGGAGCGGAAGGATGCCTCCTTCGTTCTTCAGCAGCACCATGGATTCCTCCGCTGCCGCCAATGCAGCCGCAGTATGTTCGGAGCCGCCGAAAAGCGGATAATCCTTCAGGTCGCAATACGGCCTATCAAACAGGCCGAGCCTCATCTTCAGCCTCAGAATACGGCTGACGGCATCGTCTATGCGGCTGACGGGCACTTCCCCTTCTTCCACAAGTTCTTTCAAAAGAGTGCAGAAACGCAGATCATAGGGATCCATCGACATGTCTATACCCGCATTGATGGCAAGCTTTATCGCCTCTTTCTTGTCTTTGGCAATATGGTCCCGCCTGTACAGATTGTCTATGTCGGCCCAATCCGTGACAATCATGCCGTCCCAGTTCAGATCCTCTTTCAGCCACTTGGTCAGCAATTCGTAATTCGCATGGAAAGGCAGCCCGTTGTTCATGGCCGAATTTACCATCACGGAAAGAGCCCCGTTCCGTACCATCTCGAGATACGGAGCGAAATGCTTTTCCCGCATGTCCTGCACGGTTATCGATGACGGTGTGCGGTCCTTGCCCGACACCGGGACGCCGTAACCCATATAATGCTTCATGCAAGCGGCGACGTTGTGGGGCCCCACATGATTAGGATCATCGCCCTGAAATCCGAGGACGGCTTCGCGGCCCATCTCGGCGTTCACATAGCAGTCCTCCCCGTAGTTCTCCCACATGCGGGGCCAGCGGGGATCGCGGCCGAGATCGGTGACTGGAGCATAAGTCCACGGGATGCTGCCGGCCCTTGTCTCATAGGCCGAGATCGCGGCGCCTTCGCGTACAAGCCCGCGGTTGAAAGTAGCCGCCATGTTGATGCCCTGCGGGAAGAGTGTTCCGCCCAGAGTATACGTGGTGCCGTGGATCTGGTCCACGCCATAGATGCACGGAATCCCTATTTCCTTCATCGACACCTCCTGTATGCGCCGGATTATCTCCTGCCATTTCTCAGGGCTCTGCGCCACGCCGGCAGGCACGTTCAGAATCGAGCCCACCTTGTATTTGCCTATCACGGTCTGCAGCATTTCTTCGTCGAGCTCGAAGCCGGCCCCCTCGGCAAGGCCCGTGCGTTTCTGAAGCACGTCTATCGCCAGTTCACACATCTGGCCTACTTTCTCGTCGAGAGTCATTCCGGAGATAATCTCCCCGATGCGCCGCTCCATCCCTTCGTCGCGGGGAATCGCGGGGCCGGCCGTACCCTGGGCCCTAAGCCCCATGGCAGCGGCGCAGCACAGCGCAAATGAAACAATTGTCTTGGCATTCATCATAATATGTCTGTTTTACTTTACATTGTATCTCATTGTATCTATATCAGGACAAGGCGCGAAGCAAGGCAAAAGACAATGCGTGCAGTACCTCATGCACCGCGACCGTTTCAGCCTTTACGAACCCCGGCTTCCTGCTGAAATCCGTCTGCCGGAGTTTCTGCGACTCATATGCCGTTAATCGGTTGTTCGTCATAATCATAGCATTTTTCTTTAAATGCCTATAACGCAAAGGTGATTAATTAGTCACATTTATGCAAGTCTTTCACAATAAATGTGCTTGTTTTCTCCTTTTTCAAATTTGTATGTGCCATAAGTATTATATGGGAGAGATTTGCGATTCGGCTGCTTTCAGTATATGATTCCACGATAAATGATGCGATTCTTGTTGCGATACGGCTTCAATTCAGTTATTAACGGGACTTCGCTACACCCAATTCAAGCGGATCGAATGTGTCGAATATAGCGGCAACGAAGCCAAAATAATGGTAGTCGTCGATGCCAAGGCAGATATGATATATCTTTCATTTCAATGACATTATCATGACGGCTTTCAAGACGTTGTAAATTGTTTTCAAAATTGTACCTTTGCTACGGGGAGCATACGAAGAAGGCGGAAAAGTCGCGGACGTGTCGATAACGCAGATCGGGCGGTAATACGCAGATAACCCGAAGCTGCTCAACCCCGTCGACTGGAAGTGGGCCGTCACAACGGCGATTGGCGCAATCGGGATGATCGTGGGAGTCATCGCCCTGCTGGTTGCATGCAATAATTACATCAGAAAATGATTTTTGACTTTTGCGGCAACGAAAAGATGATATACGATCTCGTCGGGCCAAAAGATGGTTTTTTCGCGACCTGAAAGAATATCCACTACTTAATGCGTGGGCGCTCCTTGAGCATGCAGATTTGACCGACAAAAAAAGATAGGAAAAACATTGTTTATCAGATAGTTTTCAATAGTCGTTATCGAAGAAAAGTTTGAGTATGCCACGTGATATATCAGAGTTCAAGATACCAACAAAGGAAGTAATTGAAAAGTATAACGAAACCGGAGAAATCCCGTATGGATGTCTCGAAGATTTCTATAAGAACCGCAAACGGGATAAGATATGGTGGACAAGCATCATAGGCGAACTTGGTTTTCCATATTTCTCATTCGATAAGAAGACGATATATAATCTCGGAGAGGACTATCCATACAATCTGACAACGGAACAGAAGAAGATATTCGACGAAGAAAATCCATTTTGGCGCGACTTTTTCGGCGGATAGCCAAAATGATTATTTTCCTGACTTCGTCACTCAAAATTGAGTAATTTTATAATAGGTTAATTAACAATTATTTATAATTGTGCATACCCTGATTTTGGGGTACGCAAGCCGAAAAATCATGTTTATCAACGGAGCGGATCTTATCCTTGACCGCGTTTTCGACAATGTTGGTTTCAGCCGCATTGAGGACGAAGTATTCCGTAAGCTTGTGAAAGCACGTCTTTCTTATCCGGCGAGCAAGGCTGCCACAGTCGAATATCTTAAAAATCATTTTGACGATGATGTGAGCCTGTC
>CANPZS010000031.1 GCA_947588835.1 uncultured Bacteroidales bacterium | reverse complement strand
GCAATATGTCAATTTCGTTAATCATCGTCCCATTGGACAGATAAAATATGCACTTATTTAATTCAACCAACAGGTTATTTGACTTTGATCTGTCCGAAATATTCGCCCCAGCAGCCCGCCTGGACAATCGGGACGTCCTCCCCGTCGAGATTTTTCTCATATTCCATCTTGTCGAGGAAAGTATGCGAATGCCCGCCTATCACGAGATCAACGTTGCGGGTATTCGACACAAGCTTTCTGTCTCCGCCATAGCCTATGTGCGTCAGGCATATCACCAAGTCGCATTTTTCCGTATTGCGCAGATAGTCAGCCCATTTGTTCGTCACTTCGTAAGCGTCGAAAAACGGAATCCTGTCCACTATGCTCCTGTCCACAACCGAACGTAGATCCGTCAGCACGCCTATGACGCCTATTTTTTTGCCGGCCTTTTCCAATATCGTATAGGGCGTAATGTATTTGCCGAGCTCGAAAGTGGAAAAATCATAGTTGGCGCATACGACGGGGCAGTTGAGACTGGACAGCCTGCGCGCAAGCTCCTCTATGCCGTTGTCGAACTCATGGTTGCCGAGCGTCACCACGTCGTAGCCGGTGGCGTTGAGCACGTCTATTTCAAGGTCGCCGTTGAGCTCGGTGAAATACGAAGATCCCTGGCTGAAATCCCCGGCATGCACCAGAAGCACGTTTTCCGCACCGTCCTTCCTGCGGACGCTGTCCACGAAGGCCGCTCCTTCAACCACTCCGCCGAGAAGATTGCCCTCTTCTAAGAGAACAGGCTCGAAATGGCTGTGGGTATCATTTACATGCAATATAGTCAGCCCGGGACGGCCGCAGTCTTTTGCAAGACGGACGCCGCAGAATCCTATCGCAAATGCGAAAAAGATGATGCTGAATATCATCACTATGGTTGCAGTTTTTTTCATATTCCTATTCCTCCACTTTCACGCGTCCGTCAACAGCATATGTAACAGGCTTGCCTTCGGCAGTCTGCCTCCTTACGTAATCCACCATGAAATCGGACATCAATATGTCGTATGTACGCAGGTCGAGGGCGTTCTTGGCTATGGTCGCATCGTCTCCGCCGTTCAGCAGGAAACTGATGGTGGCCACTCCGTAGACCTTGTCGTCCTCTATGGGCTTGCCGTCCGCAGTGACGGCTGAAACAAGCTGCCTGTCCTTGACCACAATCCTTACGCCTCCGGCGGCAAGGGAGCCTGAGCGCGCCATCCTCTCGAGTATGGCCCTCAGATCAGAGCCTTTGAGCGCCACGTAGCAGGCGTAGTTCCTGAAAGGGAACATCGACAAAATGTCATCCAAAAGCACATCGCCTTTGGGCATGTCGCAGCGGATGCCGCCGAAATTGACGAAGCCTGCGTGAACTTTCTTGCCGGAGGCCTTCTCCACAACGCGCATCAGTTCGTCCACGAACATGTCGGCAAGCGGCGATTCGGGGCCCCTGCGGGACAGGTGCTCAGGAGAGTGGCCGATCACTTCCTTTACGTAGGCCATCTTGGGCTGCACGTCGTACATCAGCTTCGCGACGGCCGGCGCCGTTCCTTCGGTGAAGCGCACTCCGTTGGGAGCCACGTACACGTCTCCGTCGAAATGTCCGACGGCGTCGGCTACGTTGTCGGCCGATACGGGCTCGGAACCCGTCCTGCTCTCGTCCATATAAATGCGTTTCCATGACATTTCCTGCCGGTCGCCGCCGCATGGGGTTCCGGCCAGGACATACGCCAGCGCCACGCCGCCGGTGAGCAGCAGCGCCGCCGAAATCCATATTTTCGTTCCTGATTTCATATTAGATGTTTTAATTCTGTTTCAACCATTTCCACAAATCCTTGAAAGAAGTCCCCTTGCCGAACGTGAGAACGCCTACCCTGTATATCTTGGCCGATATCCACGCACATAGCAGGAAGGTGCATATAAGTATGAGCATCGACAGGGCCAGCTGCCACCCGGGCACGCCGAAAGGTATCCTGGCCAGCATGACCATAGGCGAGGTGAACGGTATCATCGAGGCCCATAATACGAGAGCACTGTCCGGCGCCTTGAAAGCGTATATTGCCACGAACATGCCTATCATGAGCGGGATGGTCACCGGAATCTGCAGCTGCGTCGAATCTCCCTCGTTTTCCACGGCCGATCCGATGGCGGCGAAGAGGGAGGCATAGAGCAGATAGCCGAATACGAAGAAGAATACGAACGACAGCAATATCTGCGTATAATTGAGGGACGCCAGCGTGCTCATCACGGTCTGGAGCTCCGTAGGAACGACGTTCTGGGTCGCAGTCATGGCGGCGACGTCCCCGGCGCTTCCGGCCATCTTGTCGAAGCCCACGGCTCCGCCCACTATGCCGACGAGGGCGACGGTAAGGACTACCCACAGGAAAAATTGCGTCAGCGCCACGAGCGCGACGCCGATGATCTTGCCGAACATCAGCTCGGTGGCCTTCACGGATGAAACCAGGATTTCGACCACCCTGCTGGACTTCTCCTCTATGATGCTTGACATCACCATGGAGCAGAACATGGTGATGAACATGTAAATGATCAGGCCGCAGATCATTGATATAATCATATAGACGCCGGATTCGGACACGGTCTCTTTGCCGCTTTCGTCCAAAGTGTACGTAGTCAGGGATACATTGGCCTTAATGCTTTCCATTATCTGCCCGAGATCCTCTATCTGATAAGAGCTTATGCGATATTCCTCCACGGCGTCGTTTATGCGCCCGCGGATGATGTCGAGCGTCTCGAGCCCTACCGGCTTCTCCGAATATGTCTCGGCCGTGACGGTCTTGGATGCGCTGTCAATCGGCGAAATGCTGAGAAGCACGTCGATTCCGGACTCCTTCATGCTTTGTTTCAGTTCCTGTACCGAGCCTTCGAGTCCGACGTATTCTATTACCTCCGTATCTTCAAGATGGGGCATCACAATGCCCGAAGCATCTATGACCCCCACTTTCTTGGCCTCTTCGCGGACTTGCGTCATGATGATGGCCGGCAGCGTGCAGAGCGCCGCGAACAGAACGGGAACGATGAATGTGATGACAAGGAAAGATTTCTTCTTTACCCTGCCCAGATACTCCTTACGAATAATTATGTTCAGTTTGTGCAGATTCATGATTATACGCCCTCCGTAACAAGTTTGATGAATATGTCGTTCATGCGCGGCGTCAGGTCCCTGAAGGATTTGACGGAGACATCCCCGCCTATGACAGCCTGCAGGACTGCGTCCGAAGAAGATCCGGCCGCTACGGCGAGCACCGCCGTATGTCTGCCGTCTGCGTATTCGTCGGACAGCACCTCATAAGTGCCCGGCACGGGCTCCAGCCCCTCGCCGGTATAGACGAGCTCCACATTGTTGCCGCCGTACTCGCGCCGTATCGCGTCCACGCCGCCGCTTATGACGAGCCGCGATTTGTTGATCAGGGCGATATTGTCGCACAGTTCCTCGACGGATTCCATATTGTGCGTGGACAGGATGATGGTGACGCCTTTGTCCTTGAGCCTCAATATCTCTTTGCGTATGACCTCGGCGTTCACCGGATCGAATCCCGAAAAAGGCTCGTCCAATATCATCAGCGACGGCTTGTGCGCCACGGTCGTGATGAACTGCACCTTCTGGGCCATTCCTTTCGAAAGTTCCTCCACCTTCTTGCCCCACCAGCTCTGGATGCCGAAGCGTACGAACCATTCTTTCAGTTCCTTGGATGCTTCGCGGGCGCTCATGCCCTTGAGCTGCGCAAGGTACATGGCCTGGTCGCCTACCTTCATCTTGCGGTACAGTCCCCTTTCCTCCGGCAGATAGCCTATGCGGGCCACGTCCGCGTCCGTAATGGGCCTGCCGTTGAACAGAATCTCGCCTCCGGAGGGGATCGTCATGCGGTTTATAATCCTGATGAGCGTCGTCTTGCCGGCGCCGTTCGGCCCGAGAAGACCGAAAATCTTCCCCTCCGGGACGGTGACGTTCACTTTGTCGAGAACGACCTTGGTCCCGAAGGATTTACTGATGTCTATTGCCTGAATTACGTCCATATTCCAGTATTTTATAAATTCAATATTCCGGATGTCAATTCGACGAGCAGGTCGGCCGGCGAGGCCTCACCGCAGTCTCCGCCCTTGCCCTTGTAGTCATAGTCGCACAGCAGCGAGATCGCGGCCATACATTTCCGCAGCGGATAATTGGACACCGCCGCGTCATATTCCCTGAAAAAGTACGGATTCACGCCGAGCACGCGGGATTTCACGTCATCGGCGACCGGCCCCTTCGAAAGCAGGGAGGCATACTTGAGAATCCTGTAGAAATGTGAATACAAGGCGCTTACGGCCATGGGCATGGCAAATTTGGGCGCATTCCCCACGTGCGAGGCCACCTTCAGCGCATGGGAGGCGTTGCGGAAAGAGAGAGCCTTTGTAAGTTCGAATATGCTGAATTCACGGCTGATGCCCACATTCTTCTCTATGTCGGCGACACTCACCGACTTCGCGCCCTCCGGCAGGTTTTTCAGCAATTTGCCGGTCTCTACGGCTATCTTTCCGAGATCGGTGCCGGCATGCTCCCCCAGCAGGGCCGCGGCCTCCGGATCTATTTCGAGCCCCTGTTCCCTGTAATATGCGATTGTCCATTTGGGGATCTCGTAATCCCTCAATTGCGGGGACTCCACTATCACCCCGTTTTTCAGTACGGATTTGTACAGCGCCTTGCGCTTGTCCGCCGTCCCGCGCATCAATATCACCAGCACAGTGGAATCCAACGGATTCTGGCAGTACAGCGACAGCTGTTCAAGGGTTTTCATGGCCTGCGCCTCCTTCAGCACCACGAGCTGCCTTTCGGCCATCATGGGGAAGCGTCGGGCGGTAGTTATAATGGTATCGGCGTTGACGTCAGCCCCGTAGCATACCGTTTCGTTGAAATCCCTTTCCCAGTCCTGCAGGGCATGTTCCATGATGGCCTTGCATACGAGTTCAGGATAATAGGGCTCGTCGCCCATGAGCAGATAGACCGGCCTGAAGATGCCCTGTCTTGCATCTTCCACAATCCCGCGGCACTGCCTGTCCGTTTCAATATATCCTTTTGACGCCATTCAGCCCTAAAAAGGCGGCTATGCAAGCCGCCCGCAAAAGTTTATTTTTCGAATTTCTTTTCTTTGGCGCGTACGATTTTCTCTTTCATCGCGTCCGCGCAGTCTGTGACCGCTTCCTCGAAAGTCTTGGCATTGCGTTCAATGATGAAGTCGTTTCCGGGAATGTGGGCCTGAATCTTGACATTTTTGTTTTCCGGCTCCTGGAGAAGCGACAAAGTAACGTCCACGACATCCAAGGCGTCGAAGAACTTTGAAAGTTTCGAGACCTTCTTGTCAACGAAGTCGAGCAGTTTCTGATCGGCGTCGAACTTCAGCGATTTCACTCTAATCTCCATGTTTCTCTCCATTTTTCGCCCGCGGATGGGCATTGTTATACACTTTCTTCAGTTTTGCGATGGAATTGTGCGTATAGACCTGCGTCGCCGCCAATGAAGAGTGCCCGAGCATTTCCTTGATCGAATTCAGATCGGCCCCGTCGTCCAGAAGTTCCGTCGCAAGCGTATGTCTCAGAACGTGCGGAGACTTCCTCCCTGTAATGCTCTTCACCCCGCCGAGCTCGCCCTTGACGACACGATCCACGAACACCGGATAAATCCTCCGGAACTTTTCGGTCACCAACAAAGGCTCATGCACGGGTCTTGCGCATCCTGCCATCGTTTCAACTGCATTCAAATATAGTAAAATTTCCTTACATAAGGAATCCAACAATGGAATTTCCCTTATTTTGCCGCCTTTTCCATGGACACGGAGCACCCTGCGGGAAAAGTCGACGCTGCCGACGTCGAGGGAAATAAGCTCCGAGCGCCTTATCCCCGTGCAGTACAATATGTTTATGATAAGGCGGTTAAGCCGCATGCGGAAATATTTCGCATCCGAAAAGGCTCCATAGTCGTCTATCAGGAAAGCGGTAGAATCAAAATATTCTTTCATGGAATCGCCCCTGTAGAATTCCGGCAGGCGCTTCTCCATCTTCGGCCTCGACACGGCCTTCACGGGGTTGGCGGCGAGCAGGCCCTCTTTCATAAGATACCGGCAGCAGCCGCTGAGCACCGACAGATGCATGTTCACCGTCCTCGAGCTTTCCTTTTTTTCGTCCAGAAGGTATATCTCATAACGGCGTATGCCCGCGGGGGAAAGGTCTTCGAGAAACTCCGCGTCCGACAGGCCGTCCTCTCCCCTCTCCCGTGCCGCGAAGGCCGTGAATCCGTCCAGCACACGCCTGTAGTTCTCCTGCGTCAGGACGGAATAGCGGCGCACGGAGGATATATAGGTCAAATATCTGTCCTGCAGCGTCATGGCAATGGTGCAAGTCCGAGTTCGGCCGCCTTTTCCCGCATGAGCATGTCGGCTTCGGCGAAATCGTTCCGTATCTTTCCGTCGAGGATGGCTTCCTTGACGTATTCTTTGAGCACGCCTATCTCCTTTCCGGGCGGGATGCCGAAAACCTGCATCACATAATCGCCCGTTATGGGATTCTTGAAATTGCGTATGGCGTCCTTTGCCTCCACTTCCACGAGCTTGGTGCGCACAAGGGCGAAATTTGCCTTGATTTTGGCCACCTTGACAGGATTTTTCGAGGTAATGTCGGCGTTGCACAAGAGCATCAGATCGTCTATGTCGTCCCCGGCGTCGAACAGAAGGCGCCTGACGGCTGAATCGGTCACGCCTTCATCCACGAGCGCGATAGGGCGCAGGTGCAGCGCGACCAATTTCTGAACGTATTTCATTTTTTCGTTCATGGGCATCTTCAGCTCCTGGAATATGCGGGGCACCATCCTGGCACCTATGGCATCGTGGCCGTGGAAGGTCCAGCCCGTTCCGGGGACGAAACGTTTGCATGCGGGTTTGCCGATGTCGTGCAGAAGGGCGGCCCAACGCAGCCACAGATTGCCTTCCGCGTCTTCGGCAGCCACATTGTCAAGCACCTGCAGGGTATGTGAAAAGTTGTCCTTGTGGCCTTTGCCTTCAAGCGTTTCCACGCCCTTAAGTTTGGACAGCTGCGGAAGTATTATTTCGAGCAGTCCCGTCCCGTCGAGCAGGCGGAATCCGTCCGAAGGCTTTTTGCACAAAAGTATTTTGTCGAGTTCCTCCACTATCCTCTCTTTCGAGAGTATGGAAAGCCGGTCGCGCTGGCGTCTCATGCTGTCAAGGGACTCCTGCACTATGTGGAAAGAATGTTCAGGCGTACTCAGCATGGTTGCGAACCTCACGGCCCGCAGCATCCTGAGCGGGTCGTCGGAATATGTGGTGTCGGGATCCAGCGGAGTGCGTATTATGCCTTCGTCAAGGTCCTTTATGCCGCCGAAAGGATCCACGAGAGCCCCGAAATCCTCATCCTGCAGGCTGAAAGCCATGGCATTGATGGTGAAGTCGCGCCTTTCCTGATCTTCGCGAAGCGTGCCGTTCTCTACGACGGGCTTGCGCGAATCCCGGGAGTAGGACTCTCGCCGCGCGCCCACGAATTCCACTTCCATGCCGCGGTAATGCAACATGGCCGTACCGAAATTCTTAAAAACGGTCACCTTGGAATGTACCTTGGCCGCAACGGCCTCGGCCAGGGATATACCGCTCCCCTCCACCACTATGTCTATGTCGCTGCAGTTCCTCCCGAGAAAGCAGTCCCGGACATACCCTCCTATGACGAAAGCCCGTACGCCCGATTCGGCGGCGCTGCGGGACACTATCCGGAATATGGGGTGATCGAGAAAGCCATGTATTACGGTCTCCATAAAGTCAATCTTTTATCATCTCCTCCCACAGGGGCAGCCGGCCGAACGGTTCGTATCCGTTGCCGCCGTGCCGGAAGACGTGAGTTTCGGCTCCGTTCGTCACGAACAGGTATCTGACGTTTAGAACCATATTGTAACGCAGCAGCTGGTCGGCGGTATCCGGGCCGAGACGTACGTCGGGACGTTTGCATTCCACGGCGGCCACCGGCTCCGCGTCGCGGCCGTAAACCACTATGTCGGCACGCCATGTCTTTCCGCTGCGCACTCCGCGGCCTATGGAAGAAACCCGTGCGGCTCCGAAATTGAGCTGCACTTCGCTCATCATCATGTGCTGCGGTACCTTCATTTCATCCCTCAGCACGCATATGAACCACTGTCGGACCCTTTCCTCCGGCGTGCAGACCACTTCCCTGCGCCTGAGCGGATCCCATATCAGCGTTCCGTCCCCCATCAGACAAAGATAAATTAAAAAAGGGTAAGCTGATCACATCGCACCGCTGCGACCTCCTACTCTTGCTGCCTTCCGGCCCTGGGAGAGTTCAGAGGGAGCTGGTCGTGTAAGACTTACCCACGGCAAAGGTAGTCATTTTTTCCTTTCCGCAAAAAAACTATGCCTCCAAACTGTCAAAAATGAACGGAAGGATATCGTCCACTTCGCCGAATTTGTAGATCCTGTCCGCCCCTACGAGAATGACTTTCAGCGGACGGCGGCCGAGGGCCTGATACTCCGCCATCACCTGACGGCAGGCTCCGCACGGCGACGCGGGATCCTTGCATGTCTCTCCGTGCATGCCGGCTATGACGGCTATGGTGTCGAAGGCCTTTCCGGGGTAATTGGCCCCGGCCGCAAACATGGCCGTACGCTCCGCGCAGATGCCGGAAGGGTATGCCGCATTTTCCTGGTTGGCTCCCTTGACGATGGTGCCGTCTTCAAGCCTCAGAGCGGCTCCCACGCTGAATTTCGAATACGGGGAATACGAACCCTTGCGCGCCTCCATAGCCGCCGCGACGAGTTCCCGGTCCATGGGCTCCATCTCTTCGACAGAACGGTATTCGACATAGTCTATGTTCAGATGTCTTTGAATCATATTATATTGATAATGGGTGCGCAATATAGGAAAAAAATCATTAATTTATTACTTTTGCGCCGAAAAATCGAACGGATATGAGGATTTGCGTGGGATTGTCAGGGGGCGTGGATTCGAGCGTGGCCGCCCTGCTGCTCAAAAGGCAGGGGCATGACGTATTCGCCATGTTCATGCAGAACTGGCACGATGCGGACGGCACGCTGCACGGTTCCTGCGAATGGGAGGAGGACAGATTCGTCGCCGAAATGGTGGCCCGCAAAATCGGAATACCCTTTTATTTCGTGGATCTGAGCAAGGAATACCGCAGGCGCGTCGTAGATTATATGTTCGACGAATATGCGCAAGGCAGGACGCCCAATCCCGACGTGCTCTGCAACAGGGAGATCAAATTCGACGCATTTTGGGAAGTCGCAAAAAAATACGGGGCGGACATGGTGGCCACCGGGCATTATTGCCGCAAAGAGTGCACGGCAGGGCCCGGCGGGGAAAAAATATATAGAATTTTCGAGGGCGCGGATCCCAACAAGGACCAAAGCTATTTCCTGTGCCGGCTGTCCCAGGAACAGCTTGCCGCGGCGGTTTTTCCCATCGGGGATCTGAGCAAGCCGCAGGTAAGGGACATCGCCCGGGAAGCCGGACTGCCGTCGGCCGACAAAAAGGATTCGCAGGGCATCTGCTTCGTGGGCAAAGTGGACCTGCCTACGTTCCTGAAACAAAAACTTGCGCCACGCGAGGGCGATGTCGTGGAAATATATGACGCCTACTATGATAGCGATGCACATTATGCCTTTGTCAGGGACACGCTCTCGTCGCTGAGGGAGGACCATGGCGAACCGCGCATGACGATGCCGTTTTCCCCCGAGACCAAAGTGCTTACAAGCGACGGGGAACCGCTCGGCGAACCGGCATATTCCGTTGAAAAGGCCGCCGCGCTGCCGGACGAAGTCCTTTTCCGCCTCGCCCTGCCGGAGCATTACGACATACGCTTCGAGACGGAGACATACCGCAGCGGAAAGAGGCACGTAAAAAAAACGCGCTATAAAGACGATCCCCGCGGCAAAATAATAGGCAGGCATGACGGCGTGCAATTCTACACTGTCGGACAGCGGAAAGGCCTCAACATAGGAGGCCACGACGAACCGGTCTTCGTCATAGGCGCCGACACTGAGAAAAATATATTGTACGTAGGGGAAGGGCATTCGCATAAAGGTCTATACCGCAGCTGCATTCTTCTGCCTGCAAAAGACCTGCATTGGATAAGGGAAGATCTGCGCATGAAGCCCGGGGAGACCTGCCGCCGCAGGGTAAGGATAAGGTACCGCCAACCGCTGCAGGGCGCTACGCTTATAATGCGCGAAGCAGGACTGTTCATATTGTTCGACGCCCCTCAGAGGGCCGTATCCTCAGGCCAGTTCGCCGTATGGTACGACGGAGACGAGATGATCGGTTCCGGCGTGATCTGATTTATTTTGTTTCGGAGTCCTCCGCAACGGCGCAGAAAGATTTTGCCGCGGACTGCCCGGCGAGATAGCCGGTAGCGAAAGCCGAATGCATATTGTAGCCTCCGGTATCGCAGTCGAAATCAAGCATTTCCCCACAAAGGTACATCGAAGGCATTTTCTTGGATTCCAAAGTCTTGGCCACCACCCCGTCGAGCCCGACGCCGCCGGAAGTGATGACGGCCCTTTCGAAACCGACGAATCCTGCGATGTCGAATTTCCACGCCTTGAGGGCGGAGGCCAAAGTATCCACGCTCACCTGCGGATTGCAATGCAGGAAGCCGAGTGTCAGATCCCATGGAATGAGCTTTCCGAGCATTATCCTGAAAAGCTTGCGGAAAGGGGCTCCCTTGCTGCGCGGATCCTGAAGAACGTCTTCCCAGCGGCCGTGCACGTCGGCATCGAGCTTTTCGTATTCCACGGCCGGCTTCAGATCTAAGGAAACGCTCACCTTGGAGCCGTTCACTATCGCCCTGACCGCCCTGCGGCTCACCTGAAAGCCTATGGGGCCTTCTATCCCGCCGTCGGTGAACTCGAGGTCGCCGAATTCGTCCTGGACTTCATTTCCGTCCACGTACAGCGTTATTCTCACGTTGTCCAGCGAATTGCCGCACAGCAGGTCCCCCATCTGCGACAGCGGCGTGATGCGTTCTATATGGCCTTTCAGCACAGGATAATTATTCGGCAGCGGATTTTTCCTGCCGGCACGGGAGTCATCGTCTTCGTTCCCGGACAGATCCTTGTAGCCTTCGGGGACTATGGCCGTCAGTGAAGGAAGGCAGTCGGTAACATCGTGTCCGAAGGCCTTGCACCATCCGTATCCGTCGCCATCCGAACCGGTCCACGGATAGGACAGGCCTCCTGTGGCGACTATCAGTTTCGAGCACAGGTAAACTTCTTTTTCCACCTTGGTCTCGCTGCGTACCGGCTTGTTTTTCCCGCGTCCGTCGTCATCCCGGCGGCGGAACTCCTTCACCGTAGTCACCGTGCAATGCAGCCTGAATCCCTTGGGCACGCGTTCGACTTCATCCACCGCGCATCCGTTCACTATCTTGACGCCCCTGAGCATGCATGCTCGCACGAGGGTATCCACCACGTCTCCGGACTTGTATGACTGGGGGAAAGCCCTGTCTCCCCTCTCCACCACCGAGCGCATGCCGTTGGCACGGAAAAACTCCACAACGTTTTCCGGGGTCAGATTGTGGAACGCCGGAGCGATAAAGGACGCACCGTTGCACACGTGCTCGCCGAAATCCTCCCAGCTTTTCACATTGGTAAAATTGCAGCGCCCCTTTCCGCTCACCATTATCTTCCGTCCGGGCTTCTGCATTTTCTCGAGGACGGTGACCGTGCCGCCGTTTTCAAGTTCAGCCAACTTGCCGGCCGCGCCGACCGCCGCCATCAGGCCGGCCGCACCTCCGCCGATTATTATAATGTCCGATTTCATGCCGTTTCACGTTCTGCCGCATTCCTGCCGCGTTTTCACGGCTGCAAAAATACGTTTTCCAAAAATGCTCTGCAAATATTCTTTTTCTATTGTCAAAAAAAGTGTATATTTGCCGTCCCGAATCCAAATTCGGCATGCCACTTTAGCTCAGTCGGTAGAGCAGCGCATTCGTAACGCGCAGGTCGCGAGTTCGAGCCTCGTGAGTGGCTCCAGAAACCGGTCCCCTCGGCCGGTTTTTTTTGTCATATGGCGGGCCGGCCGGACATTTTGTAGGACGAAATCCTGATATTGGGGGCGCAACTTCATCTGGGAACGTGACTTCGGCTTGAAGGTCATCAAAGATGTTCTTCGGAAAAGAATTATTCCATATAAAGTTTCATTTATGAAATTTTATTCCTATATTTGCAGCGATAAGTATCATATTTGAGATGTTGGACAATATATACATACTGACGGACACGGAGCTTTGCAACCGGATTGCAGCCAAAATAAAAACGGTACGCCTGAAGCAGAACATGTCGCAGGCCGAACTGGCGGACAAGAGCGGTGTTTCCATCTCCACCATAAAGCGCATGGAAGACGGGGAGGTGAAAAACTTTGAGTCGCTGATCCGCGTCCTGCGCACCTTGGGCAAGCTCGACATCTTCGTCCCGCTCGTCGAGGATGAGCAGTTGAGCCCAAATGAATACTACGAGTTGGTCGGCAAAGCAAACAAGCATAAGCGTAAGCGGGCATCCAAAGGTTACACAAAAGAGAATAAGGAGGAATCAGAATGGTAGATGTAGCTCGTGTCAATCTATACGGCCAGCCCATAGGTTCGGTGCGCTGGAATCAAAGATATGGAATCGCTCAATTTGAGTATGATCCGGACTTTGTGCGACAAGGCATAGAGCCTTCGCCGCTGATGATGCCCGTAAGGGAAGGACGTGTGTACAGTTTCGGGGAACTTGACAAAACAACCTTCAAAGGCCTGCCCGGAATGCTGGCTGACTCCCTGCCGGATACATACGGACGAGCCCTTTTTGAGAAATGGCTGGCCTTGACGGGCCGGACCAGCGGCAATGCGATCGAGACGCTTTGCTTTCTTGGCAAACGCTGCATGGGCGCCCTTGAGTTTGAACCGGCCATCGAAGCTGTCGATACGGATATCAGGATAGAGGTCGATTCTTTGGTGGATGCAGCCAGAGAAGCCCTCGCCGACAAATCGAGTTTCAACGTGAACATCAGTTCCGACAAAAAGGCCGCCATTGCAGAGATTCTGCGCCTCGGCACCTCAGCCGGCGGGCAACGGGCCAAGGCAATCATTGCCTTTAACAAAGAGACCGGAGAGATCCGTTCAGGACAGGTCGCGGCTCCCGACGGGTTCGACTACTATATCATTAAACTGGACGGCGTATCCGCCACGGCCGGATTCAGGGAGACGGAGAACTTCGGGCGTCTGGAATACTCCTTCTCGCGTCTTGTGAGGAAATGCGGCATTGACATGGCGGAATGCTCGCTGATTGAAGAGAATGGGAGAGCACATTTCCTGACAAAGAGGTTCGACCGGATAAACGGGGCAAAGGTACACATGCAGACGCTCTGCGGCATCGCGCATTTCGATTACCGGCTCCTCAGGGCCTGCTCCTACGAACAGGCGTTCGCCGTGATGCGCGGCCTGCGGCTCACCTACAAGGAGGCGCAGGAGATGTTCCGCAGAATGGTGTTCAATGTCGTGGTGCGCAACCAGGACGACCACACGAAGAACATCTCTTTCCTAATGGACAAAAACGGGAAATGGCGCCTTTCTCCGGCCTACGACATGGGCTACGCCTACAATCCCGACGGCCAGTGGACCTCGGCTCACCAGATGTCGATAAACGGCAAATTCAGCAATATTACGAAAGACGACCTGCTCGAATGCGGCGCCAAGAACAACATCAAGAATGCCGCACGGATTATCGACGAGGTGTGCCAGGCGGCATCCATGTGGCCTGAGATTGCCCGGGAATGCGAAGTGCCGCAAAGGATGATTGAAGCAATCAGGCCGAATATGGTTTTCTTCTGATTGGCTTTACTTTATCCTTTGAAACAAAAAAGCGCACGTCCGTAAATGCCGCGGACATGCGCTGTTGCTCAACACTTTCGACTGACTTGCAGCCGGCGTCAATCGTGGAGATGGGCGGAGTCGAACCGCCGTCCAAACACCGCACCAGGCGGCTTTCTACACGCTTAGTCGGTCTTTGTCTGTCGGCGCAGAACTGCCGGCTGACAGGCCATCCTGCGCTTATCCTCTGAATCTTGGCGGAGTGTAGAGGAGTCTCTCCGTGCATCCGGTTTGAATGATACCCCGAACTCGGAACATAACCGGCCTAAAGTCCGCGGGATACTCGTCGGCGTCGCAGCCTTGGCGACGCGGATTAAGGCAGTATGACTTGGTCACTACTACGCAGCGAGCGCATAATTGTTGTTGCCAACTAATTTTTCGACGGCTGAGATTTACGGGCAAACCGTCCACGCCCGGCGTGCTTACCGTCCGACATCAGTGCTGTCAAAACCAGAACATCCCCGGACGCGTCAAAGATAGCAAATTTTCTGCAATCACCATTGGTTTCCGACAAATAGTTCTGAACCTTTTCCGGCAAAGTTTTCCGGAAAAAGTCGTACATTTGTAGAAGAGCTTAAAAGAGTGTAAAAGCATTTATAGTGCTGTAAAAAAACTTTACGATTTTTAAGGGCGGCAGATTCCGTAAGAGGCTGGCATTGTGACGGTCGTGCTTTATGGAACATAATTTGATTCTGTGCGGGCACAAATGCACAAATGATTGATTTAACAATGGCTTCTAAAGTTGGAAAGATATTGGTGGTCGATGACAACCCGGGTATCCGCCGGGCGCTGGAGATTTTATTGCCGATGCATTTTGCGGAGGTAAGGACAATCCCCTCTCCTGCCACCTTGGTGTCTTCGTTGGAGCAGTTCCGGCCCGATGTGGTGCTGCTGGATATGAATTTCAACACTTCCATCAATACCGGCAACGAGGGCCTGTACTGGGCCGGAGAGATCAAAAAGATTGTACCGGAGGTGGAAGTCGTTCTCTTTACCGCCTACGCCGATATTCAATTGGCGGTGGAAGGGATGAAGCGCGGAGCTTTCGATTTCATCGTAAAACCCTGGGACAATGACAAACTGATTGAGGTGCTGACAGCGGCGAGAGACAAAGCCAGAAAGGCGATGAAAAGAGATGCCCGACACGCTTCCCCGACAGCTGCGGACAGCCCGATGTTCTGGGGTACGTCTCCGGAAATGAATGCCGTACGCAAGACTCTGGACAAGATTGCGCCCACAGACGCCACGGTGCTCATCACCGGCGAGAACGGTACCGGAAAGGATGTGCTGGCCCGGGAAATCCACGCCCGGAGCCTGCGGAACAAAAAGCCTATGGTGGCGGTGGATGCCGGCGCCATTACCGAGACGTTGTTCGAGAGCGAGCTTTTCGGCCATGTCAAAGGCGCCTTCACTGACGCACATACGGATCATGTCGGCAAATTCGAGCAGGCCGACGGAGGAACGCTTTTTCTGGATGAAATCGGCAACATTCCCCTGCATCTGCAGGCCAAGCTGCTGCGCGCCATCCAGAACCGGAGCATCGTACGTGTCGGCGGCAATGAGGCAATGCCCGTCAATATCCGGCTCATATGCGCCACCAATATGGACTTGGAACAGTTGGTACGGGAAGGTCGCTTCCGCGAAGACTTGTACTACCGTATCAATACCGTGCATATCGCTCTCCCTCCTTTAAGGGAACGCAAGGAGGATATCGTCCCGCTGGCGCAGCTGTTTATGGATCGTTTTGCAGAGAAATACCATCGGCCGCTGACAGGCATGGATGATTCGGCGAAGGTCATGCTGGAAAACGGCCGTTGGAACGGCAATATCCGCGAACTGCAGAACTGCATCGAGAAAGCGGTCATCCTTTCTGACGGCAACGAGCTGACGGCAAAGGATATCTATCCGGAGCCGATTGCCAGGCCTGCCGGCAATACCGTCAAGGCCGTAAGTGATACCGAAGAAAAGAGACTGATTCAGGAAGCGATGGACCGGACGGGCGGCAATATCTCCGCCGCGGCCAAAATGTTGGGCGTGAGCCGCCCCACGCTGTATGCAAAACTGAAAAAGTATGGCCTATGACCTTCACTGTGTGGCATATCGTTGTGGTTTCAGCCATTGTCGCCGTCATTACGGCGGTGATAGTTACCATCCGTACACGCAGAAAGGACATCAAGAAGGTGGCATATATGATGGACGCCTTGGAGGACGGAGAACTTAATTTCAGCTTTCAGGACAAAAATAAATTCAACCGCACGCTCAACCGCATCCGCACCATCTTCGAGAAGCAGCGGCAGGCGCACGAGCAGGACTCATGGACAAAGCTCATCCGGGTGCTCACGCACGAAATCATGAATACGGTATCGCCGATTGCCTCTTTGAGTGATGCCATGGCCAAATCCGTAGATGAAAACGGCCGCAGCGAACTGGACATCAAGGCCGGGCTGGAGACTATCAGCGACTCTTCCAAGAATCTCATCGACTTCGTCCAGACCTATCGGCAGCTCTCCGGCGTGGCCAAGCCTATCCGCAAGGCGCTGGAGCTGCAGGAACTGATGAACAGCGTTATTGCACTGAACAGCGAGTTCGTCACCTCCTGCGGCGCCGTCTGCGTCTATCGGCCCCAAGAACCGGACCTGATAATTTATGCCGATGAGGGCCAGATCTCGCAAATCCTTATCAACCTGATCAAAAATGCCCTGCAGGCCGGCGCAAAGCATATTGACATTACTGCAATGACAGGCAAGGACGATGAAGTTATCGTGCAGGTGGCCAATGACGGCGAACCCATTCCCGTCTCCGCCCAAGAGCAGATTTTTATTCCTTTCTATACCACCAAAAAAGAGGGCTCCGGCATAGGCCTCTCCATTTCCCGACAGATTATGCGGAATCACAACGGCACCATCGACCTCGTCCGGAGCGATGTCCGTCAAACCATTTTTGAACTCCGGTTCCGGTAAACTTCGCTCCAACGCCCCAACTTACCGAACAAAAATGCCGCAACTTACCGAATAAAATCGGCTCAACTACCCGAATCCGCTTGGCGAATTCAAATTCAAATGCTAAATTTGTTGCCATTAAGTTATGGAAATGTATAAACTGCGGATCGCGGATAAATTACTCAAGCGTAAATTGCTTGGCAAAGGTGCGGTATTGATCGAAGGCCCGAAATGGTGCGGTAAGACAACGACAGCCAAGCAGTTGGCAAAGAGTATTCTTGACCTGGGAGATTCTTCGGTCTTGAAGCAAAGTGCCCAACTGATAGAACTTAGTCCGAAAACCCTGCTTGAAGGCGAAACGCCAAGATTGATTGACGAATGGCAGGCCCTGCCTCCCATTTGGGACTCCATCCGCAGCGAAGTGGATAAAAGAGCCGAGCCTTCGCAGTTTATCTTGACCGGTTCGTCCGTTCTCCCGGAGGCTGACGAGACCATTCACAGCGGGACGGGCAGGTTCGCGCATATCAAGATGCGCCCAATGAGCCTTTATGAATCAGGCGAATCAAATGGTACGGTGAGTTTGACAGACCTGTTCGAAGGCGTGCCTTTCGACACGAAGACCCATCGTCTTACCCTCGAAGATATCGCTTATCTGACTTGCCGAGGGGGATGGCCCTGGGCAACTTTGATCCCGGACGAGGTCGCCCTGGACCAAGCTTTCGACTACGTGGATTCGGTCATAAACAATGACATTCAGCGGGTCGACGGAGTCAAGAGAAGCCCGGAACGGGCAAAATCGTTGTTGCGCTCCTATGCGAGAAATATCTCACAGCCGATTCCCTGTTCGACCATAAGACAGGATATGCTGGCCAATGATTCAAGCACATTGGATGAAGATACGGTTTATGATTACATCAAGGCGCTGAAGAAGCTGTATGTCATCGAGGATTTGCAGGCTTGGAATCCGAATATCCGCAGCAGGGCGGCCATCAGGACCAGCGACACGCGTCATTTTGTAGACCCGAGCATCGGCACCGCATCCTTGGGCCTCGGACCGCAGAATCTGATCAATGATTTGCGGTCATTCGGTTTCTTCTTTGAGGATATGGTGGTAAGGGACCTTCGCGTTTATGCCGAGGCTTTAGATGGAACGCTCTATCACTACAAAGACAGCACAGGCCTGGAATGTGATGCGGTCCTTCATAGGCGCAATGGAAGCTACGCCCTGTTGGAAGTCAAGCTGGGCGGAGCGGACAACATCAAGGAGGGAGCCGCAAATCTGCTTAAACTGGCAGCGAACATTGACACGGACAGGATGTCGGCTCCATCCTTTATGGCCGTAATTATCGGGGTCGGGGAATATGCCTTCCGAAGAGCGGACGGCGTGTATGTAATCCCCATCGGCTGTCTGAAAGATTAGGTCAGGCGGACAAAAAGTAAGGTCAGGCATTTTGGGCGATGAAAGGTCCATCAAAAAATGATTCGCCTGAAGCGGCATAGCGGTAGCGCAACTTCCCAAATTAAAGAGAGTCTATAAACTCATCATAAAGTTAAGTCGCCTCCTTTATTTTCTACAGGCAAAATTGAAATATTCCGCATAACTGTTGCCTACAAATACGCACAGACGGCATTAGAGAGTAAGGTCTATTCTTCCTCATAATAGTACGAGTAGTCGATGCCTTTCATGAACAGCTCGCGGTCGTTGATTTTGTCGGTCAGCGCACCTTTCAGCAGAGACTTGATGTGCGTTGAATCCATTACGCTTTCGCGCATTGCCGTCAGATATTCATTCTTGTCAATCCGACTCCAGTCTACGCAGCGTTTGAGCGAGCGACGGAGCATCAGGTCAAGCCAGATTCGTGTGCTACGTCCGTTTCCTTCCATAAATGGATGCGCCACATTCATCTCAACATACTTGTCTGCAATTTCATCAAGTGTGGTTTCGGGCATTCGCTCAATGGTCGGGATGATCGTGGAGAGATGAAGGCAGTTGGCAAACGAGAATCCCCCTTTCGATATATTTTTATTCCTTATCTGTCCGGCAAATTCATATAAGCCTCCAAACAGATAGGCATGTATCTGTTGCAGACATTTCATGCTCCCGGGTTCAAGAGAGTTGAACAATCCGCTTTCAAACAGTGTATAAGCCTTCTTACGGCTTTGCCCGTCGATAGTATTATCGCTGTAGGTGAACCAGTCAAGGAACTTGCTCGCACGATTGTTGGGATAATGCTTGGCGAGAAGAATGACGCCATCGCTATTCAAAACATCGGCCTTGCGCTGCTTTCCGTCCGGAGCTTCGAATTTGAATCCGTGAGTGGCACTCACGAGTTGAATGCCGTCTTGTACCAACTTACGTTTAAGCCAACGCCAATAGTTCCCGGCTTTTGTATAATCAGGCTCATTGTTGATGGCTCGCACCACGTCAGTTGCCGAGAACCACCAGCAGTTGTTCTCGTCGTCCCAGACCGCCCTCACCTCGCGATCATTGAAAAACCGTATCGACTTCTTGCTCATAAGTGCATCCCTTTGAAATCTTTCATGGCTTTATCTGCTATTGACTTCAGAAACAAATTGATGGCTGTTCCGCCATGGATGGCAAACACCCCTTCATCCATCACAATCGGGATGAGACGGAGCATCAATTCAACCTTCCGAGCATGGACACCTGATCTTATATCATTCATATTCTGCAAGTTCTTTAGAAATTGTCATGTTATACTTATTGATGTACCTTCCTGTCGGCGTGATCATAAATCTGGATGTACCAAGATTAATATTATCCGGCTTCAACGCCTTATACCAGGAATGTCCTGCTTTTTCTGCCATATAGAGAAACAGACGTTTCACTTTCTGAGACGTGCAGGCCTCCAACAATGTCTGCACCAATTTGGGGCGAAGGGTTGTCATGCTTTCCATGATATAATAAATGGCGAGCAAAGAAGATGATGCATCAGGCAAGTTCAGGCACTCCAATGTGGCTCGCTCCGGAGATGACAAAAGAAGATCGCGCTGATTGATTGTCATCGTTTCTACCCCCAAAAGGCCGTCGCCAAGAAAAGAGGTAGTCATGTATTTTATATTCAAGTCCCACTCCTTTTTCAGCAACCACGCGGGCAGCTTATTGCTTTTGTCTGTAAACAGATAAGCCACAGGTTCCCTTATAGATAGGTAATGAGAGTACCCTCGGAGTTCCAAAGCCGTGTATGCACCTACAACACAACTCTTGCCAAGTTGTGTGTTATATGCCGATATCATGGCCATTAGGCCTGGTTCTGTTCCATGTATCTTATAAACCCCTTTCGAAATACGGTCAAACCATCCGCTTTTCATATAGGCATACTGACCACGGGCATCCAATCCCTGACTTGAAAGCCACGAACCAAAAAAAACTGATTCATTGGGAGCAGTCTCTAATATTTGCTGTATTTTTGTGGCCATTTTCGCTTATTTTATGAATATCGACCTAAATTTGTTGCAAAATACGCTTTTTATTTTGTCCGACCAAACCTTTTCCTCAAATGTTGGCGAATTTTTATAGAAATTTATCTTCGTATTCGCATTTTTAATGAATTCAAAGACAAAAAGTGCGTAAATAGCCGCAACACCCTGATGAACTCCATCAAGGCCGACTATTACCATACGTCCGGCGGCGCCATCACCAAGGATACCTATGATTTTGGCTTCCTGTCCCTTGATGAAGGATATAAGGAAGAATTGGACAAGAAGAAATGAGAGCAAAAGTTGACCATCGGGTGATAAGCCAGATTCAATAAGCTGTAAAGGTGTAAACCCAAAAAGTGTAAAGCGTTGTAAAATGCTTTACACTTTTTTTATTGGCCTTGCAAATGATTTATTCTTCATTGTCAATGGATTAACTACTTTGGCGCGGTAAGTGCCTATGTTTGGCACGTACGATAATAATTGTATTATGAAAAAAATACTTTACATATTCGTTTTTGGAGCGGCGACGGGGCTTTCCGCCGGAATGGCGGGAGCCCGGGAACCGCAGGTGATGACCTTGCACGACTGCATGGAGTACGCCATTTCCAATTCCACCAAGATCCGCATTCAGCAGGCGGAAACCGGCGACGCACAGATCGCCCGGAGGGATGCGGCGCTGTCGCTGTTCACTCCGCAGATCACGGCCCAGACATACGCCTACTATAACTTCGGGCGCAGCATAGACCCGCAGACAAATACATATTTCAACACCACGTCGTTCCACAACGACTACGGCGTATCGGCCGGCATCGACCTGTTCGACGGCTTCAATGCGGTCAACAACTACAAGATCTCCAGGACGGGCATGCTCATCGCCGATTCGCAGGAGAAGCAGGCGGAAGCCGATATCTGCCTTGCCGTGATGGAAGCCTACTACAATGTGATTTACTACAAGCGGCTCTGCGATGTATACGAAGAGCAGGTTGCGGCGGCAGAACAGGCGCTGCAGAAGGCCCGCCGCCAAGAGGAACTGGGCCAGAAGGGGCATGCGGACGTGATCCAAATGGAAGCCGACCTGGCCGACCGCCGGTACGACCTCACAGACACATACAACAGGTACCGCGACTACAATATGACGCTCTCCGACCTGATGTTCTGGCCGTTGGAAGAAGAATTGGTCATCGATACCTCCCTGCCGGCGTGGCAGGAAGATCCGGTGGCCGCGGAGTCCGTCGTCGATTTCGCCTTGGAGCACGACCCGGGCATCCGGATCGCCGGCTGGCAGGAGCAGAACGCCAAGCGCGAATTGAGCACGGCAAAGTGGCAGCTGCTGCCATCCGTGGGCCTGTATGCCGGCTGGAGCACCAGCTATTACACATATCAAGGCTCCGCCACGAATCCTTTCCGGGATCAATTCAAAAACAACGGGGGTGAATATGTGGAACTGTCCGTCTCCATTCCTATCTGGAACCGTATGAGCAGGCATTCCACGATTTCCCGCCGGCGCCACGCCTTGGAAAAGGCTACGGCCGAACTTGACCAGAAGCGCCGCGACGTGGAATCGGAAGTGCGCCGCGCCGTCCAGGATCGTGACGGGGCTGCCGTAGCCTGTCAGCAGGCGCAGCACAAGGCCGAAGTCCAGGCCGAAGCCTACGCGCTGAACCTCAAAAAACTGGAGCAGGGCCTCATCTCTCCGCTGGAATTCCAGACGGCGAACAACAACTACCTCAAGGCCCGGGCCGACGAAATGAACAGCCTGTTCAAATACCTCATCAAACAGGCGGTAGTCCGTTATTACAATGGCATTGAATATATAAATCAGTAAAAACCATGGATAAGATCATCGAAAAAAAAACCGGCTGGCGCACAGCCTTTACGAAAAAGGCCCTGCCCTGGTGGCTGGGGACGCTGCTGCTGGCGTTTGTCATATACCTGATAGCCAGGCCGAACAACAAGACGCTGCGGATTGACCGCGAGACCCTGACCGTCAGCGTCGCCGAAAGAGGAGAGTTCAACGACTATATCCGCGTCAGCGGCCGCGTGCAGCCGATGACGACCATCCAGCTGAGCCCGCAGGAAGGCGGCATCGTGGAGCGGATCCTCATCGAGGAAGGTTCCCCGGTGAAGGCAGGAGACGCCATCCTCGTCCTGAGCAACGACAATCTGGACCTGCAGATCCTGAACTCCGAGGCCGAACTGGCCGAGAAGGAGAATATCCTTCGCAACACGCAGATCCAAATGGAGCAGCAGAAACTGGACGTCCGCCAGAATGTGCTGGAGTACGGCACTCAGGTGGAACGCCTGCAGCGCGCCTACGAGCAGCAAAAGGCCCTCTACGAGGACAAGCTGATTGCCCGCGAGGAGTATCTGAAAGCCGAGGAAGATTACCGGCTGGCCCGGCAGAAATACGACTTGATCTGCGAGCGTTCCAAGCAAGACAGCCTCTACCGCGGCACCCAGATTGACCGCATGGAAGAAAGCCTGGAGAACATGCAGCTCAACATGCAGATGATCCGCCGCCGCAAAAGCAACCTGGTCGTCAAGGCTCCTATCGACGGGGAGCTGGGCCTGTTGGACGTGGTCCTGGGCCAGAGCATCGCCAGCGGCACCAAGATCGGCCAGATCAATTCCGTGGGGACCTACAAGGTGGAGGCCCAGATCGACGAGCACTACATCGACCGCGTGGTGGCCGGCCTGTCCGCCACCTTCGAGCGCCAGGGCGAGACCTATTCCACCGTCATCCGCAAGGTCTATCCGGAGGTGCGCGACGGCAAGTTCAAGGCCGATTTCAAGTTCGACGGCGAGCAGCCCGACAACATCCGCGCCGGCCAGACCTACTACCTGAACCTTCAGCTCGGCCAGCCCGAGGAGGCGGTCATCATCCCCCGCGGCACCTTCTACCAGACGACCGGCGGAAAGTGGATATATGTCGTCAACAAAGAGGGCAACAAGGCCGTCAGGAGAGAAATCCGCATAGGCCGCCAGAATCCCCAGTACTATGAAGTTCTGGAAGGTCTCGAATCAGGCGAAAAAGTCATCACCTCCGGTTATGAGACCTATGGTGACAGCGATGTATTGATATTCTAAGCACCGGAAAAATGAAACGCAATTCAGATATTTTCATCAAGGTCCTGTCCTTGGGCGTGGGACTGGCCGTAGGCATCGTGCTCGTTGCCAAGGTCTTCTTTGAGCTGAGCTATGACAGCTTCTACAAAGACATCGACCGTGTATATGCCATTTATACCTGGTACTCCCAGCAGGGGGAAGAGGTGGATTACAGTCAGGTAAGCGGCGCCACGGCCGTCGGCTTCATGGAGGAGGTCCCCGGGG
>CANPZS010000030.1 GCA_947588835.1 uncultured Bacteroidales bacterium | reverse complement strand
AATATCTCGAACAAGTTGCAGATTCACACGACAGCCGGCCTGACGATTTACGCCATCGCCAATAAATTAGTCAATATTGAGGATATACAGGTGGAATAACATTCCGTGTGCCAACTAATAGATTAGGCTGTAATTATTCTAATCTCTAAGGCATCCTAACGGGACAACGAATATTCCATCGTTTCTGCGATAAGCAAATTCATTCCGAACTTTTTTATTCTTGTATGGTAAGCTGTTCGTGGATGCGGAATGCGGGACAGTGATTGAATGCGTATTCACGGAAATGCTCGTTGCGGTTGCAGCCAAAGGACTTATGGACAAGGTTCTTGCCGTCAATCTTCGCCAAGACTTGTATCGACGTGGTTCCGCTTTTGTGGCCTAATGGACATTTTGAGTGATGGGATTTTTACAAGTAGTTGATATTCTTTTTTTGTGAATATTGTCATCAAGATATGGCAAAGATGTTTTCTTGCCGCCCCATTGTAGTCAGGAATGACCTGCCGGAGATGCCAAACGGCACTTTTTGCAAATCAGAAAAAACTTCCTACATTTGCAACAGGACATAAGCCGCGATCCGGATGAGGTAATTCGCTATGTGCAACGACCCCGCCCTGAACCTCACCGAAAGGTAAACATCCGCCGCGCATTTCCGGGGCAAATCGAAAGGGACGACCTCAGCGGGACCGTCCCTTCTTGTTTGTTATGCTTCCATCGCTGTGATGCAGTACTGGACCTTCTCGTGCGTCCGACGCTTGATCCCGACCGTCATCATGACCAATTTTCAGGTCCCGAATTTACGATAATTCCGATGATTTCATTGCAACGAATTCCTATTTTCCCCAGAATTCCAGGTCCAGTTCTTCGATTAGGGCTTCGAGGTCGGCGTGGTGTTCCGGGGCGATTGTCGTTTTGGATTTGACGGCAAGTTTGAGAGAATTTAAGTATCTTTGCCATACGATAATATATGTGGTTCCTATGTTTGAAATCCAATTATGAAAGAATGGTTATTCCTTATTGGGGCAATTGTCTTGGAGACATTTGCTACATCGATGCTCAAATACTCTGAACAGTTTACAAAACTCCTGCCAACCATTGCAATGATAGCAAGTTATGGACTTTCGATCTATCTTTTGAGTCACGCTCTGCGAACAATGCCCATAGGTATAGCATACGCAATATGGAGTGCGCTGGGTATCGTGTTGATAACGCTCATTGGAATTTTTGTATTCAAACAAGTACCCGATTTACCTGCTTACATCGGCATTGCATTGATTATGGCCGGCGTAATAGTCATTAACTTATTTTCAAAGATGGAGGTTCACTGAATACAATTTAATTTATGACAATCAAAACATTCACAGAACCGGACATTCTGGAGGCGGCACACCTTGCCTATCCCGTTTGGGGCGAGGGGCACGCCGCCAAGGGTCTGGGCAAGGAGTTCGGACTGCTGATGTGCGAGTATATCATACGCTACGGCTGGTATGGTGCACCATACGCCTTCAAGATGGTAGATGACGGTGGCAAGATGGTCGCTTGCATCCTTGCGGGCAATATCAAGCAGGATAGCGGCTACAACAAGTGGCTCGATGCTCAGATGCCGTCGTTCAACGAGAAACAGCGAGAGGAGGCATTCGCGCTGCGTGATTACTTCGGCAAGACCTCTCCAAAGGTTTATCGCCATATGCAGGCAGACAAGGATTTGTATTTGTCGTTCTTTCTCTCGACGGTGCATGGGTGCGGCAAACAGCTGCTTGCGGAGGTTGTGGCGTTGGCAAAGAGCGAGGGCTACGAGAGCCTCTACCTATGGACTGACTCGTCGTGCAACCATGGTTACTATGCCCGCCACGGCTTCGAGAAGGTCGACGAGTTCAAGGGCAATGAATGGAAAACTGACGCCGATGATTATATGACTTATATATACAAGAAAAATATTATAACAGAATTATCCCGTTCGGAAAACTCGTCAAATTAACATCTTACTTGGCCAAGAATGCCATCACGTCTTCAACGTGGAGATTGACGATGGCCTGAGAGCCTTCTGCGGACTCCAGGAAGGCTACACCGTCCAAGTTGTCCATGAAGAGGTTTTCGGTCAGGACTGCCGAGCAGGAGGAGACAGGACAGAGTTACCGCGCTGACCATGCCTTCGTGGATTTTCAGATTCCTGCCAACGCCCATCCCCTACCGCTGGTCTATGTACATGGTTACGGCGGTTCGGGCATCTGCTGGCAGATGACTCCCGACGGTCGTGACGGATTCGCTACGCTGATGCTGCGCCGCGGCTGGAGCAGTTACGTTGTCGTTCTGCCCGGTCGCGGACGGGCGGGCAGAACGTCTGCCGACACAACGGTAAAACCCGTTGCCGATGAAATGTTCTGGTTCGATATATGGCGTATCGGCATTTGGCCCAATTATAACGAAGGCGTACAATTCCCGAAAGATTCCGTATCGCTTTCACAATTCTTCCAAGAAATGACGCCCGACATCAGCGACCATGCCCAGGACGTTCCTGCTCTTGGTGCATTGTCAAAGCGCATTGGAAACCATATTCTTGTTACACATTCTGCGGGAGGCGTCACTGGATGGCTGTCCGCCATGCAGAATGTTGAAGTAAAGGCGGTCGTCGCGTATGAGCCGGGCGGTTTCGTATTTCCGGAAGGTGACGTGCCGGAGCGGATAGACGGACTGACAGGCGGCGCAGACGGGATTCCTGTTCCGATGAATCAATTCAAACAGCTTACGGAAATTCCGATTGTTCTCTATTTCGGTGACTATATTCCCGAAACACCGTCTGAAAACCTCGGTGACGAAAACTGACGTGTGCGTCTCCAAATGGCTCGCAAATTCGTAGAAACAGTCAACCGGCACGGAGGCAATGCCACATTGGTGGAACTCCCTAAAATCGGCATCTATGGCAATACACATTTCCTGATGCAGGACCTGAACAATGATGAGTTGGCGAGATTGCTCAATGCGTGGCTGCAAACGAACTGCATTTCCCTGCCGTAAGCAATAGCGACCGAGCTGCCCACACATTTCCGAATTGGTTTACAAATCATTCATGGACAGCCTCTTGTAAGAGATATTATAACCTTTGAACGCACCGGTGGCATGCAGAAATGTGGCCGCCTTTTGTTCCAGCAACTTCATGTCTATGTTCCCGGATTTGCGCTTCACCTCGAAGAACGTAGCTTCTCCGGCCAGTTCATTTTCGGCCACGATGTCAATTTCATTCCCGCCCTTGCGGTCCCACCATCCGCCGATGCGTGTATAGGATTGACGTTCGATCAGCACACGCCGGAAATGGCGCTCAAGCATCAGGCCGCTGAACGTCTCGTAGTCCCGGTTGATAATCGACTTCAGGCTCTCGTAGTTCTCTATTTCCAGTTTGGTCAGATAGCCGCCGATTTCCTTGCCTAACACACCCTCGATTTCCGAAACAGCCGTTTCGCTGTTGCAGAGATACTGTATTTTTTCAAAAAACAGGCAGTTGACTTGCTAATGTCCGCCTTGGTCAACATACCGTATGCATAGCGCTTGGTTCAACTTAAGTAATTATACGGCCCCCGCACGAGTCACAGGCTTGGATTTGGACTCCGTAGGAGGTACAATCTACAGCAGCTTCATCGCGATATGCGCACAGGCTTCCGCGTCCGCGAGGGCATGATGGTGCCGCGTCAGGTCATAGCCGCATGCCGCCGCCACGGTCTGCAGCCGGTGATTGGGCAGCCGGCAGCCATACACCCTGCGAGATGCGGCCAGCGTGTCGTAGAACACATAGTCCGAATAGTCCATCTGATACACCCGGAACACCTCCTTCAGGCACCCTTCGTCGAACCGCGCGTTGTGCGCCACCAGCGGCAGGCCCTCGATCAGCGGCTCGATCCGGCGCCACACATCGGGGAACACCGGAGCGTCTTCGACATCCCCAGCCGTCAGCCCATGCACCTGCCGGCAGAACCACGAGAAGTATTCCGGCTCTGGATGGATCAGCGAGTAGAACGTATCCGCCACCGCTCCCCCGCGGACAATCACCACGCCCACGCTGCACACGCTGGAAGGGCATCCATTGGCCGTCTCAAAGTCAATCGCTGCAAAGTCCGTCATAATCCGTAATTCTTATACATCCGGGCGACATCCTCCTTTACCTCCTTTACAAACCAGTCCGGGCCAAGCACCTCCACGTCCGGCCCCCAGCGCAGGATCTCCCGCCGAAAATCAAACTCAGGCACCAGATAGTACTGATACACATTGTATTCCGAGGTTTCCTGGATTTTCTTCTGCGAGTCGTGCAGCGGCAGGGTCTCGATGTATTTCACCTGGCTGGCGGCCACCTTCAAGGTTACCTCACAGGCCTTCTCCTCCTTTCCGACGATAATGCCGTAATAGTTGGCGAAGAACTCCTGGGCGTTGAACTTCTTGGGCATTTTCAGTGCCTTCTTCAGCGGCACGACATTCTTCATGCGCTCGTCCAGCGTATAGATGCGCGGATGGTCATAGTCCTCGCTGCGGGCGAGCATGTACCAGCGCTGTTTGAACAGCTTCAGGCAGTACGGGTGCACCGTGAAGGTGGTCGGCTCGTCGCGCGAGAAACTCTGGTAGGTGATCTCCACGGCCTTCCCGTCCCGCATGGCATTGACAATGGCCGGCAGCCATCGCTGGCTGGAGGGGATCTTTTCGAACAGGATCCGGTCCCGCATGTCGGCGCTTTCATTGAGCAGGTTGTTCATGGACAGGGACTCCAGGAGCCACTGCCGGATGCCGTTCCGTTCCAGGTCATCGTTGTTGGCGATATAATACCCCTGCGAGCGGTCGCACTTGATCTCGATTCCGAAAGTCTCCAGAATGGCCTCCCGGTGATTGTGGAACGTCCGTTCATAAAGTTCCTCGCGGGTATCGTTCAGCGTAGAACGCATCCAAAGGTTACTGAGTTCCTTCCGGGAAATATGACCGTACCGGTTGATCGTGTCGATCATCCAGACGTAGCGGTTGAAATAACTTTTCGCCATATCGTGTTGTCTCTTCTTTTTCAAGGCCAGCACATTCCCCGCCGGCAGTCTGGGCAAATGTGCTTTAATCCAGTTTTCTGGGTGCAAAGATAAGAATATTAATTGCCAAAAAGTGGCAGTTTGAAAAAATCTCGCAAACTGGCACGCCCCGCGGGTCATCCCGGTTAAGCGGCTGCCTCCAGAATCAGCAGTTCCGCCTCGTCGCCAAGTCCCTCCTTCGCGCCCAACGCCCAAAGGACTTTGTCGCTTGGGCTGCGATGGGTAAGGTATGCAATGAGTTCGGACGCCTCCTCCCGCTCCCGGGCATCGAACGGAGCGGCGGGGTCGGCCGACAGGACGATGACAAGAAGTGTATGCTCCCCCGGGTCGGTTTCCTCCGCGCCGCCGTATCGGGTCAGCGTTTCCAGCAGCCACGAAATCCGTTTCGCCCGGTCGTATGCGCTGGAATGATAGGTTGCCTGCGAGATGCAGTGCATTTCGAAAAGAGGCTCCAGCTCTGCTCGCGCTATGTCCTGCGTCCGCGCGAGGACGCGTCGGATTTCGTTTTCGACGTTTCCGAAAAATTCCCAATGCCGGATCCGCCTTTCTTGCCGGGCATCGCGCATTCGCTTGGCGCGGTTGCGACGCCTTTCCCTGCCCTCGATGATCTTCCACGTCTCCAAAGAAAACGCGGGGGTCCTGTCACCGAATTGTTTCCTAAATTCGCTTTTCCCAATGCGCGCATAATTAAGCAAGTTATTGTCTTTCAGACGCTTTGCCATTTCTTGGTAACGATTCTTTGGTTTTCCAAGAATCCGTTCATAATATGTGTCGTCATCGGGCGAAAACTGGTAGAACGTGAGGCTCCACAGACACCGGGCTGCCAGTTCGGCATCGGAGAGCTGCACGTCAGTGGCGATTTCCAGGCGTTTGCCAAGGTTGGATTCCCAGTAATCCCCTTCGCAGTTGTCTATGTGGATATATGGTTCTTCATCCTCCTCGCGGACCCATTCGACGGGAATTGTTTCGCCGTTCTCCGCATACTCCATGTGACGGAGGATATCGAACGCCTCCTTGTAGTAGGGAATCTGGCTCTTTTGCTCCGGGAACACCCTTACAATATGCGGAACGATCTGCTCGAACGTCACGCTTTGCATCAAATCTCCTAGTAACATGTCTCTGTTCCTTAATCTTACCATTGTAAAAGCAACTGTAAGTTAGACTCATATTTTATATCCGTTTTTCCTCTTTATTTCTCCATATTCCTTATATATCTCATCAGCCATTAATCTTGCTTCTTCATTTGATATCTTATTCAATTTTCTGGCACATCTTTTTAGGTCAGCTAATAACTTCTTACTAGGAGGTGCATAAAATTCCTCATCAGGGATTCTCTCATCACTCTTAGTTGAGAGTGACTTTTGAGATTCTGAGTCAGTCCCATTCTCTCGTTCTTCTCGTTCTTTTTGTAGGACTCTTATCAAGTTCTCAACTGATTGGTCTTTATAGGAAAAAATATGTTTAGTTTTTTTCATGATAATTAAATTAGTAACGAAGGATCAGCAGCCAGATCGCAAGCACGCAGAGCTGGCCGAGTAACATGTCCCGGTTCCTTAATCCCACCACTCCTGCAATTTCTCCTCCAGGAGCTTGAAGATCAGATGCCACGCCTTCTTCCAACGCACTTCATGCCGCTTGCTGGGACACCACTGGATAGGCTGGGCCGTGAAACGCGCCTGGTTGCGCAGGTTCACCCGGTGACGAAGCCGCCGCGTACAACTCTCGCCGGGGTCGCACCCATGGTTTCGAATGATACCGATCAGATGCACGGCCAATTCCATTTGCCCAAGGATGTATTCTCCATCGTCGCTATGGCAGTCCCACCGCCAATAATCCATCATGCGGCTGATCTTGAATTGCAGCAAATCCAGCACGTATTCATAGTCGTAATCCTCATTTCCGGGCAGAAACTCGAGCCATAACCGTGACTGGCGTTTATCCACCAGTTTTTGGTATTCATGCCAATCCTCCAGCGTCATTCCATGGCGGCATAGCTCATGGTATTCCTCCATGTCCTTTTCTACCTCCGCCTTCCAGTCCCTTTCCTCCGGCGGAGTTTCTTCCGGCTGGCTACATGCCACTTTCAAACGCTTGCCGGGAAGATCGTCCCGATACCCGTCCGACATCTCCGACGCCGCCTGCGCCGCCCACTTTTCTTTCCTCTTCCGCTTCCACGCTTCGTCCGCCTTTTGCAGTTCGGCAAAACGCGCATCCTCCTCGGCGCTGTCCGTCAGCACCCATTCCCAGTAGCGTTTGCGGCGTAACCGGTCGCATTCGGCCTTCTCCTCGGGAGTCAGGCCTTCGTAGGCAGGCCGCCTCCTCTTCTTTGAGCCCGACGAATTCGTGTCATCGATGTGCGCCCTGTCGTGCGCACTCAATTTTTCGCGCCATGCGGCGTCCTTGCTTTCCAGCTCCTCCAGCCGCGCCTTTTCCTGTTCGTTCATGGTTATTCTGTTTTTATTTGTCGTTTTGCTGACGTTCGTTCCCATACTCGCCGGTGTCGAGGTCCAGCAAGCGGTTCGCGCAGGTCCAGTCCTGAAAGCCGACAAGGTTGCCCACGACCAGGCGGCCATCCCTGCCGGATTCGATAAAATACGTTTCGTATTCGCTGCCATCCAGCTGGAGATGCAGCGTCAAGCGGTTCTCGCCGCCGGTCAATCCAATCCCCACCATGTCGAGCCAATGCCCGTTGTCCCGGACAAACGCATCCATTGAAGCATACTTCCCGGCGATCGCGGCAAAGAACGCCCGCCGCTCCCGCATCTTCGGGATTGTCTCGCAGATGCAGCGCTTATCCAACGGCAGCGCTTCCGCCGCACTGCTATTCGGGGTCTGCCTATCCTCCTTGCTTGTCATGCTGCAAAGATGATCGCGGAAACCGCCAAAAGATGGCAGTTTTGAAATTATTTGCTCAAATGCCGAGAATTGGCAGCTGCCGTGTGTACCTTGCCAACCATGGGCCTCCAGTACCACAATCAGCTGATCTTCGCTTTCTCGGACACCCACGGGATGTACCGCCGGCTCGCCATGCCCGCGGATGCCGACGTGCTCATCTGCGCGGGAGACGCCTGCGAAGGATTCCATCCCCGCGACCTGCAGGACTTCTTTGCCTGGTACGCCTCCCGCCCGGCAAGGCTCCGCATCTTCGTCCCCGGGAACCACGACCGCCTTTTCGACACGGCTCCCCTGCAAGCCCGCGGCTTGCTGCCCGAGGGCATTGTGCTGTTGGAAAACGAGGGGATCAACTTCGAGGGCATCCGGTTTTATGGCGTCGCGGCGCGACCTTACCTGAAAGGCCCCGGGATCCTGCCCCGCGACCTCGACTTCCTGATTACCCACGGTCCAGCCTATAGCCACCTTGACCGGAATACGGGCGACAAGAACCTATACCTGGCCATCGCCGCCGCCCGGCCCAAATACCATCTATTCGGCCACGTCCACGAGGAAGGGCTCATCAGAGAGGCGACGTTCAGCGGCACCACCTTTATGAACGTGTCCTATTTCGAGGAACTGCGAGGGCAACTTTAGCACCTTCACGAACGCCCCCGGCAAGCACACGTTCTCAAGTCTCGGCAAAAGGGTGCGATTTTTTCGCGGAAATCGACAATACCGCAGTCAATGCCGGTGATGTAGAAGATTGTTCTTCTCTCATCAATATCTCCCATAGATGACTGTGAAATTCGTTCAGCTTCTTAGAAATTTGGTTATATTTGTATAACTGCCAAGTTATGGCAATAAAACTATATATTTTTGTGTAAACTATACGTTAAAAAGAAATAATTCAATATTACAAAATACTCACACATGGAGTCAGTCTATATTGATAATCAACTCAAAGAGCATATCCAAAAGGCGTTTCCGGATTCGTTTGAAGAAGAGCAATCCAATTGGAAGGGGCGTAGAAGCAATTTCTGGTCTCGACGTTTGGTTTTAAAGAGCGTGCTTTCGCATGAGCAAGATCCGTCCACACATGTGAGGTATGTCCTCCACTATGACCATCCTGATGGGCCCGCCTATATTGAACTACAAATAGAGGAAGATAATTTTCGTGATTTGGCGGAGTTCCTAAAAGAGCGTTTCCCGAATGATAATGATTCAGATTATAGCTGGATAATTGAACCTCGGTCTTATATGGCTTGTCGTAACAAATCTGTCATTCATGGGTGGGATGACGCTAAAAACGTGTTTTCGGAGATACAAAGGCGCTTTAATAAAGCTATTCAAGATTATTTTAAAAATGAGCAGAAGAATGAAGAATTTGAAATAAATCCTATCTCATTGGATGACAATAAACGGGAAGTTGAACTTTACACATTGACACTATTGGAATTACTTAATCTTAATTTACGCATTCCAGATTATCAAAGAATATATTGCTGGGACGAGAGAACAATTCGTGTTTTATGGGATGATGTGCAAAATTTGGGTAAGGAAGAGAAATACCGTCTTGGCACAATCATCCTTCAAAGAACAGCTGATTCTTTCCAAATAATTGATGGACAACAGCGTCTTGTGACTCTTTCTTTGATTCTTTCTGCTCTCCACATCAATGGCATTCCCCTATTGAGTGAAACTTTTCGATCAAAACTTGCAGAAGATTATATTGCATATAACAAGTACCTGATTAGAAATATATTATCCTATATTAAGCGTAATGAAAGAAGGACCACAGCACAAAGATTATGGAATGGGATAGAATTCAACGTACTTGTTTTGAATGACTCCTCTATTGACTTGGCATATACATTCTTTTCGAATGAAAATTCCAGAGGAAAAGCTTTATCTGATTTTGATCTGTTGAAGGCGCATCATTTACGTTTCATCGCAGAGTGCGAAGCGCAATCAATGCATTTGGCTAAGAAATGGGACAAGATGATTCTGGAAGGAGATAAAGCCGATAGCGAAAGTGAACGGCCTTATGTACGCTCGTTGTCTTTGTACGTCTTCAGATTACGGCATTGGATTAGGATGCAATCCTGGGATGATAGTGCAAAATACAATGTGAAACGGGAATTTGAAGCCGCTCCATTTATTCCAGAGATTCCTCCTTTTGGCGAGCAGTTTTATTGGAACGAGTCTATTCAAGGTGGAGCCCACTTCTTTACATATGTAGATACAATTTTAAGCAGATTCAATTCTCTAACCAAAACAAACGGATATAAAGCCATCCATCGCTTGGATATGGAGACGCATAAATGGTATAGAGATGTGATAGAGTCTTTGCTATTTTGTTACTATCTGAAATTTGGTGAACTTTATTTGACCGAAGCATTGATGTTGATTTCCAAACGTGTTTCTATGCATAGGTACGAAAATTCTAGGGTTAATCTTGGGAAATTACAAGAGTATGGGGCTAAAACCAATATAGTCATGATGATAGACCGAGCTACTTCTCCTACTTTCTTTTTAGCGGAGCTTTACCAGACAATCAAAGAAATGCCCGCCTTGAAGCCACAGACAAAAATTCAGCATCGTTTTTCAAACGAAATGTCTCGCTGCTATGATCTGTGTAAACAAGACATTGAGATTTCCAGTATTACTAAATTAGTTTTGAGATGAACATTTTTGATAACTTGCAATTGACGCCAGAGACGCCAGAGACGATTGGCAGCAAATCATATACCATTCCTATCTATCAGAGGCTTTTCGAATGGGATTCAGAAAGAATTACACAACTGCTGAATGATTTAAAAGGACGACAGTCTTCGGGAAAGGCATATTATATTGGAATGTTGACTTCTACCGCAAATAATGATTTGGTGGACGGTCAACAGCGTTTCACTGTCATGATACTGATGGGGATTGCTTTTTCTGAACATTATACCCCATGGGAGGAGTTTATTACAAATAAGGACAAGAATGAACTTCGGTTAAAATTTTCTGCCAGACCGGAGGATCAAGAATATCTGGAATTTTTGATTAAACAGATTAAACAAGAGCAACAGAGTCCTAATTACGAAAACAAAAAAATGAAACAAGGCCTAGAGTGCATTAAACAATATCTGAATTCTCATTTTGAATCGAAAGAATCGAAAGAAAAATTTGCAGAGTATGTTTACAAGAATATGACATTCTTTGTTACGTCCTTACCTGATAATTATCGTCAATCTTCTCTGAACAAATACTTTGAGAGAATGAACTCTACAGGTAGGAATCTGGAAGGGCACGAGATTATTAAAGTAAAATTGCTCCACAAACTTTCATCTGAAAAAGATTTTTTCACAAAGGCGTGGAATCGTATAACAGATATGGATACTCCGTGTTTTAGAGTTAGACGTGCGAAAGGAGAAGATGAAAGCGGTATGAAAGAAAGGATTCGAAAGGCCATCTCTTCTGACCGTAAGAACCCCCAAGCATTGTTTGATGAAAATCTTTTGAACGGTTTCAAGGAAACGGAAGAGGAAAATGCCAGCGGGAGCACGATCAAGGACGTTAAAGAAAGTGAAAAAGCACCCGCAAAGAACCAGAGTACGGGAAGTGGCAGTCATGCTGTAATGAGTTTTTCTGATTTTTTGCTTCAGTGCTTATACCGTTTTTTACATGATAAAGGCAAGGAAACTGGAGATATCACGGTTTTTTTCAATAAAGCAAATCTGGTTAGTACCTTTGAAAAGCGTCTACTTGATCAAGTAGATAGTCAAGAAATCAAGGATTTCTTCAAGTGTCTTGTTCGCTATAGGATTCTCATGGACATCTATTTTATACGAATTCTTGATGGGCAGGGCGACTATGATTATGATTTGGAGACTCCTTTCCTTGAAAAAGAAGACGACGTAAGAACTTTAAAGATGTTTGAATCAATGCTTTACGTAAATTCTTCTCCAGTAACGTACTATCAGTGGTTCAACACGTTAATGGATATAGTTGACACAGATACTCCTGTTGAGCCAGACGCTCTTTTTAAGAAATTAAAATCTATGGATGATCAAACGCATCCTAAAGAGAAGCTAAATTACGAATCCCTTAATTACGAAGATGTTGACCGTTATTGGTTTTGGCGTTTGGATTTTTATATTTGGCTTAACCGTGAAGATTTATTTAAAGCAGAAGGCGATGACACTTCTCTTCAAAATAATGGCAACAGGAGAGCTATTGACGTTGCAGAGAAATATGTTTTCAAGCGTAGGAGGTCAATTGAGCATATCGCTCCACAAACCCCTTTGCAAGAGGATACTCTTAAACTAGGAAAGGAAGATCGTGATTCTTTCGGAAACCTGGTAATGATTTCGTCCGAGCAGAATTCTGCGTTATCCAATTCTATATATCAAGAGAAAAAGGCTCGCGTCGAAGCCTTTCTGGACAACTCCAGAAGTGGTTCAATTGAGAGTTTAAAAATGTTGCATGCGTTTACTTTCAACAAAACGTGGAATGCTGAGTCTATTAAAAAACACGGGGAAACCATGTTCCAAATATTAAAACAGAGCTATCCTGACTCTGACGGCGAAGCGGACACGGAGCATGAACCATGGAGGCGGATTTACTTTCCAACATCTGATCCGCCCACCTGACGATGGCACAGACGTTTATCGGCAAAGTGCATGATAGCATCGAGTTCAATGCGATTGCGGACGAGGAGTTTCGGCATTTGGTGACAGGCCGGATCTGCCAGCCGATGAGCTAAAGAAACGCCAGGACGCTGTGCAGCGCAGGCCGCAAGTACATCATCGGCGCGAAAATCAAGGCATTCGCTGAAACCCCGTCTAGGAGATTCCCCAGAAGAGCCGTAGCTTTGCAAGTTTTGGAAGATTCTCCTGTTTAGGCAGGAGTTTCTACGGTTCGTCAGGTGACGCTCCTGCTTCTCCCACGAGTGCTTTCGCCTTCATGGAGCCTGGCAGCAGTTCGGCCAGGTCGCGTTTCAGGGCATAGTCGTACTCGTGGACGTGGTCCACGAAGTAGGCCAGCCAGTCACCCAAGGCGTAGTTTGACTTCGCAGACCATTAAAGTTGACGGCAAAATCCCAATACGGCGCAGCGGAACAAACAACCACAAAAATACCAAGTGAAACGCCGCAAAAATACGCAATGGACAACCGTATTTCCAATAAAATCAGTATCTTGACAAAAACCAGACCGCGCATCTGCGAAGGAACTTAAAATTGTCGAGGAAAGCGACTAATTGGGCAAAAACTAACACCGCGAACCCGCAATACAAGGCATTGCGGCACTGGCCCCAAGTTGGGGCAATCAGAGGCGAATCGCACCATGAGGATTAAAAACGTTTAGGGAAGGCCATACCTGCCCTGGTACGAAACACAAAATAAACAAGTCGACCGATTCAACGCGCCGCTTGTCAATCGAAATGTTCATTCCCGTCCTTGTCGATATAGCCCCATTTGTCATCCAATCTCACCTTTACCGGCTTTTGGGAGAATCGCAAGACTCAGCATCATATTTCAACGGGGTAATCTCCTTCCCGTCGCAGTCGAAAAAGGCCAACTTGCCGTCCACATTCACATCTGCCCGGGCCTCGAGGAAATCATGCCACCACATGTCATCGTCCCTCTCCGAGAGCATTTTTCTTGATTGCCGTTTCATATTCTCAAAATTTAATCATCTTAATACCATTTAATAACGGGTCGTCTGCCATAGAATCATGTATAAGAATGTTTGATACTATTCGGGGATTTCAATCTCCGTTTCTTGTGAACAGTTCCTGAATAGTTTCGGCGCTCTTTCAGGAGCACTTTCAGGGATGACAATCTTGCTGTCTTCTATATATTTGCGCTCAGCGTCATCAAGTTCAGACAGGATCGCATCAAGGAGCGGATAGATTTCCGCTTCGTCCCTATAAGGATGAATATGGAAGTAGCCATCTCCCGTCAGCATAGCCGATAGGTTCGTCCGGTGCTTGTCATAGAAAATGTGCGCCGGGATGCCGTGGGCCTCGGCATAGGCTAGTTCATAGCCAACGCCCAGGGAAGGTGTCGTGCATTCGGCGATCACCACATCTGCCTCCCGCAGCCAGGCCGTGTCCTGCTCGTAGATGGCGGCCTCCCGATTCGGGAGCCCCTCGGTCTTGCTCTTCGACAGGTCGCCGACGTGTTCTGTCAGGACGACATGGCTGCGCTGGATGTAGGCAATGATGCGCTTGTACAGCCCAGCATCCTGACGTCCGCCGCGTATGGAACCGGCAAAATAGACTTTCATACGTATCTACCCCAATGGTTCAAAATCAAAATCGTTTCCGGAGCAACAGGATTTCTTGTAATCGAAGCCGTACAGCCGCATGTACGCCTCCTGGACCTCCACGGCCCCGTTGTAGAACGGCGTGTTGCAGTGCGAGCGCGTCGTCACGACAACCTCCATATCGGGGGTCAGCACCTGCCCATTCGACTTTTTGATACGTTTGGGCTTGATTCTAAAAACTTTCATAACATCAGTTTTACAAATTTAACAAACATTTGCGAGAATCCTGCTCGCTACCCGGAGTCTTGCTTTCGCAATTTCATGGTCGGTTCTATAGGTATTTAAGGAATCTCTATCCGACCGGTTCAACGGGCCGCTTCATTCCCGTCCTTGTCGATAAAACCGTACTTGCCGTCCAATTTCACATATGCCCGGCCCTCGCAGAAATCCCATGCTTCATCATATTTCAACGGGATTACCTCCTTGCCAGTGCGGTCGACAAAGCCACACTTGCCGTTCAATTTCACCCTCGCCGGGCCCTCGAAGAAACAACTTATTTCATCGTATTTCAACGGGGTAATCTCCTTCCCGGTTCGGTTGATAAAGCCCCACTTGCCATCCAATTTCACCATCGCCGGGCCCTTGAAGAAAAAACCTATTTCATCGTATTTCAACGGGGTAATCTCCTTCCCGGTTCGGTTGATAAAGCCCCACTTGCCGTCCGCTCTCACCCTCGCCAGGCCCTCGCTAAAACAAGCCCACCATTCGTACTTCTCCGAGAGCATTTTCTCTAATTCATTTCTCATATTCTTAAAATTCAGAAGCAGTTTTGAAATCAAACAAAAAGCGGAAGTTTCCCAACCAGAAGCAAGTTCTTTCGACAATCCATCGTCTGGAAATGACCTGCAATTTGCTGGGGCATTCGTCAGGGCGAAGTACGATTTAACAAACATTTGCGAGAATTTCGTTCGCTACCCAGGTGCCTTCCCCTGCTTGTTTCCGGTTTCAACCAATCATAATTCGTATATTTCTCGGACGGATCCTCTCCCGGCTCCAATTCGATATCCGTCAATCGCTCCAGCCTGTCATGGGGATAATTGAGGAAAGGATCTGCGATGTATGGCAGATTCATGAACCAGTACCGGGGGCTGCGCCACTTCCAGTCGCGGGTCAGGGACAGCTGCCAGAAGCGTTTCTTATAGAAGTAGAAATCTTCCGCTACCGTCTGAATGGCAACCTCCGCCGTGCGGGTCGGGGTCGACCGGCCATCCAGCAACCGGAGGATGACGTTCGGGCTCATGGCCGTCATCCGGGACACGGCGGGAAGATTCCCGCCCGAAGCATCGAGGAGTTCCTGCAGCACGGCTATGCAATCCTGCGCCTCCACTTCCCGCCTTGCCTCCAGCAGGCGGTCCCAGTGCCGGAATACATACCCCTCGCAGGAGGTGCACAGCACAAGAATAGCCGCGGCGCACCCCAGCAACCGTCCGCCGCAAGTACCTTTTACATCTTTCATCGCTCGTAACATACGCAGATTTTTTAGGCTACAAAGGTACATTTCCTCTCTGCCAAAGAATGGCAGAGAGGAAAAATTTTATGCCCAAGGCGTAGTTTGACTTCGCAGACCATTGAAGTTGACGGCAAAATCCCAGTATGGCGCATGACAGCAAACGCGGAACAAACGACCACAAAAATACCAAGTGAAACGCCACAAAAATACGCAATGAACAACCGTATTTCCAATAAAATCAGTATCTTTGCGCAAAAAACAAACCACTCGTCATGAAATACTTGTCAAGAGTAGCAGATAAAATGCTTCAAGAACGCTTGAATGCATTTGGAGCCGTACTGATAGAAGGTCCGAAATGGACAGGTAAAACAACTACTGCAGAACAGCAAGCCAAAAGCGTAATCAAATTACAGGACCCGGATAAAGCAGCAGGATACCTTGCCACGGCCGCAACAATGCCCTCTTTGCTATTGAAAGGGGACCAGCCGAAATTGATTGATGAATGGCAAGATGCCCCAATGATTTGGGATGCTGTACGTACAGCCGTCGATAATGCAGGAGGCAAACCCGGACAATTCATTCTAACGGGAAGCAACACCGTGAATAAAACAAAGATTCGGCATACGGGAACTGGACGCATTACCCGCATGAAGATCTACCCAATGAGTTTGTGGGAATCTTTGGAATCATCCGGGGAAGTCTCCATTAAAGAACTATTCAACAACCCTAATTACGATATTGATGGGGCTTCCAGTAAATTGGATATTCCGGGATTGATTCTGGCTGCCTGCCGAGGAGGTTGGCCTGCCACATTGCAAATACCTGCAAAAGCAGGTCTGTCTATCGCTAAGGATTATGTAAACAGTGTCTGCGAGAATGATATTTCGGCAGTTGATAACAAAGAGCGGAATCCGAAGATTGCCCGGCAAATCATGCGATCGTATGCCAGAAATATCAGCACATTGGCCAAGAAAAGCAATATCCTTGCAGATATTACGGCATCGGGAGACATCAGTTTGACTATGAATACCTTTGATGATTATATTGCAGCCTTGGAAAAACTGTTCGTTATCCAAGATTTAGATGCGTGGTGTCCTGCTATCCGCAGCAAGACCGCCATCCGTAGTTCTCCCAAGCGTTGCTTCGTTGACCCCTCTATTGCCGTGGCTGCTATGAATGTCAATGCAGAAGCATTAGAGACTCAACTTAATACGTTTGGTTTCATTTTTGAACAGATGTGTATTAGAGACTTGAAGGCATATACAGCTGACTTTAACAGCCGCATTTCATATTACCGTGACCGCTATGGATTAGAAGCTGACCTTGTGTTGCATCTGGAAGATGGACGCTATGCTCTGATTGAGTGCAAGCTCGGGAGTAGTGAAATTGATGAAGGGGCCGAACATTTGCTCGAGCTCAGAAGACTGATACAGGAATATAACAAAACGGAAAAACAAGTACCTCTTCAGGAACCCGATTTGCTTATTGTCATGACTGGTGGAAGCATGGCATACACTCGTACTGATGGAGTGAAGGTCATTCCGTTGGCATGTCTCAAGGATTAACACGGGACAAACGACCACAAAAATACCAAGTGAAACGCCACAAAAACACGCAATAAACAACCGTATTTCCAATAAAATCAGCATTTTGACTAAAATCAGGCCGCGCGTCTGACCTATTTGGCGGGAGCGTATGCTGCCACAATCCGGCATCGGTCACACCTTGGGACGCTGGCAGCTTCCCGTTACACCTATGCTTCCTCATAGAGGTGCAGCATGTCCCAGGCGTGTTCTATCATCACGTCCCGCAGACACTGCGGCTCGAGAACTCCAATCTGGTCGTTGTACTGCAGGAGCTCCATCTCCAAATCCCAGGTCGGAGCCATCTGGCATTCGAAGATGGACCAGTCTTCATGGAGATCTTTTTCTTCCCGCGAGGGAACGATGGAGGACCTTTTTCATCGCTCGTAACATAGGCTTGTTTGTTTCTTGCGGTAAAAGTAAATCAGCATCCTGCCAAAGATTGGCAGCCAGACTACTTTTCTTTGCAACATCAAAATCCCAGAACATGGAAAGCAAAACCGACTATCGCTCCATGACCGACGAACAACTTCGGTGCGAGCTGAAAAAACTCGAAAAGGAGATTCTGCGAAGGACCGGCGACCCGCTTGCCGATGGCGGAGGACATTCCAAGTGGTGGCGCTGGCGCAGGAATAGAACCGCCGTGGACCGCGTCGAGGAGATGATGGTGCATCGCAGTTATCTTCTGCACCACCTGTTCGAGAAGCATTGCACGCCGGCGGAAGTCGCCCGGCTTGAGAAGGTCAACGCCCTGCTGCTGGACCTGACCAACCGCACCTACAAACGAACGGCCCGGCTGGCCCGTGCCGCCTTGTCCATGCCGCGAGAGGCCCTCGATGACGATTTTATGGTCGAGGGCAAGCTGGTTGCCGAGTTCGATCTGCCCGGTTCCGTCCTTCGCTTGGAGGACGATACCTACTACGGCTCCGACTTCGTCCGCATGGCCGCGATCCTGCAGGAGACCGAGGAGTCCAAGCCAACGATGGTCTTTGCAAGTCCGTCCGTCAATCTCTTCGACATGAAGCACGACTCGCCGGCGATGACCGACGAGCAGCTCGGTTGCGCCAATGACCTGGATGATGGCGACACCTGGGCGGAAGCCTGGCTCGACATTCCGCCCTTGAAGCATATTACCGTCTGCTACGCCATGCACGCCCTCGTCACCCACATGAGCTGGAGCATTCCGGATGTGCTTCGCATCAACGACTACAAGATGGAACTTACCTTGACCGTCCAGCAGTTTTCCGATCAGGAGCGAAACCGCCTGTGGTGGTGGAGAAAATGTGACTTGCCGCGTTTCAAGGAAGTCTTCCTCAAAGAGGCGGAAAGCCGCGACCCGGACATTCCCCTGGAGCGCTTTATCTTCCAGCGCAGCCGCGACCGCTTCGAGGACCAGGCCGACGAGGCGCTGGCCGAAGCGGGCATGGAGAATATCGACCGGTATCTGGAAGCCCTCTGCAGACTCGTCCGCAAATAGCCGTTTTCTAACTCGCGAGCGCATTCTAACATTGCGCAACGTATCACTTTGCGGCCGGAAGCCGATAAAACAACGCTGCCCTTCGGTTTCATTACCTCGCGTTCATGCCGGACGTCCATGCCGGTGTGGGAATGACCATCGGAGACGTACTGGCAACCAAAGGGGGCCATGTCCCGCCAATACAAGTCCGCGCTCAAGCAGCTCGGGAGCCTCGGAGGAGGGAACCACTTCATCGAACTCCAGAAGGACCAGGACGGCTGGATGTGGATAATGATCCACTCCGGGTCGAAGAACATAGGCCTTCAGGTAGCCGAATACTACGACAAGGTTGCCAAGCATCTGGACGCTCAGTGGTTCTCCAAGGTCAACCCCGACATAGACCTGGCGTTCCTCCCTGTCGGATGCAAGGAGTTCAAGGACTATTGGAAGGAGATGGAGTACTGCGTGCAGTTCGCCCTTGCCAACAGGCAACTCATGATGGACCGTATCTGTGGAGTCCTCAAGGACTGCGCCCCGGACGCCTTCATGTCCTGCTCGCACGGAGCCGGCAGAAGGATGTCAAGGACGGAGGCGGTGAAGACCCTTGACTTGAAGGCCGAGCAGGCGAAGCTCGAAGCCAAGGGAATCGTCCACGGAATACGCTGCCGGAAGGACCTTGAGGAGGCCTCCTCCGCATACAAGGACATAGAGGAGGTCATGGCCAATCAGGCAGACCTCGCGAAGACAACGACGGCCCTCGAACCCATTGCGGTCATCAAGGGAGTCTCTTCGACATCCCCGGCCGCCAGCCCGTGCGCCTGCCGGCAGTTTCGTCAACGTACTTGACAATGTACAGGAAGAAAACGCTCTCAGTATTGTGGCAGCAGGTGAACATCAGTTGCCGGGTGCTGAATAAACGGGATTATCCCGAAGAATCGGAACTCCTTTCCCTTTCGAAAGATCGGAAAAGCGTCAGCTTCGGGCACATTATTCTACTAATAACGGGCTAAGTCGACAAAATTCAGGATGGACATTTCGGCCCGGGTAGTGCAGTATATCCAAGCTTGAGCAGGCATAAGGGGCACACCTTCTTATTTTTTATTCAAAGGCTCTCCAACCGCTCCTCGTTCTTCTCCTCGCCATGAGTATAGTCGTGCTAAAATGCTGTCAATCAGAATATTTTTCCGTCCCAAAGCTGCTTGAAGAAGTCCAGCACGTTCATCAGTTCGATGCCGTCCACTTTTCTTGAGAGGGGCTCCAACGAGACAAGAATCAAGCGGCAGTCCGGATGATCTTCCTTGAAGGCTTTCAACCCCGCCTTGTGCTTGGACTTTATCTGTTCGGAGGATTTGATCTCAATGGCCACCCGGGCGTCCCCGATAATGGCATCCACTTCTTTCTTGTCGTAGGTACGCCAGTAGGAGATGACGTCTTGTCTGTCGTTGTATCCCTTGTAAGCGATGATTTCCTGCATCACCAGATGCTCAAAGGCGTGTCCGTAATCGTCTGTGCCGCGTTTCAGGGCATGACGGCCCATGAGGTAGTTGGCAAGCCCCACGTCGAAATAGTAGAACTTGGGAGCCTGGACAACCTTTCTCCTGACCACTTTCCTATATGCCGGAATCGCATAACCGATAAGCGTGTCATACAGAATTTGGAAATAAGACTGAACGGTCTTGGTCGAAACGCCGCAATCAGAAGCGATGTTCGAATAATTCAACATTTCGCCATCGGAAATGGCGGCGACCTCCATGAACCGTTCAAAGGCCTCCAGTTCCCGGACTTCGCCTTCTTCCCGGATCTCCTCGTTCAGATAGACTTCCACATAACCTTTGAGCCGTTTTGTGGCGTCCGGCACCTGATAATGGCGGGGAATCATGCCATTCTGGACTGCTCGGTCCAGCTGGAAATCCGTGACTTCCGGCCATACAAGGGGATACAGCGTTTCCGGAATCGCCCGGCCGCCCAGGGTATTCGCCCCCTTTTTCTTGAGTTTCCTGGCACTTGAACCGCTGAGAATGAACCATAGCCCTTTATCGACCATCAAGGAATGGACGATATCCAGCAATTTCGGAACTTTCTGGATTTCATCAATGATGACCAGTGTTCCGGCCGGCTTGTCCGCGAGGGCCTCCTTAAGCGCATTCGGATTCCTTTTAAAGAATCTCCTCAGCTCCGGGTCAAGCAAATCGTAATAGATCTCCCCTTTGAATCGTTCTTTCAAAAGGGTGGATTTCCCCGTCTGACGCGCGCCGAACAGGAACATGCCCTCATCCAACTTGCCCGCTATGTCGATTAACCGCTGATACATGATTTACCAAAAATATCTTAACCATACTCCATAATTTCTTATGAAATTGTGGAGTATGGTCGCAAATTTAATAAAGTTTTGTGGAATCACAATACCTTGACTTGTCGTCAAGTTGACCTTCCTGACCTTCCCTGATTTAGGTTGACACTTTTAGAGGAGATTAACTAATATTGTTTACACTATCACTGACTGGGGTTACAGTCGGTGTTTTTTATCTCTAAAAGCCTTTACACTTTCTCTGTTTTCGTTGACGGCTCAGATCGCGTGTGGCCTGTTCGTCAATGGCATTCTCCAAAGGATCTCTGCTCTGGGGCATACTGACCTTCCCTGATTTAGGTCTCTAAAAGCACCCCCAAAAGTTTGTGTGTAACCTTTGGGGTGCAGTTCAGGCTAAATGTGCTTTACGACTCTTGCATGGCAAGTGCAGAGCCTCGATGTTTCCAGTCAGTTGCTGCTGTCTCATTCGAGAAGCCGCTGTTTTTCTTCCTATTCAATGCTTTGAGAATAGACTTTCAGCTCCTACTGAGCCTTTTCCAACGCCCGTTGCTTCTCCTTCAACTCGGCTTCCAGTTGCTTCTGCGCTTCTTCAAAGTTTCGTTGTTTCTCCTTCCATTCGTCGCTCTGGAAATAAGCCTCCAGTTCCGCCGATTTCTTGTCCAACTCCGCTGATTTTCTGTTCAGCTCCTCCAATTTCCCTTTCCATTCGTCACTCTGGAAATAAGCCTCCAACTCTGCCGACTTCTTGTCCAACTCCGCTGATTTTCTGTTCAGCTCCTCCAATTTCTCCTTCCATTCGTCGCTCTGGAAATCCACTGTCGAATCACCCTCCTTGCGCAACGTGATGAGAACAACGCCGTCCTTCGCCTTGTCGCCGTACTTTTCTACATACGCCTCAGCCGAAGCGTCTTTCAAGAAGATTACCGACTCGATTCGCTTCTGGTAGAGCGACTGCATATCGGTGACCTCCTCGCCGTTGACCAGACACAACGGCCGATTCTTCGCGTCCGGCTCAAAACCGTCACCCCGAATGGCGATCGGATCGTCGCTCGTCTTAACGACATAGACATCGGGCCGTACCTTGACCTCTTTCTTCACGCCAGACTCCTCAGGAGTCATCTGCACACGCACCGCCACAACATCGTCCGACACGGTCGCCTGCATCGAACCGGATCCGGACATGGCGACCGTGCCTTTGCTGTAGGTCATGTGAACAGTTTCATAGCCGACCATAAGCAGCTCAACCGACGACGAATCGGCAATCTGCAATTCCGCCGCCCCGTCGAGATCGGTTATCGTGCCACGGGCCGTACCGGACTCGAACACGGCGACCCCGGACATCGGCCCACCCGATGCATCAACGACCTGAAAGCGAATCTTTACCTGCCGGTCGGATTTCCCGGCGAAAATTTCCGATTTATCGGAATTCTGCATACTTTTGTCCCCGACGGGAACCTCCACGGTGCGGGCGAAGGCGCTTAGCGCGATCCCCGCGAGCGGCACGACGAAGAGCGCCCGCGCTCCTGCCCACCGCGATGATTTTTTTTGCAACATCATGGTAATACGGTTTTTAAGTTTACTGTGATTGAAGCTGTTGGCGACCGAGAGCCACCTCCCGCCAGCAGCTTTTTTTATCAATAAAATCTGGTATTGCCGCGCATCAATACCGCTGTCCAGCACCGCTTCGTCGGCCTCGTACTCGTGAATGGCCCGCAAATCGCGACGCAGCAGCCACATGGCCGGATTGAACCATTGCAGGCATCCAGCCAAATCGGTCAGCAGCAGATCCCACGAATGATGCATCCGAAGATGCGCCGTTTCGTGAAGCAGGATGATGCTCCCGCTTTCGGCATAGTCCGCCTCGGAGAGCACGATGTAGCGCCACCAGCTGAACGGAGCCGTAGGCTGCTTCGTGAGTACGAGAACCCGTCCGTCGGGAAGCGTCGTGCGGCGGCCGCTTCGCACTATGCGCCACACACGCACCACCGAAACCAGCATCGCCACGAGCATCCCTGCCACTCCGGCCGCATAGAGGAAACCGATGATGCGTTTCCATGGAAAGGGCGCCGCCACCGCATCGGCCGGCTCCTCAAAGGCCGAAAGAAAGGCCTCCGGCGTCGGTCCTGGCGTCTCCGGCATCGGCACCTCACGGTAAATCGTCAGTTCGCACCAGGGCAGCACAAAGGAAAGCAGGAGAACGCCGAGGATGACCGCGCGGTTGAAACGGTGAAACGTCTCCCGGCTCAGCATCAGTTTGAAAAAGAGGTAGAAAACGGCCAGGCATGCCCCCGTTTTCAACGCATAAACCGCCAATCCGTACATCGTGTCCATAGAGTCAGCGTTCATGCTGTTTTTCGATGCGGTCGAGCAGGTCGCGCAGTTCCTCGACCGTGAGTGCCTCCTCCTCGATGAGCGCCGACACCGCCCGCGTATAGGAGTTCGCGAAATAGCGGCGGACGACGTTGCCCAGCGTGCGACGCGAGAAATCATTCTCGCTCACGAGCGGATAATACTGATAAGTAGTCCCGAAAACGCGGTGCGACAGGTAACCCTTTGCCTCAAGGGCCCGCACCATGGTCGACAGCGTATTGAAATGAGGTTTCGGTTCGGGCGCCATATCGACCAATTCCCGCACGAACAGCGGGCCGCGCTCCCAGAAACACCGCATCAACTCCTCCTCGCGACGCGTCAGCCGTTCGGGGACATTCGTGTTGTTCGGTTCCATATGCTTCTCTTTCATCGTGTTCCGTATCTTATTCTTTATTTGCTTCGTTGTCTTTCATCGCCACCCAGGCGGCGGATTCCGGCCGGGCGCAGCAGGTTCACCGGCAAAGATAACTAAAAAATCTTCACATGCAACTATTTTTTATAGTTTTACAACTAAAAAATTTCGTTAATACTTTTTTACACAAATAACTCGTTGGTTGAATTAGAATTTTAAGGATATATAAATGAAAAAGTTGCGCAATATGCAGATTTTTAGTAAATTAGTGGTAACTACACCGATAACTACTATCTGTCTGCTTATGCGCAACTTCATAACAAATTTCGTCAGAATTCTCGGAATCTGCAAAGATTTCGCCGGAAATCGGGTAAATGAGCTCGGGATAACCGCCGAAGCATTTGGCTTCGACAGCGAGAACTTCCTGTTCCATCGTCTGCGCAACGAATGCAAGG
>CANPZS010000029.1 GCA_947588835.1 uncultured Bacteroidales bacterium | reverse complement strand
TTTCAATTAACCTACTGATTTTCAATTATTTATTAGCTCTCATAACAACTTTTTTCATTCATTTCAAAACAGCTTCTGAGCAATGATCAAAAGATCGCCTTGTTATATTACAACCTCACTTGAATACTTGCCATAATGCTCCGTCCTCGAAGACAGTACATATATTCTGTTTCGCAAAGCAGTCCGTAACTTGCGTATAGGTACTCCCGTTGGTTGAGAAGGTTTGCTGCCGTAAGGCTGATATCCACCTTCTTTGAAACATTCCAGCGAACGGAGGCATCCAGAAGTATAAGGTTTGCGGAGTTTCCAGAAGAGAACTTTGTGTAACATTGATATGTAAAGTGATGTGCTTTTGTGAAGTGAGGGGAAAATGGTTAAATTTGCCATTGGAAGAAGACCGAAAGAAGAAAGCAAACGGATGACCCTCGAAGAATTCAGGACGCACATGAACGCCGGACTGCCCGTGACGGGCGGCTCGGAAGCGCACCTGATGATGCACCGGCTCTCGCAGGAGGCCCTGCGGATCACGGCGGAGATCAACGGCCGCTATCACGAGCCCGCAGACCTCCATCAGCTGCTCGCGGAACTGTGGGGACACGATTTTCCGGCGTCCGTGGGCCTGTTTCCGCCCTTCCATACGGATTGCGGAAAGAACACCTGGGTGGAAGCGCGGACCTTCATCAACATGGGCTGCAAATTCCAGGACCAGGGCGGCATTTTCATCGGAGAGGACTGCCTGATCGGCCACAATGCCACGTTGTGCACGATCAACCATGAAATGGACCCGGCCCGGAGGGGAGACATGACCTTCAAGCCCATCCGCATCGGGAACAAGGTCTGGCTGGGTGCCAACGTGACGGTCCTGCAGGGGGTGACGATCGGAGAAGGCGCCGTCGTGGCGGCGGGAGCCGTGGTGACCAAGGATGTGGCGCCCCGGACCGTCGTGGCGGGCGTCCCGGCCAAAGCAATCAAACAAATTACCCATGAATAGAACGATAATTCTGGCGCTTGCCGTGGCGGCGCTGACTGCCTGCGGGCAGGGAACAACAAAAAGCAAAATGGAAAATCAGACAATGCGGGAAATCGAGCCCACGGAGATTCGGGAGAATGCGATCGGGCTCTTCGACCAGGAATGGGCGCTGGTGACGGCCGGCGTGCCCGGGGATGTGAACACGATGACCATTTCCTGGGGTTCGCTCGGCGAACTCTGGAACCGGCCCGTCGTGACGGTGTACGTGTCCAGCAGCCGCTATACCCACGCCTTCATGGAGAAGAACGGACATTTCACGGTGGTGTTCTTCCCGCCGGAATGTCGGGATGCCCTGCAATATTTGGGCAGCCATTCCGGGCGGGACGGCGACAAGATCCAGGCTTCCGGCCTGACGCTGGAGTGGCTGGAAAGCGGACTCCCTTCCTTCGCAGAAGCGGACATGGTCATCGAGGCCCGCAAGATCTATGGCGCGCCCTTCGACGAGAGCGGCTTCGGCGATGTTCCCGAGCAATTCTACGCGCGGGGCCGGATGGGCGTCCACTCCGTCTATGTCGGCGAGATCGAGCACGTCTGGGTGCGCGGGCGGAAAGGGGAGTGAAAGAACTGAAATTTGAATGTAACATGATACTGACTACAACACCCGGCGTCCAGGGGCGCAACATTGTCGAATACAAGGGCATCGTGTTCGGAGAGGTGATCTCCGGCGTGAATTTTTTGCGTGACTTCGCGGCAAGCGTCCGCAATTTCATCGGGGGCCGGAGCGGCTCCTACGAGGAGGAACTCATCCGCGCACGGACGCAGGCGATGGACGAGATGGCCGCCCGGGCCGCCCAGTTGGGGGCGGATGCCGTTGTCGGCATCGACATTGACTATGAGGTGCTGGGCACCGACAACGGCATGTTGATGGTCACGGCCTCCGGTACCGCCGTCAAGCTTGATTGAGTCCTTTAGTTCACCGCCTTTCCGATTTCTCGACGAAGTTCTCAATATTATGGACTATACAATCAGGGAAATAACAGAGGAAGAATACGGCATGCTTGAAGATTTTCTGTATGAGGCTATTTTTGTGCCGGAAGGAATGCCTGCGCCGTCCAAATCCATTGTCAAGCGACCGGAGCTGCAAGTATATATCTCAGGCTTCGGGAAGAAAAATGACGATGTGGGATTGCTTGCAGAAGTGGGCGACAAAGTTGTCGGCGCAGTATGGGTGCGCATTATGGACGATTACGGGCACATTGATGACGACACGCCTTCTTTTGTCATTTCCCTTATTAAGGAATATCGCGGCTTTGGTATAGGAACATCTTTGATGAAAGAAATGCTCAATATTTTGAAAACCAGAGGATACAGACAAGCGTCGCTTTCGGTTCAAAAAGAAAATTATGCGGTAAAAATGTATCTGAAAACAGGATTTGAAATCGTAGATGAAAGCGAGGAAGAATATATCATGCTTTGCAGGTTGTAGTAATACAAATCGAAATTTGCAGGGGGTATCAATTATGGGATTTTTATTTGTCTCTCTTGGTGGTGCGTTGGGTGCGGCGGGAAGATATGCGATAAGCCTTTTGCCGGTTAAAACAGGCTTTCCCATATTGACATTGCTCACAAATATCATAGGCGCCGTGCTGATAGGATTTCTTACAGGTATTGCAACTAATAATAATGAAGTATCTCCGAATACCGTCTTGTTCTGGAAAACAGGTATATGCGGTGGATTTACAACCTTTTCCTCCTTTTCACTTGAAGCGTTTACCCTGCTTGAGAACAAGGCCTATCTGGCTGGAGGGCTTTATATGTTTTCAAGTGTTGCATGTTGTCTGGCCGGTGTTTTTTGCGGAAGAAAGCTATCCATGCTGATTCACTGAAAATTCCACGCCTTGTTCGGTCAATTCCTGTTTAGTGGAGGCAAAAGATGAAATCATTCCTCTTATTTATAAATATTTTCGCAGGATATTATCTCTGCCGCAATTGGATTGTCCGTCGTGATGGCATTTGTGTATCATCCGGCTATGCCGTATTGGGGATAAAGGAGGTGAATAATGGCATCGAGTAGAGAATATTTAGCATTTATTTTAGGGCAGTTGTCCGAATTGGATGAAATTACATATCGGGCTATGATGGGAGAATTTATCATCTATTACCGCGGCAAAATCATAGGCGGTATCTATGATGACAAATTGCTTGTAAAACCGATAAAAGCGGCGATCAGCTATGTGCCGACAGTCCGGTATGAATTACCCTATGAGGGAGCAAAAGAGATGTTGTTGGTAGAAGAAGTTGACAACAGAGAGTTTTTGACGGGTTTGTTCAACGCCATGTATGAGGAACTTACAACCCCGAAACCGAAAAAGAGAAAGTAGGCAACAGCCCATTTAATAGGAAGCAAAGCACAGCGCTTTAGGAGATTAAACGAATGGAATTCAAGAATTTATTGAAAGCTCAAAATCGAGATGAATTGCGGCGATGGCTTCTGACGAATCACAATAAAGAAACCGAATGCTGGGTTGTCGTCAAGCGTGGCCGTCCTGTTGATGATGAAACATTTTGGTACATTGATGCGGTGGAAGAAGCCCTGTGCTTTGGCTGGATTGACAGTACCACAAAGAAAATGGATAATGGTTTTACTGCACAAAGGTTGTCTCCCCGAAGAAAAGGAAGCCGGTGGACTGAACTGAACAAAGAACGCTGTCGCAGAATGGAGCGGCTGGGACGAATGACAGATGCCGGCCGTGCTGTGTTGCCGGATATGACGGAGAAAGGTTTCGTGATTGACAGCGATATTCTGAAGGCATTGCAGGCCGACGCAGAGGTTTGGCAGAATTTCCAAAGTTTCCCGCCACTATATCAGCGCGTTCGTATAAATACGATTCAAATCACAAAGAAGCATACAACGCTATTCTATAGCCGATTGCAAAAGCTGATTGAAAATACGAAAAACGGTGTGATGTATGGCAAATGGAATGATAGCGGAAGATTGATAGATTACTAAGCCGTTCATGTGAGCGGAGGGTTTTGGTATTCGGATGAACTTTGCTAAATTTGCATTGCCGTTGACGATTTTTTGCGAATTTTGTCAGTGGCACTGCAAATTTTCAAAGTGTGATGTACCATAGGATATTCGACATTGAGAGCCGCTTGGACGAGGGAATGTTCCTGTTTGGCGGCCGTCAGGTAGGGAAATCGACGCTCCTGCGAGAGCGCTTCCCTCAGGCGATATACGTGGATCTTCTGGATCCGGATACCCGAAAGCGATTCTCTCGCCGGGCCATGGAATTCTACGAGATGCTGGCAAAGTACCCGCCCAAGACGCTTGTCATTGTGGACGAAATTCAGAAACTTCCGGAGCTGCTGGACGTCGTTCACAAACTGATGGTGGAGAAGGGCCTGTATTTTATCCTGAGCGGTTCCAGCGCCAGGAAGATCAAGAAAGCGGGTGTGAATCAGCTGGGCGGCCGCGCAAACGAGGAGCATCTGTATCCGCTTGTTTTCGCGGAAATTCCCGATTACGACTTGGGCCGGGCCATCCAGAACGGAATGCTTCCCCGCCATTATGACGTGAAGGACGCAAGGCTGCGTCTCAAGAACTACGTAAACCTGTACCTGAAGGAGGAGATCGAGGAAGAAGCCTTGGTCCGGGATGTCGACACGTTCGAACGCTTCCTCGAAGTCGCCGCCGTCACCAACACGGAGATCCTGAATTACGACAATATCGCCTCGGATTGCGGCGTGTCCGTCAATACGGTCAAGGCTTACTTCAAGATTCTCTACGATACGCTGCTGGGATTCGAGGTAAAGCCGTACCGGAAGGCGATCAAGCGCAAGCTCCTCCAGACATCCAAATTTTATTTCTTCGACGTCGGCATCCCCAACTACCTGCTGCACCGCTACCACCTGATGCCGGGAACGCCGGAATATGGCCATGCCTTCGAAAGCTTGGTGATGCAGGAAATCCGGGCATATCTGGGCTATACCGGCAGCGAGGAGGAACTGACCTACTGGCGCACCTACACAAAGGACGAAGTGGACGCCGTCATCGGCGATGCCCGGATCGCCATCGAGATCAAGTCTACGGACCATGTGGAGAACGAGCACAAGAAAGGCTTGAAAAGGTTCGCGGAAGAACATCCGGATGCGAAGCAGATCATCGTATCCCGGGATTTCCTTACACGGCGTTCCGGCGATGTGGACCTCTACTATGTGACCGATTTTTTCAAGGCCCTTTGGGAGGGTGAGATCACGCGTGACGCTTCGGCGGCACGTTGAACCTCGGACGCGCGACCGCTCGGGAACCAAGCATTTGAGCCGGTTTGAAAAATGATGAACGCTTTCCTTGCTTTGTTGTACGGCTTGCTTGATACAATTACGTCATGGTCTTAGGCAGCCGATGGGCACGACGTATATCCCATCCTCCGGACGACGGTAGGCATATTCTCCCGCTGCCGTCAGTATCATCTTGAACGCCGGAGCTTTCATCCTTGTGGTGTCGATGCGGTCGGAGAGCGTGTTCAATGTTTTCACCCCGTCCGTTATCAGGGACTGCCCGCCGAGCTTGATTTCGATCAACCCGCATTGGCCGTTGCGCAGGTGCACCACCGCGTCGCATTCCAACCTGCTTTTGTCCCGATAGTGATAGACTTTGCCGTTGAGCGTCTCGGCGAATACGCGCAAATCCCTTACGCATAGCGTCTCGAAGAAAAATCCCATCGTGTTTAGGTCGTTCATGAGGTCTGCAGGTCCCAGGCCCAATGCTGCGGTAGCAATCGACGGATCGACGAAATACCGCGTGTCGGCCGTGCGGATGGCGGTCTTCGATCGCAGATTGGGGTTCCAGGCCGGCATGTCCTCTATCACGAAAATCTTTCTTAATGCTTCGAGGTACGAAATGATGGTGGCATCGTCGAGCGTTGCGGTATCGTTGACCTTCAAATCTTCGCGCAGCGTGGCAATCGATGCCTGCGTTCCTTGATGGCGAGCGTATGCCCGCATCAGACGTTGTACCCTTTCCGAAGTCCGTTTCACGCCGTCCACTTTTGTAACGTCTTCTTTCGTTACCGCATCGTAATAATCGAAAGCTTGCTCCAGGGCCGCTTCTTCAGGAAGTCCGACGGCCATGGGCCACCCTCCGCGACAAATCAGAAAGGCGATATCCTGCAGTTTCAGTTCGTTCTTCTCCAATATCTTTCCCGGAGCGGTAAACAACTCGCCCAGACTTACGCTTCCATTCGATTCTCCGGACTCATACAGGCTCATCGGTCTCATCGTGAGCCAGGCGAACCTGCCCGTTCCCGAATGTTGCCGTTCTTTTTCTGCTTCCTTGTCAGGAACGGAGGAACCGGTCAGAATGAATTGCCCCATTTTACGGCGGTGATCGACGGTATAGCGTACCGCATCCCACAATTTCGGTACGGCCTGCCACTCGTCGATCAGCATCGGGGCCTCTCCGTCCAAAGCTGCTTCCGTGTCGATTTCCAAGAGCCTTTTGAAATGCTCCTTCTCGTCGGCCCTGGCCAGCATTACCTTGCTTGCTGCTATCTGCTCCACGGTTGTCGTTTTTCCGCACCACTTCGGCCCTTCGATCAATATCGCGCCCTTGGCCTGCAACTTTTTAGCGAGCAGACCGTCCATTGTTCTATGCCTGTAACCTTCTATGTCCCAATTATTTGCGTTTGCAAATATAATTAAATTTTTATGAAATAGGTAATTTGGCGCAAAATTATTAGGTCATTTGGCATGTATTTATTGGTAAAAATAGCGCAAACTTTATTCAGTGAATGCTGCGGCCGTGCGAAGTCGAAAAGTAACACTTTTTTTCATGGAGTGGAAAAAAACAAGTAAATTCGCCGAACAACTTCACGATTCGACATGAAAGCCATTCTCAGCACCGATTTTCATTTTCCGGGACAGGTCTCCCGGCATGTCGGCACGGTCCGTTACGTCGAGTTCTGTGAGCACCTTACGGGCGAGCCCTTCCATCCTGCCTCCGAGGCGGATGCGGCCGCGCGCATCGAACGGAACGTCAATGCATTCCTAAAGACCCGACAGCATGATTGAGCGTTATTCCCGCAAACGGATGCGGGACATCTGGACCGAAGAAAACAAGTTCCGGGCCTACCTGCAGGTCGAGATCCTTTCCTGCGAGGCCTGGAGCCGGCTGGGCGTCATCCCGGCCGAAGACGTGGAGAAGATCCGCGCCGGCGCGAAGTTCGACGTGCGGCGCATCGCCGAGATCGAGGAGCAGACCCGTCACGACGTGGTGGCCTTCACGCGCGCCGTCAGCGAGAGCCTCGGCCCGGAGCGCAAGTGGGTCCACTACGGCCTCACGTCCACGGACGTGGTCGATACGGCCAACGGCTACCTGCTCCGCCAGGCGAACGCCATTCTGGAGGAGGACCTGGAGAACCTGCTGGCCGTGCTGAAGAAGCGCGCCCTGGAGTTCAAGGACACGCCCTGCATCGGCCGCACGCACGGCATCCACGCCGACATCACCAGCTTCGGCCTCAAATGGGCCCTCTGGCACGAGGAAATGAAGCGCAACCTGGACCGGTTCCGCTATGCCGCCCGGGGCGTCGAGGCGGGCAAGATGAGCGGCGCCGTGGGCAACTTCGCCAACATCCCGCCCTTCATCCAGGACTACGTGTGCGAGCGGCTCGGCATCGCTTCCGCCGACATCTCCACGCAGGTCCTGCAGCGCGACCGCCATGCCTTCTATGTGGCCACGCTCGCCGTCATCGCCTCCACCCTGGAGCAGATGGCCTTCGAGGTGCGCAACCTGCAGCGGACGGAGGTGCGCGAGGCCGAGGAGGCCTTCCGCGCCGGGCAGAAGGGATCCAGCGCGATGCCGCACAAGCGCAATCCGGTCGGCAGCGAGAACATCTGCGGCTGCGCCCGCGTCATGCGCGGCTACATGGCCACCTCCTGCGAGAACGTGGCCCTCTGGCACGAACGCGACATCTCCCATTCTTCGACGGAGCGCATCATCCTGCCCGACGCCACCGAGCTGCTGGACTACATGCTCTGCCGCTTCACGGGGATCCTGGAGAAGCTGACGGTCTATCCCGAGACGATGCTCCGGAACATCTGGCGGACCCACGGGGTCATCTTCGCCCAGCGGGTGATGAACGCCCTGATCGGCAAGGGACTCTCCCGCGAGGAGGCCTATGATACCGTCCAGCCCATCGCCATGAAGGCCTGGTCGGAGGGGCTCGACTACAAGACCCTGCTGCTCGCGGACGACAAGGTGCGGGCCCGGTTGTCGGAAACAGAAATCGAGGGCTGTTTCACCCTCGACTACTACTTCAAGAACGTAGATTATATCTTCCACCGGACCGGCCTGCTTTAGGCCGGTCCCGGATGGGATTTCATCAGCGCAGGACGATCGCTTCGCGGTCGGGCCCCACGGACAGAATCCGCACGGGGCAGCCGGTCTCCGCTTCGATGAAGCGCACGTAGTCCCGGAGCGGTCCGGGCAGGGCGGCGTCTTCGCGTGCGGCGGTGATGTCGCACCGCCAGCCCGGGAACTCCCGGTAGACGGGCTTCAGCTTCTCGTCCAGCTCGAAGGGGAAGCCCTCGAGCCGCTGCCCGTCGCGCTCGTAGGCCACGGCGACCTTGACGGTATCGAAGGTGTCCAGCACGTCGGCCTTCATCATGATCAGCTCGTCCACGCCGTTCATCATCACGGCATGCTTGAGCGCCACCAAGTCGAGCCAGCCGCAGCGGCGCGGACGGCCCGTCGTGGCTCCGAACTCATGGCCGACGCGACGCAGTTCCTCGCCCGTCTCGTCGAGGAGCTCGGTCGGGAAGGGGCCGCCGCCCACGCGGGTGCAGTAGGCCTTGAAGATGCCCATCACCTTGCCCACGCGGCTCGGGGCCACGCCCAATCCGGTGCAGACCCCGGCGCTCATCGTGTTGGAGGAGGTGACGAAGGGATAGGTGCCGAAATCGATGTCCAGCATCGAACCCTGGGCCCCTTCGGCCAGCACGGGCATATCGTCCTGCAGGTAGCGGTTGATCACGATCTCGCTGTCCACGAAGGGGAAGCGCCGCAGCGCTTCCACGGCCTGGAGCCATTGCCGCTCGTAGTCGCCCAGGTCGTAGGGGAAGTCGTACTGCGCGAGCATGGCGGCGTGCTTCTGCTTGAGGGCCTCGTAGCGCCGCGGGAATTCCGGGGAGAGCAGGTCGCCGATGCGCAGACCGTTGCGGCCGGTCTTGTCCATATAGGCCGGCCCGATGCCCTTGAGGGTGGAGCCGATCTTGGACTTGCCCTTGGCGGCCTCGCTTGCGGCATCCAGAATGCGGTGCGTGGGGAGGATTAGGTGGGCGCGCTTGGAGATCAGCAGCCGGCCGGTGATGTCGCCGGCCTTGCGCTCGATGGCGTGGATCTCGTCCAGCAGGATCACCGGGTCGATCACGACGCCGTTGCCGATCACGTTCACCGAATCCGGGCGGAAAATGCCGGAGGGAACGGTGTGCAGCACGAATCCGTCACCGTCGAACAGCAGGGAGTGCCCCGCGTTGGGGCCGCCCTGGAAGCGGGCGATCACCGGGTAGTCCGGGGCCAGCACGTCAACTATCTTGCCTTTGCCTTCGTCGCCCCACTGGAGCCCGAGCACGACATCGATTTTTTTCATGGGAAGCGTTGTTTAATCCGGTTGGCTAAGGTAGGCAGAAAACGGAGAATTACAAAATTTCCTGCAGCATTTCGCGGACGGCGGCTTCCAGCTGCCGGCCGGGGTGATCGCAGCGAGCGCGACAAAGGCCGCCAGCAGGCGCGGCAGGAGGTGGGGAAGTCGGTTCATGGTATATTTTTTGCAATTTCATTTTTGTGCCGTAGCAAAAGGCATAAAACATTTATTATGAAAAAGATTCTTCTCATTCTGGGCGCCCTGATCGCAGGCGTGACCCTCCTGCGGGCCCAGGACGACGTCGCCTCCTTCTTCATTCCGGGTCTCGGGCAAATGATCTGCGACGAACCCGGAATTGGAAGTTGAATATATGGCAAACATTCACAATCAAGCTGAATTATTAAAAATATTTATGCATATAAAAGCATCCTTATTTTTCATTTTGCTTGTCGGCGTTCATTCAATAGGCTTGGCGCGGGATTTTTGCATATCCGGTAAAATAATGGACAAGCACGAACAACCAATTGGCGGTTGTAACATATTATTAGTTTCTCAGCGAGATAGTTTGGACAGAACATATACGATTTCTGAAAACAACGGGACTTTTAATTTGAAAGAATTAAAAAAGGGAAATTATTCCCTCAAAATTTCCTGTTTGGGATATATTGCTCATTCGATGGATTTAATATTGGACCAATCCATTGATCTCGGGACAATAACATTGGCAGAAGACACTAAGTTATTGGATGAAGCAGTAATCTCTGCAAGCATGGTGAAAAGATTTGCCGACAAGAAAGAGTATAAATTGACCAATGTCGAAAAGGGACAATACAGCAGCGCATTGTCGGCATTGGAATTTCTGCCCAAGATTCAGGTTCTTGACCAAAGTGTTTCGTCGGTCGACGGCAAGGCGGTAAAAATCCTGATTAACGGAATTCCGTCAACTCCGACTGACCTCTCTGTCATATCGCCCGAGAATATTGCAAAAATAGACTATTACACACAACCTCCCATCCAATACTCCAATATGGGATTGGGCGCGGTTATCAATGTAATAACCAAGGAAAGGCAGAACGGAGGGGCCGTAGGTATAAATACCCAGAATGCAGTAACTACAGGATTCGGCAACAATGTCGTCAACTTCAAATACAATTGGGGCAATTCACAGATTGGCGTGACTTACAATATCAATTACAGAAGCTACAACAAAAGGAGGTTGAATGAAGAAATGGCGTACTTTGTCGGAGGAACAGATTACGCAAAGACAAAAAGCGGACGTAACAGCCCGTATGCCTATGAACAGCAGATGGCTGAAATAAGTTTCAACAATTCCAAAGCTGACAATTATCTGTTCAGTGCAAAACTGTCCTTCAATTCATTAAATCGCAGACGTTCTTCGATACAGGATATCATGTCAAAAATCAATGGCGCTGAATCGGACAAAATTGGCGAAAGTTCGGATAAAGACAAATATATCAGCCCCGTTATGGATTTGTATTTCAGCAAATCGTTTGGCTTAAGACATGAACTTATAATGAATCTTGTCGGTACTTACTACAAGTCGGACTATGATTATGAATACAAAGAGCTGCTGGATGAAAAAACGGATTTTGAAACGGCGACTTTAATCAACACGGACAAATATTCCGTTATCGGCGAGGCACTGTATAACTACAAAATGAAGACGGCTACCCTGTACGTCGGGACCCGGTATATGCATAACAATAGTACCCAGAACAATCTGCCTTCAAACAATCAGATAGCCACCAATGAGATCTACTCCTGTCTGGGTATGGCCGGAATGCTGGGGGAAAGATTCAATTACAGTATAAGCGCGGGTGTAAACAACAATATTTTTACCACCATTGAAAACAGGACCTACAACTTTACTTATTTTCGCCCTCAGGTAAAATTGGGATATTTCATAGACCAAAGCTCGGAACTGATGTTCAATTATGAAGTGAACACCGAAAACCCGTCAGTGTCTTCACTCACTTACAATCCTTATTTCAAGGATCCCAATTATATATTTACGGGAAATCCTAATTTGACGCCAAGCAACAATCACAATCTGTCGTTGTCCTATTTTAAAGGTTTCAAGAAATTTGTAATTGATGCTGAAGTTGGATATTCGTATACAAAAGACGCTATCGCACAGGTTTTCCAATCGGATGATACAAATATCATTGAGACATTCGGCAATCTGGACAATGCACAGCACATGCAAGCCAGCCTGTTTTTGCAGTGGTATCCATTTACAAACGATATGCTCAGGTTGAGACTGTACTCTGAAGTGTTTCATCAGATAAACAAACTGGACGGTTCGCAGTGGAGCCATACAGGCTATTCGATTATTCCGTCAATTTATCTTGCATACAATAAATGGGGATTGCAACTGTTCTATCAGACTCAGAAAAAATCCCTTTTCGGGCAGACGATGAAGAACATACCAAGTATGGCATCGGTAGAATTGTCGTATAAACCAATCAAAAGCCTGACCATTGTCGGAGGCATAAGATACCCGTTCTATGATTCATGGAAACAGACTACATCTGTTTCAGGAACAACACTGCTATCCCGCTCGGAAACAGAGAGGATTGTCAATAATGCCAACATGGTTTATGTGAATATTGTCTATAATTTTTCATTCGGCAAGAATAAATCAGATATTAAACTTAAGATGAAGAATGCTGATAAGGATTCTGGCATTTTGGGCAGATAATAATATTGCTACTGATGTAAATAACATCTGTATGAACCGTATTTACATGGAAAATCATGCGCAACAAACAAATACGAGAAAAATCGCTAACTTTGTAAGTCGTTCAGAAAATATGCAGAAAGGTGATACTGGCGCAGGAAAAATATTATGCCCATTGGCTTACCCGAAGTCTGCCATCGGACAACATCGGCAAATTCACGGCATCTTTGCAAGATGCGCAAGTTGATTTGACCCCGCATCAAATCGATGCGGCCCTTTTTGCGTTCAAGTCGCCCCTCTCCAAAGGGGCTATTCTTGCTGACGAGGTAGGTCTCGGCAAGACAATCGAGGCGGGCATCATCATTTCTCAGTTTTGGGCGGAACACCGCAGACACTTGTTGGTTATCGCTCCGGCGAACCTCCGCAAACAATGGGCTGCGGAGTTGCAGGAGAAATTCTTCCTGCCGTCGCGCATCCTCGAATCCAAAACATTCAATGACTATATCGAGGCGGGCAATCTCAATCCATTCGACTGCGACGAGATTGTGATATGTTCCTACCAGTTTGCAAGGGCAAAGGCTCCATACCTCAAACAAACGCCGTGGGATTTGGCGGTAATCGACGAAGCGCACCGGCTACGCAATGTTTACAAGCCGTCCAGCAAAATTGCCAACACCATCAAGAATGCCCTTGCCGACCGCAAGAAGATTCTCCTTACAGCCACACCGCTTCAAAACTCCATTCTCGAACTTTACGGATTGACGAGCCTGATTGACGACTATGCTTTCGGCGATCTCAAGAGTTTCAAGATGCAGTATAATAAGACGCTGGACGATACCGACTACGCAACCCTCCGCCGCCGTCTTGCTCCGCTCTGCCAACGCACGCTGCGCCGCCAAGTGCTGGAATATGTACGCTATACCAAGCGTGTCGCCATTCTGCAAGAGTTCTTCCCTACCAAACAGGAGCAGGAACTCTACGACCTTGTTTCGGAGTATTTGCAGCGTCCCCGCCTCTATGCCCTGCCCAATAGCCAGCGGCAGTTGATGACGCTGATTCTGCGCAAACTTCTCGCCTCATCCACTTATGCCATTTACGGTACGCTTTGCGCCCTGCGGGACAAGTTTGAAGCCAAACTGCGCCGACATGCCGGCGAACCGGAAGACGCAGAACTGTTCGCCGATTACGAGGCATTGGCACAGTTGCACGAGCAGCTGGCAGAAGACGAATCGTTGTTGATCTGCTGCACCTCGTTCCAGCCCGAATGCCGCAACCGTTTTGCGAACATCACTCTCAAAAAGATTCCGCAGATGCTGCTCGGCCGCTGCGAGTTCGACCGCAACGACTACTCCCTGAACATCATCGACCTGCCCCGCATGGAGGAGGAAGAAGATTGCTTAGACGAAGACTTGGCGGAAGAGTATGATGCCAATTCGATATCTTCAACCGATATGAAACACATGTTATTAGAATAATTCATATATATTTGTAAGTAAATTTATTGTCTATGAACTATTTTATTAAAAACATTAGGATTAACAAGTTGCTGCATTTGCAGGATTTCAATATTCCGATTGCAAATGAAAACGCACCACATCTCATACTGACCGGCAAAAATGGAACCGGCAAGACAATTTTGTTGAACGCTATTGCAGACTTCTTGGATATTATAAAAGAAGATGCTTCAATGAACTTTGTTAATTACAAGTCTCGATTAGCGTATTGGAAGAATAAAACAAATAGTAGCCCACAAGAAACCATGCAGGCAACCGAGGCAATAAAGTCCCTTCAAGACAAAATTGCGGCTCTGTATGGAAAGGTCGAGATTGACATGATTGATATGGCACATATCATTGCGCAATATCAAAAAAAAGACTTTATCATATCGTTCTATGGCGCAGGCCGGCTCGCCAAAATGGATGAGCCAAAAAATCCGACAAAACCGAACCTGCAAGTTAATGGAAAGGCTTCCTCTTCCCTAACGGATCAGTTCCTATATTTCTTGTCTGATTTGAAAGTACAAGAAGCCTTGGCCCGTAATGAACGACAATATGCTGATGCGGATAACATCAAGGCGTGGTTCGAGAATTTTGAAGAAATATTGAAGGATATTTACAATGACCAAGAACTTCAGCTCGAATTCATCTATAAAGATTACTCTTTCAAAATACACACGAATGGTAAATCATTTAAATTCAATGAAATGTCCGACGGCTATATTGCCGCATTGGATATTATTGCCGATTTGATTCTTAAAATGCAGAACAGCAATTCTTTGACCCGTAATTATCAAAAACAAGGTATTGTATTGATTGATGAAATTGAGACGCATCTGCATCTGGAATTACAACGTCTTGTAATGCCACTGCTTACGAAGATATTCCCAAATATTCAATTTATTGTAACGACACACTCTCCTTTCGTATTAAGTTCTATGCCGAATGCCGTCGCTTACGATTTGGAGCATAGAGAGATTATTGATGAACTAACGGAATATTCATACGAATCGCTTGCCGAAGGGTATTTTGGCGTTAAAACGAACTCCAGTTATATGGAGATGCGATTAAAATCTTTGGAGGATTTGTTGAAGAAGGAGCCTTTAACCAATGGCGATGCAGAGCAATTATTGAGCCTTATAGCCGATTTTGATAAAATTCCGGAGGCAGTTTCACCAACAATAATAGGGGAGTTTATGCGTCTCAAAGTCGAGCATTCGGATAAGATTAAGAATTTGCAAAGATAGTTGAGATATGATACGAGTGTATAAAAGTCCGAACGCACCTCGATCGCTATCAATTACGCAAGCATATAATGGTGAAGATGTGTTGCGGCAATTAGAGAATGACCATTATAAAAAGTGCTATTTATGTGAGAGAAGTCTATGTACTGATTTTCAAGTAGAGCATCTCAAAAGTCAGAAAAATTTTCCTGATTTGAAGCAGGACTGGAATAACTTGTTTTGGTCTTGCGGTTATTGCAATGAAAAGAAAGGAAACAATTTTAATAATTTGCTTGATCCTTCGGTTGTCAACATTGAAGAAGAAATCAAGCAAGTTCTCAATTTCCTTCAAAAGCAAGCCGTTTTTACTTCATTGGCAGAGACCGATGCCCATAAAGAGACATGTCAATTTTTAACGAAGATTCATAATGGCAGGAATGGACTGCGAACAAAACGAGAGGAGAACTTCTTTGAGCAAGTCATGGGCATTGTGAATGATTTTTATCGATTGATTAATCAATACCTAGATAACCCGACTGAGGAGAATAAAGCCCTCGTAAAAGAAAATTTGCAAATAAGCAAGGAATGTCTCGGTTTTAAGTATTGGATTATAAAAAATAACGCAACATTATATTCCATATTTGCAAATGATATAGTTTGGAACAAACAATGAACTCAATAACCCAAAATATAAGGCAACGCTTGTCGCTTCGCAAGCCGCTGGCCGAGGCGCTTGAGGTATTTGCAAAGATTGTCGAGAAACTGTCGCTTACGAAGCCGCCGCAGATGGATGCAGAATTGTCGGCGTTCTTAAAAAAAGGAACTTGATGAGGTTAAAACGATTGTTCCGACCATCAGAGATTTTGACCGCGACTTCCCGTCGCTGGCATTTTCGATTGCAACGGGAATCGGCAAAACACGCCTTATGGGGGCTTGCATCGCCTACCTCTATTTGGCCAAAGGCATCCGGCATTTCTTTGTCCTCGCACCCAATCTGACCCTGTACGAAAAATTGAAACACGATTTCGGAGATCCATCGTATGAAAAATATGTATTCAAAGGAATCAGCGAATTTGTCAGTCAGCCGCCGCAAATAGTTACGGGCGAAACGTATGACGGCCACACTCCATCGCTATTCTCGTCGGTGCAGATCAACATTTTCAACATTGCCAAATTCAATTCGGACAGCAAGGAAGGTGGGAAAAAGGCGGTTCCGAGGATGCGGCGGCTCTCGGAATACCTCGGGCGCTCCTATTTTGAGTATTTGTCTACGCTTCCCGACCTCGTCATATTGATGGACGAAGCGCATCGCTACCATGCTGACGCATCGAAACGGGCAATCAATGAATTGCGCCCGATACTCGGGCTGGAGATGACGGCAACGCCCCTCGACGAGAAGAACCGGTCGTTCAAGAACATCGTTTTTGAATATAATCTGGCCCAGGCGCTCTCCGACAAGAAATATGTCAAAGACCCGACCGTCGCCGGGCGAAAAAATTTCGACAAACACAATTTTACGCCCGAAGAAATCGAAATCATAAAACTGGAAGACGGTATCAATGTTCACGAACGCACGAAAGTCGCGATTGAACTCTACGCAAAACAACATGACAAACCTGTTGTACATCCGTTCATATTGGTAGCCTGTCGCGATATCGCCCATGCCGGCCGTATTAAGGAGTTGCTCGAAAGCGACCGCATATTCCATGGCAAGTATCGCGGCAAGGTGCTGCAAATAGACAGTTCAACGAAAAAGGACGAAGAAATCGAACAGCAGTTCGTTGCGCTCGAATCGCCCGACAATGGAATAGAAATCGTCGTCCATGTCAATATGCTCAAAGAGGGCTGGGACGTCAACAATCTTTATACGATTATTCCGCTGCGGGCTGCCGATGCCGCTGTGCTGATAGAACAGACTATCGGACGAGGTTTGCGCTTGCCGTATGGAGGTGAGCGCACGGGAAACAAGGACGTTGATACGCTTACGGTGATTGCCCACGAGAATTTCGCTGCCGTCATTGCCAAAGCGCAAAGCGGCGACAGTGTTCTAAATAAATTTACTTATGTTGAGTTAGATGATGAGGAGGCGGAAGAATCGGCTGGAAAAGTCGTAACTACGACACCCTCTGTTGTTAAGAAGTATCAGCAGAATATACAACAGGCACGGACTGATTACGAAAGGAAAGGTGCAGAACGAACTTATGATGCTGTTCGTGCTGTAATTGAAGTAATTCCGCTTTTGGCAGATAGCGTAGAGCATTATGGAGATTTGGCAAAGCCGGAGGTGGTAAAGCAGATACGTAAGAGTGCGGTCGAAGTTATCAAACAACGCGTGCAGACAACCAATACGCTTTTTGCTGAACAGGAGGCTTCGGAGCAAATCGCCCAACTCGATAATGTCATCAAGTCAGTCATTATCGATTACGAGAAGAATGTTATCGAAATTCCGCGTTTAGTTATCGAACAGCCGAAAGTTAGAAAGGTATATGAAGACTTTGACCTTTGTACCAAAGAGGGGTATAATCTGGCAGATGTTAGTTACGAGATTTTGCGTCAAAGTCTTGCTACAGGTGAACGCGACGTCATAGCCGGGAAGTCTGGCAGTTCAAAAGGTAAACCGACAGACCTGCTCGTTGCACGTCTTATGGACTATGACGATATAGATTACGATGCTTATTCGGATTTGTTATACAAACTTGCGGCGCAGGCTGTTGTCGCTATCCGTAGTAATTCACCCTATTCGACTGATGATGAGATTGCTGAAAAGGTTAATGCCTATAAAGAATCATTGGCGGATAATATCTATCGTCAGATGAGCGACCATTCTCATCTTGAACGTGATAATGTCCATCCAAAGCGTGTGTTGCCGTTCAGTCGAATGCTTGACCAGCACCTCGTGGAGAATGAGTTTGGCTATCGTATGGTAAGCGACATTCCGGAAACGGCGGCTTGGGCAAAGAAATATATTGTCAAGGGATTCTTGAAATCATACTATCCCGAATATCGTTTTGATAGCTCAACAGAGTGGGATTTTGCCTATGTCCTTGAATGTGATACGAATGTCTTGAAATGGTTGCGTCCTGTTCCGCAACAGTTCAGCATATATTGGAATGATGGTGCGAAGCGATATGAGCCGGACTTTATTGTAGAAACTGCCGATGCCATTTATATGTGCGAAACCAAAGCTGCGAAGGAGGTGGATGATGATGATGTGCAGAAAAAGGCGGAATCCGCTCGCGCATATTGTGCGAGTGCATCGGCATACAATGCTAAGCACTATGGTAAACGGTGGCAATATGTGATTATTCCACATTCGGCTGTCCAACGCACCTATACCTTTGGCTACATACTCAGCAAATCGAATCTTTTCCACTCGTAGTATGAGAATATCCAGAATGTAATGCCCACTACAACATCTTCCATCATATCATCCTTTGCGGCGGTCCGGTTGGGCACTGCGTTCAAAGACGGCTATGCTGAACAGCGTGGCGGTCGCTATGATTGTGGTCCGGCTTCCGAAGGGATAAAAACCCCGATAATTGGTTATCTTTGCAATTCTTATGGCCGGAGTCAAGGATACATTGCTCGGCAAGCTCCGCAGCGGGGCGCCGATGAGCGGGGGTGAGCAGTTCAGGCTCACCCAGTTGCTTGCGTTCCCGGCCATCCTGGCGCAGCTGTCGATGTGCCTGATGAGCCTGATCGACGCGGCGATGGTGGGCCGGCTCGGTTCGGCCCCGGCCGCTGCCATCGGCCTGGTGAGCACGACGACCTGGATTTTCGGGAGCTTCTGCTACGCCGACGCGTCGGGCTTCAGCGTGCAGATCGCGCACCGCTGCGGGGCGCGGGACTACGCCGGGGCTCGCCGGATCTTCCGCTACGGACTCTACACCGTCGTCGCGGTGAGCCTGCTGCTCGCGCTGGCCGGGGTCGCCATCCACAAGGCGCTGCCGGGCTGGCTTGGCGGTTCGTCCGAGATCCTGCACGACGCTTCGGATTATTTCCTGATTTATGCGCTGTTCCTGCCCATGATGCAGGTCGCCGTGTTCTCGGAGGCGTCGCTGATCGCCAGCGGCGACATGAAGGTCCCGAGCTTGGTGAGCCTGGCGATGTGCGTGCTGGACGTGGTCTTCAATTACTTGTTCATCTTCGCGCTGGACTTGGGAGTGAAGGGCGCCGCCCTGGGCACGGGGCTTGCCACGGCCTGCGCCGGCGTGTTCCTGCTGGTCCACGCCTCCCGGCGCAGCGATGAGCTGCGCCAGACAGGCCCCTGGTACGTGCCGCCGCGGCGCGTACCAGGGGCACTCCGCGCATGGCGCGCGGAGTGGCGTCGGACTGGCGCGGAGGAGGGGAACATCTTCCGCCGGGCCTTCGGCATCTGCTGGCCGCTGTGGCTTCAGAACTTGGTCACCCGCGGCGCCTACATTGCCGCCACCGTGCTCGTGGCGCCGCTGGGCACCATCGCCATCGCCGCAAACTCCTTCGCGATCATAGCGGAGGGCTTCTGCTACCTGCCCGGCTACGGCATGCAGGACGCCGCCACCTCGCTGATAGGCCAGAGCTTAGGCGCCCGCCGCCCCGGCACGGCGCGCCGCTTCGCATGGATCACGATCGGCTCCGGCACGGCGATGATGGCCGCGCTGGCCGTGCTGATGTGGGGATTCGCCCCGCAGGTGATGGGCATGCTCAGCCGCGATCCCGCGGTCATCGGCCTCGGGGCTCAGTGCCTGCGGATCGAGGCCTGGGCGGAGCCGCTCTACGCCGTGAGCATCGTCGCGTACGGCTGCTGCGTGGGGGCCGGGGACACCCTCGTCCCGTCCCTGATCAACCTGCTCAGCATGTGGATCGTCCGTCTGGGGCTCGCCGTGTTCCTCATCCCGCACTACGGACTGGCGGGCTACTGGGTCGCCATGGCGGCCGAGCTCAGTTTCAAGGGCCTGCTCTTCTTGGTCCGCATCGCCCGCGGACGCTGGATGAAGACCCGTCTGGCCGGCTGCTCATAACTCTGATGTTTTTTTTTTGGGGGGGGGAGGATAAAAATCAGTATATTTGTCCCCAAGGTATGATTAAAGAACATATTATGAGAAACGCAGTCTCCGTTTTTGCCATCCTCCTCGTCGCAGGTTTTTTGCCCCAAGCAGCTGCGCAGGAATTCGACGACAACCAATTCGAGGTATTGTCCGAGCCGTTGTATGAATGTATCTATTCCTATAGGATAAATGTTGCCAAAGACGCGGACGCGCCCGTCACGGAAGTTTACAACACCTTGTTGCAGGTAGGCAGTTCGTGCGCGAAGTTCTGTGACTACACAACGTACTGGATCGATTCTCTGGCCCAGCGGGCGAACGTTCAGGACTCGATCCGGAAAGAATACATGGACAAAAAAAATCGCAGTCTGTATCATTTCGATGCGGAGATCTATCAGAACTACCCGCAAGGAAAGATGACCACGGTGGATATCATGGCGCCCAATATCTTCACCTACCAGGAAGCGGCTTTCCCGGTCCAATGGGAATTGACGCAAGACACGACGACAGTCTGCGGATATGTCTGCAACAAGGCCGTCGCCGAATATGGCGGTCGGAAGTGGACGGCCTGGTATGCGGCGGACATCCCCGTTCCCTATGGTCCGTGGAAGTTCACGGGGCTGCCCGGGCTCGTATTGGCGGCGACGGACAGCGAAGGGATTCATTCCTTTACGGCCATCTCGTTCCGAAAGAGCGACGGCATCGGCATCCTGAAGGAAAAGAACGCGAGGCTGGTGACGACCGACAGAAGCAAGTTCATAAAGAATAAAAACAGCTTCGAGCAAGACCCGATGAACAACATCCCGATCGAGGCGATTTCCCAAATGGAAGTGGTCAAATACGGGCCTGGCCCGCAGGACAATAACATTTTCATAAACGGCGTGCGCCTGAGAATCCGCCCCAACGGCTATCTGCCGTTGGAACTGAAATAGGACCAGGAAGCGAATGGATAAATGCCGCCTCATATTGCCCCTCCTGCTCCTTTTCCAGGCGTATTGCGGCTATTCACAAACAACCGTAAAAGGAACCGTAACTGATCTTTCCGGAGAGACGATCGCGGGGGTCGTCGTGAAGGTATCGGACGGGGACAGGCTGCTCACCTACGGAATAACTTCCGGTTCCGGGGATTTCTCATTGGATGTAAGCTCGTCAAAAGACAAACTGGACCTTTCCTTTGAGCATTTGTCGTACAAAAAGAAAGTCATCTCCATCGGCAACCGGTCCCAGGCGCTGAAGGTCGACCTGGAAGAAAACGTCGCCCGCCTGAAAGAGGTCACGGTACGCGCTCCCTCGATTCAGCAACGCGGGGACACGGTATCCTATCGGCTGTCCGCGTTTATCGGCAAGGAAGAAATGCCGCTGGAGGATGCCATCAAGAAGTTGCCCGGCATCCAAGTGGAAGACAACGGAGGGATCAAATACCAGGGCCGGGATATTTCCAATTTCTATATCGAAGGACTGGACCTTTTGGGCGGGAAATACAATCTGGCCACCAAGAATCTCCCTTCCTCCTATGTCTCGGAGGTGGAAGTCCTGAACAACCATCAGGACATAAAAATGAAAAGAAATTTCTACAGCGACCAGGTGGCCCTCAATATTCGATTAAGCGCCAAGGCCCGGCTCCGGCCGGTGGGAACCGCCGAGCTGCTGGCCGGGTTGGGGGATGACTTCTTGTATCAGGCCGGCGCCGCAGGCATGATCTTTACCCCGACCTTTCAAAGCATTGTCACCGGCAAGTTGGGGAACGAAAAAGAATTTGCCCTGTCCGAAACCACCGATCATTTTTTCGGGAATGACTGGAAGAGTTATGCCTCGCTCGGACTGGGCACGATCTCCGGCAGCCGGCCACCGCTGGACAACAGCCGGTATGTCTCCTCCCAGGATAGGCTGGTAAGCGTGAATTCCATCAAGAAAATAAACGAGAATACGACCATCAAGGCCAACGTGAATTACGCGAACAGCCGGACCGGCTACGACTACTATACGGAAAGCCAATACTATACGGGCGGGCAGGACCTGTCCGTCACGGAGACTGTTTCTCCTGCGAGCCGGGTGCACAAGCCCTCGTTTGACCTGGAGTACAAATTGAACGAGGACCGGAAGTATCGGTATGACAAAGTATCGTTTGCCGCGGACATTACCGACTCGGATTTCTCCACCTGCCGGGACGATTCGCCCGTTACGCAGAATAAAAGAATCCGGACGTTCGGCATCAAGAATGATTTTTCCTGGTGGATCAAGCAGGGAGATCGATACTGGAATGTATCTTCTCTGATACAATACACGGCGACGCCCACGGCGGAGCTGCTGATCGGCAGCCGTCCGGACGGGGCGGGCATCGTGCAGGAAGCAGGCAGCGGAACCTTCCATACAAAAGAACAAGTCAATACGACCTACGACTTCCGCCGCTCCAAGCTGTATGTCCCGTTTATCCTGCAATACACGTTCAGTCATTTGGAAACGGACCTTGCAAGGAACCGTTCGTCCAATGCCAATTCGATCGGGTGGAACGACTTTGTCCTGACCTTCCATCCACGATACGAATACAATTCGCCGGACAAGCGGCTGTTCTTCCAGCTGAACCTGCTGACCCGGGGCGTCTTCTTGCGGGGCAGGAACGCCGCCGACAATTCGAGCATCCAGTTCGACCACCTGTGGCTCGACCCCGAGGCCTACCTCGACTATACGCTTAGCGCGAGTTCCTCCGTGCAACTGAAGACCAACCTGCAGCATACGTATGGCGATGTCCTGGACCTGCTGACCGCGCCGGTTCAAAACACCTATCGGACGCAGACGGTAAAATCCGGCGCCCTGGCGAAAAACAAGCGGTTCTCCGTGGCCCTGCGCTATGAATTCAAGAAGCCCTTGGATTTCTGGTTCGTCCATGCCGATATTTCCTATGGACGCACCTTGCATAACCTTCTCTCCTCACAATCGATCACGGCGGATGCGATAACGGCCTCCAATCTTCTTTCCGACCATGTCTCCCACGACGTCGTCGCCACATTGTCCGTTACCAAGCAGGTGCAGGCCATCCATACGAAGTTTTCCCTGTCGGGAAGATATATCTGGCAGAAACGGCAAATCCTCCAGCAGGAACAAGCCGTCTCATACGATGGCCGGCTATACGAAATCACGCCCCGAATCTCCTCGCGCCCGTGGAATTGGCTGGAACTTGATTATCAGGGAGAACTATCCAAGACCGTCAATCAATACGCCGGGCGGGAAAGTGCCTTCCGGTCACAGCTCCATGCGCTCAAAATAGCGGTATACCCGATGGAGAAGCTGCAGCTGTTCGGTCAATACAATGACGTCCGGAAAGAGATCGCACCCGACACCTTCGTAAGGATGCCGCTGCTGGATGCCGGCATCCAGTACACGAGGGGCCGGGCCAAGCTATCATTCCGGGTAGACAACCTGCTGAACACCAAGCAATACGCCTATACCCTGTTCAGCGGACTTGACGCTTATTCTTATAACTATCAGTTACGAGGACGGGCCTGCTTGTTGTCCGTGGTGCTGTCCTTATGATTTCGGCCCGGGATGTTTTAGGTCTATTTTTGTAATCGGTCGATTGACGAACTTTTCATAAGCACAGGGCAGATAGTTCAGCCCCCAATCTGTGAATCGCCGATTCAATCTGCTTCAACCGTTGTGCGGACGGTTTTTTGTGCCCATCGATATACTGTTGGAACAAGGTTGAATTAAGTCCTGCCATACGTGCTACCTGCCGGGCATTGAGTTCGGGATACTCCGCAAAGATCCGTTCCAAGGCATTCTCCGACTTCGATGGTTGGTCATCATCGAAAAAACCTTCATAAGAAAGATCCTCATCGATGTCGGGCCAGTGGATACCGAAATGGGACAGTGTATAGTTTTGACGCTGGGCATCCGTAGCATTATAGAGCAGGGGAAACAGCCGCACCGGCAAGCTCCCCTCGCGCCCGTCCTGCGTCAGCAGATGGACCCGTCCATTTTCAAACCAAACTTTTTGTGCTTTCATAGTTCAAATCTTATTTCCCGAAATACTCGTTCCAACGCTCGATAATTACTTCTTTGTTCTCCTCAATAGCCATAAAGGCTTGTCGAATCTCACGGGGTTTAAGCCCGGCATTTTCGATCAATTCGATTTCCGGGACCACACGAAACTTAGCTTCGGCGTCCCCGGAAGAAACATGTACGTGTATCGGCTCGTGATCATTTGAAAAGAAATAAAATTTCAGTCCTAAATAAAAAAATAAGAAGCTGTTTTGAAATGAATGAAAAAAGTTGTTATGAGAGCTAATAAATAATTGAAAATCAGTAGGTTAATTGA
>CANPZS010000028.1 GCA_947588835.1 uncultured Bacteroidales bacterium | reverse complement strand
TTGGTAATGTGGCCTATCAATATGACGGGTATGCCGCTCTCCTTTGCAAAACGCAGGAGCATGGCCGCTGTCTCTTTTATCTGCGAGACGGAACCCGCCGTCGAGTCCACGTTGCGGGAATACATCGTCTGTACGGAATCCACCACCATAAGGTCGGGAGCCATCTCCCCGGCCTTCTCGATGATGTCTTCCATAAGTGTCTCGCTCAGAATGAAACATCCGGAACCGTCCCCGCCCAGACGGTCGGCCCGCATCTTCACCTGACGCACGCTTTCCTCTCCCGTGACGTAAAGCGTCCTGATGGACGGGCAAAACAAAGGCAGCTGCAGCGACAAAGTGGACTTTCCTATGCCCGGTTCGCCGCCTATGAGCACCAAAGAGCCTTTCACGATGCCGCCGCCGAGAATCCTGTCGATCTCCTCGTTGGCAAGCGACAGCCTGTCTTCCCCCGACACGTCCACTTCCTTAAGCGGCACGGGATTATGGCCCGCTCCCGGAACCGATACGGACAGACCGCGCTTTCCTGCCGCAGGCGCAGGCTGCTCCGTCATAGTGTTCCATTCCCCGCAGGCGGGGCATCTTCCCATCCATTTGGGGCTTTCATTGCCGCAGGACGTGCAATACCACAATGTTTTTTGTTTCGCCATAGCTTTTTCTAACAATCGGTTCCGTCCGCAGCCCTTCTCCTTACCTCGAAGACTTCCATATCGCTTATGTTGCCGTTTTCGATGCGGAAACGCAGCGCCGTGCGCACCTGATGCCATCCGGCGATGCCGCAGGCCCCCGGATTCAGATACAGCATGTTCCTCGAAAAATCATTCATCACCTTCAGTATATGAGAATGGCCGCAGACGAATATGTCCGGATGGAAAAGTTCTACAAGCTCCTTTGCACGCGGATAATAATGCCCCGGAGAGCCCCCGATATGTATCATCAGGATGTTCTTGCCCCCGCACTCCCAGCACTGGAATTCGGGATATTCCATCCGCAGATCCTGACCGTCGCAATTGCCATAGACCCCTACCAACGGCTTGTATTCGGCTATTTCCCTTGCCGTATCAAGGCCGCCGCCGAAATCCCCGGCATGCCATATCTGATCCACCGGTTTCAGGAAATCCCTGAATTCCCGGCTGAAAAGTCCGTGCGTGTCCGATATGAGCCCTATGTACATTACAGTTTAATGACAATGTTTTTCTTGTAGAAGAACCACTGGAAGCAGAAAATCACAAGCATGAACAAAAGCGAGAACACGAAGGAAGTGAACTCGTTGGCGCCGAATATCCTGGCTTGGCTGAACCCGACGAGCGGCAGAGTCTTGGCGATGACGCCTGACAGCACGAACGCCATGAGTGCGTTCATGCCCATGGCCTTGGCAGGCACGAACAATTTTTCATGCCCTCTGACGTCGATTATGTAGGCAAGGACGGCCAAGGCCACCAATGCCCAGCCGCCTGCATAGAATACATAGGATGCCGACCAAAGCGGCTTGCTGATGGGAATCCAGATGCTGAGCACAAGTCCGGCCGCAAGGCAGGCGCATCCGAAAAAGAAGAGGCGGGCCACAATGCCTATCGGGGAGCAGGACTCTTTCTCGGATACAGAAAGACCGGGCTCCGCATATCTGGCCGTAGATTTGCGGATGAGCGAACCTGCGAGGAAACCGAGCAGCGCCGTGCAGGCGCCGGTCAGCGCGCCGAGCAGCCCCTCGGGATCGAAATCGGCGCTGGAGCCGTCAGGCAGGCTGTATCCGTGATAAACATGACTGGAGCCGACAAGGGCCACGTCTATCCGCGAAGACACGTTGCCTTCTATGGTGAACGGGCCGGGCTGATTGCCGAACACGACCAAGATGCCGGTATAGACGGCACAAAGGCCTATGATCGACCAAAAGACCTTCACCGTATCTTTCTTCGCCAGCAATATGACCAGACCGGCCACTATATAGCAGCCGGCGATGCGCTGAAGCACGCCGAATATGCGTTTATGCCCGAGCCACCAGCCGAAATTCTGCCAGAACGTCATGCCCTCGTGCGAAGACGTCGGGAAGAAGGGATAAAGATTGAGCAGCAGGCCCACGAGAAAAATGGCGATGCCCCGCTTGAGCACTTTCCACGCCGACGCCCCGGTAAGTCCGTCGTATTTTGCGAAAGAATAAGCCATGGCGCAGCCCATGCAGAATACGAAGAAAGGATAAACGAGATCGGTCGGGGAGCAGCCCTCCCATCCTGCATGTCTGAGGGGAGCATACATGTGAGCCCACGTTCCGGGATTGTTTACTATACACATGAACGCCACCGTAAGACCGCGGAGTACGTCCAGAGCGACATAACGTTTCTTCATCATTTTATATTTATCATTCCATATATCTTAAATAAACGGCTTCCACGGCCGTAAGGGCCGCCGTCTCGGTCCTGAGCCGGGAAGCGCCAAGACTGACCGGAACGAAGCCGGCAGCCGTCGCCGTTTCGGCTTCCACGGCGGAAAAATCCCCTTCGGGGCCTATGAGCACCTCCACCCTGCGGCCGGAAAAGCCGACGAGGGCCTTGCATACCGATATCCTCGGCCCGCCGACATCGAAACAGCAGGCTATGAGCCTAAGCGCATCCGGCGAACTTCCGGCGATGAAGTCCCGCACCGTCACAGGAGCGGATATCGCCGGCACGGCGCCTTTCAACGACTGTTTCGCCGCTGAAAGTGCAATCCTGCAGGCCCTTTCAATTTTATATTCCTTCCTTTCGGACCGGTCCCCTATCACGGGGACTATGGAGTCCACCCCCACCTCGACGGCCTTCTCCACGAACCATTCGAAGCGCTCGTTGTTTTTAGTCGGGCATACCGCCATCACCAGCTCGTACGGATGTCCGCCCCAGCCGGAATGGGTTTCCGACACGACTGCGACCACGCCGTCCGCTGAAGCCTCCTCTATCCTGCAGTCCATCATGCTGCCCCGGCCATCGATGACATGTATCTCGTCCCCCGTCCGGTGACGCATGACTTTCACGCAATGCCTCGATTCCTCAGGGGACAGTCTGCAGCGGCCGCCGCCGATATCGTCAGAAAAGAAGACTTCCATCGCGAAAAGTCATTGCCTTATTATTTCCACTTCTCCGCCGAGGCCCACTTTGATTATCTGCGAAGCCTTTCCGGTGGCGCCGCTCCCGTACGTTTCCGGGACCGTGAAATCCACGGCGGACAATATTTCTTTCGATATGTCCGCAAATCGGGCCGGCGCCGGCGCTCCGGACATGTTGGCCGAAGTCGACACGACGGGTCGGTCGAGCCTGCGGCACAGATCCCTGCAGAAATCCGACATGGGTATCCGGATTCCGACGGAACCATCCTCCGCCACGACATTGTAGGCCAGATGATACCTGTCCCCCGCCGGGGCCGGATCGCCTCCTGAAGGGGCGGCGGCATGCTGCGCTCCGGGATAGATCAGCGTCATGGGCTTGTCGTTCACCTCGATCAAATCCAGAGCCATGTCCGGCACCTTGCGGATATAACGGACAAGCATGTTCTGATCGGATACCAGCAGCACAAGAGACTTGCCGCCGGAGCGTTTCTTTATGGCAAAGATCCTGTCCACGGCCTGCGGATCCGTGGCGTCGCAGCCTATCCCCCACACGGTGTCGGTGGGGTAAAGAATGATTCCGCCTGCACGAAGCGTTTCCACGGCGGCGGTCACCGTGCCGATATATTTGTCATCAGTCATCATCAGCGAGTCTGAATGTTGCCAAAACGGGATAATGGTCGGAATATTGCACGCGGTCTATGCCGCAGCTCAGCGCCGACAGTTCTTCATCGGGATACATTATGTAATCTATCCTAAGCAAAGGATAAAATCCGCTGTAAGTCGAGCCCAGTCCTTTGCCGGCCTTCACAAAAGCGTCCTTGCGGCCGTCGATGAGGCGGTGATAGGTGTACGAAAGCGGCGTATCGTTGAAATCTCCGGCGAGCATGCTCCGCACGGGGCAGCTTTCAATGTCTTCAAGCACCTGCTCCACCTGGGCCACACGCAGAGGAATAGCCCTTTTCATTTTGACTCCGGCATCCTCGACGGCATTGTCGGAAGTGCCGAAAGACTTCAGGATTCTCGGCAGCGAAATGCTGTAGCTCTGATAGTGGCAGTTGTACAGGCGCAGCCGGGTCCCGTGTATGTCAAGATCCGCATATATGGCCATATTGGCCGTGTCTTCGAACTTTACGCGCCCCTTGCCCGCTATCGGGAAACGGCTCAGAGTCACGTTGCCTGAGAGTCCGAGATGGCCCGGATTCATGAAATAGCTGATTTGATACCCCGGGAAATGCGCTGAAAGCCATGTCATGACATCAATGCCGCGCGGAAGGAAAAACTCCTGAAGGCATATTATGTCCGCGTCTTTTCCCATTATGTATTCCGCCGTCCTCTCCGCAAGCGAAACCCGTCCTTCCATGTCATAAACATCCCTTTCTTCGTCGGGATCGAAATAAAAGGCGCACACATTATACGTGATCATGCGTATGTCATCTTCCGACGGCTCCTCACTGCCGCCCCTGAAACGGACGAATCGCACGGAAAGGAAAACGGAGGGAATCATCACAATCAGCAGGACCGCCGCCATCTTGCTGCCGCGGAACAGAGACCACAGGAACAAGACGATGTTCAGGAACAGAAACGGCAGGAACATGATGCCGAACAGCGTCATTATCCACAGCTTGGACGGGTCGACCACCATCGACAGATAGCTGATCGCCAGCAGTCCCGCGGATACGAGGCAAACGGCACTGAACGCCGCCCTTGAAAATCTTTTCTTTTTTCCGTCTCTTGCCATAGCTGGTCAACAGTTAATTCCAAAGTCTGCCGCTGCGACGCCAGTACAGCATCAGCAGCCAGCCGGACAGCATGCCGCCGAGATGCGCGAAATGCGCCACTCCGTCAGCCGTGCCGAGAACTCCGGTAAGCAATTCTATGCCGGTGAAAATGATCACGAACCATTTCGCCCTCATGGAAATCGGAGGGAATATGAGGGTGAGTATCGAATCAGGGTACAGCATCGCATAGCCTATGAGGATGCCGTATATGGCACCGGACGCCCCAAGCGTAGGCGTGCGCAGAAGGTTATAATAAGACACCTGTGCGGAAGCGGAGCCCTCGGCGATGGCGGCCAGATAGTGCTCCGCCTGCAGAAATTCCACTCCCGTGTGAATAAGCATGGCTCCTATGCCGGTGACGAAATAATATATAAGAAACTTTTTGGTGCCTATCGTACGCTCCAGTATCGAGCCGACCAGAAGCAGGGAATACATATTGAAAAATATATGCATGAACCCTCCGTGCATGAACATGTGCGTGATTATCTGCCACGGCCTGAAAAAGCGCGAGGCAGGATAGAAAAGAGCGAATGTTCCCACCATGAGCTGCTCGTTGACGAGCGTGGCGAGGAACACTATGATATTGATGAGTATTATATTTTTTGTCGCTGACGGTATATTGTTCATCATGTCAAAATTTCTTGTCCAATTCTTCTAAGGAAATTATAGAGAGTATTTTGCGTCCGGTGCTCGTATATTCCGGATTTTCACAGGCGTAAAGGGTGTCAAGCAGCCTCTGCGCCTCCGTCACGGAAAGCCGCCGCTCTCCGCCCGACGCCCCGAGCCTGGCGAATTTCTCCGCCATGGCCGACCGCATCATGTCGGGAAGGGCCGTATTGTCGTCCGAAAGGATGAGAAGCAGGTCCGTCACCATGGCTTCCACTTTGCCGTTTTCAGCCGAAAAGCCTTCCGGAACTGCATTCACGACCACGACGTCGCTGCCGAACGGGGCTATGTCAAACCCGAGCGACGACAGAAGTTCCCCGTGCTCCTCCAGCAGGGCCACGTTCTCCGCCCCCACCTGCACCTGCTCCGGGAAAAGGGCCGTCTGGCTGACATGGGCATTGTCGGACAAGGCTTTCAGGAATCTTTCGAAAAAGATGCGTTCCTGCGCCCTGCGCACGTTCACCACGATTACCCCGGACGTAGACTGCGACAGGATGTATCTGCCCTGTACGACTATCACCTGCGCCGTCGGCAAAGTCCTGTCCTCGAACAGCTTTCCATAATCCTCCCGTTTTTCCGCATATTGCCGGAGCCCCTGGCCGTGCGCGGCGCTGAAGTCCTCGCCATCGTCGAACTCGCTGAACCTGCCGGAAGACCCGAACGGATTGTATGACGGATCCATCTTCTTGACGGGCACCGTCACCGGATTGTATTCTTCGAATTTTTTCCCGATCACCGGCATTCTGCCGGCCTCGGGGTTGTCGAAATCTATGCCGGCCGAGAATGAATTGCGCCCGAGCGCCTCCTTGACGGCCGCATACAGCACCTGGAATATGACGCTGTCGTCCTCGAACTTTATTTCCGACTTCGTAGGAGATACGTTGACATCTATCGAACCGGCGTCGAGCGTCATGTATATGAAGTATGAAGGGGTGACGCCCTCCGGAATGAGGCCTTCGTAAGCCTTCATGACGGCCTTGTGCATATATGCGCTGCGGAAATAGCGGCCGTTCACGAACAGGAACTGGTTGCCGAGCGTCTTTTTGGCGCTGTCGGGCCTTCCGGCGAATCCGCGTACGCTGACCACCGACGTATCGGCCTCCAAATCCGCCAGTTCCTCGGCCACGGAAGTGCCGAGAATATCGAAAATCCTGAATTTAAGAGACTTGGCCGGCTTGAGCACATAGACCTCCCGGCCGTTGTGCGTAAGCGTGAAGCCGATTTCGGGACGGGTAAGGGCCACCCTTGTGAACTCCTCGGCGATATGCTTGAATTCCACATTGTCCGATTTGAGGAATTTTCGCCGCGCCGGCACATTGTAGAACAGATCGCGCACGGCGAACGAAGACCCTTTGGGGGCCGACGTCTCTTTGGTGGAAAGATGTTCCGATGCGGCGAAAGTCACTTCGCATCCGGCCTCGTCCTCCTGCCTGCGGGTACGGAGCGTCACGGTCGCCACCGCCGCTATCGACGCAAGGGCCTCGCCCCTGAAACCGAAGGTGGTTATGTTGCCGAGATCTTCGGCCGTGGCTATTTTTGAAGTGGCATGCCTTTCAAAACATAGGACGGCGTCATCCGGACTCATGCCGCAGCCGTCGTCGACAACCTGTATGAGCGTGCGGCCCGCGTCCGTGACCACAACGTCTATCTTGCCGGCGCCGGCGTCGACCGCATTTTCCATAAGTTCCTTGACCACTGAAGCGGGGCGCTGAACGACCTCACCCGCCGCGATCATGTTGGCTATATTGCCCGGAAGTATCCTAAGTTCCATCTTACAGCAGAGCGTAGAACTTCGTTATATAAATAAGCACTACGGCTATAAGCAACAGGCTCACGATGCCTATTATCGACTGCGCGCGCGTGGCGGCGGATCTCGTCTTGCGATAATTTCCGCCGCGGAAAGCTCCGTGGATGCTGCTCCCGGGCACATAGGTCCCCTCCTCCCTGGCCTTCTCTTCGGAACCGTCCACGGCGCCGAACATGGCCTTGCGCTCCTCTTTTTCAGGATCGTAATACCTCGGCCGGTAATTGAAAACTCTATGTTCCCGCTCCCCGAAGAAGCCGAAATTTAACATTCCCATATCAATCCGCTTTACATTTAACAAAGTTAGCAAACATTTTTGAATTTCATCCTATTCATAATGACGGCAAAAATATTAACTTCGCCGCGGAAGCGCCGGCGAGGGACGCCGGAACGCCCGACACAACATACAAAGGGACATCGGAATGGAAAAGAACGGCGGCACGGAACCGCATTTCGACATAAGGATAGGCAACGGGTACGACGTACACGTACTTGCAGAAGGTCTGCCGCTCAACATCTGCGGCGTGCGCCTCGAAAGTCCGTCAGGATGCGTGGCGCATTCTGACGGAGACGTGGCCATACATGCATTGTGCGATGCGCTGCTCGGCAGCCTCGCCCTCGGCGACATAGGACATTACTTCCCCGACACGGACGACAGGTGGAAAGGCGCGGACAGCAAAATATTGCTCGGAAAAACAATGGAACTTATACGGGAGAAAGGATACCGCACCGGCAACGTCGACATAACCATAGCTCTGCAGGCCCCGAAACTGGCTCCGCATCTGAATGAGATGAAAAAGGCCCTCGCGCCCATTCTCGGAGTGCCGGAGACCTCCGTCTCCATCAAGGCCACCACTTCCGAAGGCCTCGGGTTCGTCGGACGGGGAGAAGGCGTGCAGGCATGGGCGACCGTCCTCATCTATAAGACGCGATGACGGCCGGAATGCCGCCAAGGTGAGTTCCTCAACATTTTTTTGGCATTTTGTCAAATCTGTTTTAAATTTGCAATTCCATTGAGATATGGTGTAATGGTAGCACTACAGATTCTGGCTCTGTCAGTGAGGGTTCGAGTCCTTCTATCTCAACCATCGACACTTCGGTCTTATGACCCTACGGTTTTGATGGCGGGGTAGCTCAGCTGGTTAGAGCGTCGGATTCATAATCCGGAGGTCGTGGGATCATGCCCCACTCCCGCTACCGATTTTCAATGCAGGAGATCAAGCATATTGCCGTCGGCATCTGCCGGCCGGCGATATTTTTTTGACTCCGGTCCCGAGGCGGGCTGGACATTCCGGGCGGGTTGGTCATTCCGGCATTGCGTTAAAATACAAGGCCAAAATGACGGACATATCATCCTACTTTTTGTCCACATGACCTACTTTTTGTCCACATGACCAAAATAAAAGAAGTCCGGAACACTGGCCCCGGACTTCTTTTCGTATGGATTTCTTTTTCTTAGTCGTTCAAAGAGAAACGTCTGAAAGCGACCACCTTGGCCTCCTTGTCGACCGCGGCTATCGCCTCCCTGACAGTCTTCTTGTCATCGGCGAGCTGATATTCCTGAGCTTCGAGAGTGTTCTCCTTAAGGAACTTCTGGACACGGCCCGCGGCAATGTTCTGAATCATCTGCTCAGGCAGGTTGGCGGCCTTCTCCTCGCCCACGGTCTTGATGATCTCGCGGGCCTGGGCGGCCTGCTCGGGAGTGAGCCAGCCCTTTGCCGTGTTGGACTCTATATGATCCTCGCTGTCTACATGGGCGGGATTTATGCCGGCCTTTTTCAGAGCGGCGTCCACGGCTTTCTGAACCAATTCCTCCTTGGTCTTCCGGACGGCCACCTGACGCTCTTCGTCAAGCACCGCCGCGGGGCAGTCGGCTTCGGAAACCGATACGGGATTCATGGAAGCCACCTGCATGGCCACGCCACGTCCGAGTTCGGCCGGGACCTCCTTGCTGAAAGCCACAATGGCTCCTATCTTGCCGTTGAAATGCACGTACTCCGAGATGAACGGAGCCTCGAGCGTCTGATAGCACGCGATAAGGTGCTTTTCTCCGGTCCTGCCCGTCTGGGCTGAAATTTCCTCCTCGACCGTGTGGCCGTCGGCAAGCTTCACCGACTGGAGCGCGGCGGCATCGGCGGGGAATGCGGAGATGGCCGCATCCGCTATGTTCGCGGCAAGCGTCTTGAAGTCAGGAGTGGCGGAAACGAAATCCGTTTCGCAGCCGAGGCTGACCAGAACGGCCTTTCCGTCGGCGATGCGTGCAAGTACCGCACCTTCGGAAGTCTGGCGGTCGGCACGCTTGGCGGCGACAAGCTTTCCCTTCTCGCGGATGATCTCGACGGCCTTGTCGAAATCGCCGTTCGCCTCGGTAAGAGCCTGCTTGCAGTCCATCATACCTGCGCTCGTCATCTTGCGCAGCTTCATCACGTCTTGTGCTGTTATTGCCATATCGTTTTCTTTTTTAAGTTAAGGGTTCTGAATCACTCGGCTTCCGCAACTTTCTCGGGCTCAGCGGCTTTTTCCGGTGCCGGAGCCGCGGCCTCGGCCGGCGCGGCCGTCTCCTCTACCTTGACGGCACCCTTGCGGGGACGCAGCCTCTTCGAAGGCTGACGCGTTTCGTCGGATGAGGCGCTTTCCTCGCCGTTCTTTTCTTTCTCGAGCTTCCTTTCGTCGAGACCTTCACGGATAGCCTTGCAAAGGATATCGGTAATGATTTCGATAGACTTTACGCCGTCGTCATTTGCCGGGATCACGTAATCAATAGGAGTGGGATCGCAACATGTATCAACCATAGCGATAACCGGAATGTTCAGACGGTTGGCCTCCTTGACGGCATTGGCCTCTTTCTGTACGTCCACGACGAAAAGCGCCGAGGGCAGGCGGCTCATGTCCCTTATGGAGCCGAGGTTCTTTTCAAGTTTTTCCCTCTGACGGTCCACCTGGAGACGCTCCCTTTTCGCGAGCTTGTCATAGGTGCCGTCTTCCTTCATCTTGTCGATGGTGTTCATCTTCTTTACGGCTTTGCGGATGGTGGGGAAGTTGGTAAGCATACCGCCCGGCCATCTCTCCGTTACGGAAGGCATATTGACTGACAGAGCCTTTTCGGCAACTATATCCTTGGCCTGTTTCTTGGTGGCCACGAAAAGTATCTTGCGGCCGGAGCGCGCAAACTCCTTCATTATTTCTGCGGCCTCGTCGATCTTGACGATACTCTTGTGCAGGTCGATGATATGTATTCCCTCCCTTTCTATGAAAATATAGGGAGCCATCTTAGGGTTCCATTTCCTTGCCAAATGACCGAAATGAACGCCTGCATCAAGCAATTCTTGGAAATTTGTTCTTGGCATTGTCTTGTTTTTTACTTGTTCTTGTAACTTTCCCTTCAGGCAACTTTTTTCGCCTGTCGGGCTCTTTTCATCAATCCCGGAGCAGCGAATGATATCGGTCTCGGGGATTTTCCGCGGTCCCGGCAATCCTGCGGCAGCTCTTCCCGATTCACATCGGGAAAGGGATCCGAAGATTTGATACCTGACCGTGCATTGCAAACCGACAGTATAGTACTAACGTTTACTGAACTGGAAGCGACGACGTGCGCCAGGCTGACCGGGTTTCTTCCTCTCCACTTCGCGGGCGTCGCGCGTCAGGAAACCGGCGGCCTTGAGGGCCGGACGATAGGCTTCCCTGTCCACTTCGCAAAGAGCGCGGGCGATGCCGAGCCTTGCGGCCTCGGCCTGTCCTTTTGTTCCGCCTCCGCAGAGATTGATTTTCACGTCAAACTGACCTGCCGTTCCGGTGACTTCAAAAGGCTGGCTTACGATGTACCTGAGAGTGTCTTCGCGGAAATAATCTTCGAACTCCCTGCCATTCACCGTAATATTGCCTTTTCCGGCAACGACATAAACACGAGCGACTGCCGATTTACGTCTTCCAAGGGCGTGTTTCTGTTCCATGTGCTCCGTTTACTAAATTTCGTTCAACTTAATTTCCTTAGGATTCTGCGCCTGATGGGGATGCTCGCCGCCCGCATATACATGCAGGTTGTTTATGAGCTTGTCGCCAAGACGCGTCTTGGGGAGCATGCCTTTGACAGCTCTCCTGATAAGTTCGGCGGGACGCTTCTGCAAAATCTCCTTCGGCGTGGTGAACCTCTGTCCTCCCGGATATCCTGTATAGCGGGTATAGACCTTGTCGGTCAGCTTTTTGCCCGTCAGACGGATTTTCTCCGCGTTGATGACGATGACATTGTCACCACAGTCGACGTGAGGCGTGTATCCCGGCTTCGTCTTGCCCCTGAGGACAAGCGCGATCCTGGATGCGAGACGACCAAGCACCAGATCAGTTGCATCAATGACGACCCACTCTTTCTTCACAGTAGCTTTGTTGAGCGATACTGTTTTGTAGCTTTGTGTGTCCACTGTCTTGATCATTAATGGTTTAACATAAAATTATTGCGATCCCTACACAAAATAGGGACCGCAAATATAAGCATATTCCGCGTATTAAGCAAATACGCCGGAGCCTGCGCGTACGCCCGCATGCCGGCGAGGGGTTGTCAGTTATTTCGTTTTTTTCTATATTTGCGCATCCTAAAAATCAATGAATCGCAATGGCTAATTTTTTGACTTCTTCGATCGGCAGGAAATTCATCCAGAGCGTCAGCGGCGCTTTCCTGATCATATTCCTGGGCCTTCACGTGACCATAAACTTCTTTTCGGTCATCGACACGGCAACCGGCAGTTTCGGCGCGGCCGACGGACTTTTCCAGCTCGGATGCAATTTCATGTCGCTGCCCATAGTGACCATAATGACGCCCGTACTTGCACTGGGCTTCGTACTGCACATAGTCTATGGCATATACCTTACATATGTCAACGTAAAGGCCCGCGGAGGAGTGAAAAGATATGAAGTGGCCGGAAAGGCCGCCGCGGATTCGTGGTCCGCACGCAACATGTTCGTCCTCGGAATAGTGATCCTCGGACTGCTGGTGTTCCACCTGACCCACTTCTGGGCCAAAATGCAGCTGAGAGAACTGACCGGATCCGAAGCGGAGAATCCCTACATGCTTCTCTGCGCCACATTCGGAAAATGGTGGGTCCTGGCCTTCTATATAATATGGTTCATCTCCGTGTGGCTGCATCTTACCCACGGCTTCTGGAGCATGTTCCAGACCATAGGGTGGAACAATCAGATATGGTTCAAAAGGCTCAAGGTGATCGGCGTCGTAGTGGCCACCCTCATCTGCATCGCCTTCTGCGCAGTCGCAGTGAACGCCTTCATACAAGCTAACTTCTTGAATCCGGGGCTGGCAGCGGCATAGTCCTTAGCCTGAGCCACTCCGCGATATGACGCGGAAGTCTGGGAGACAGTGTGTTGTAGACGCGCTCGTTGTAGCCGTTCAGCCACTGTCTCTCTTCTTTTGTGAGAAGTTCGGCCAGAACGGGACGGGTGTCGAAATGGCACAGAGTAAGAGTCTCGAATTCAAGCCATTCCCCGAATTCATTCGAACCCGACGCCTTGCAGAGAAGAAGGTTTTCATGGCGGATGCCGTGGCGTCCCTCCCTGTATATTCCCGGTTCGTCGGAAGTAATCATTCCGGGCAGGAGCGGCTGGGGATTGAAATTCTGCCGTATGTCCTGCGGCCCTTCATGGACGCAGAGGCAGGTGCCCACCCCGTGGCCGGTGCCGTGTCCGAAATTCCTCTTGCATTTCCACAGCGGTTCTCTGGCGAGCACGTCTATCTGGCAGCCGGCGGTGCCGCGCGGAAACCTGGCCATGGCCAAGTCTATGTGCCCCTTCAGCACCAACGTATAATCCTCCATTTCAAGCCTCGTGCACTGGCCGAGCGGCACGGTGCGGGTTATGTCCGTAGTGCCGAAAAGATAATGGGCGCCGGAATCGACAAGGTACAGGCCCCTTGACATAAGTTCGTTAGAATCCGTCTCCGGCGTATGGTAATGCGGCAGCGCGGCATTGGGGCCGTACGCGGAAATGGTTTCGAAGCTGTCGCCCTTGTAGCCCGGTATTTCCCTGCGGAAAGAGCCGAGCATCCCGGCAGCCTGCCTTTCGTTCACCGTAAACCCGGCTTCAAGCTCATTTTCAAGCCAATAAAGGAACCTCTCCATGGCAATCCCGTCTTCGACATGCACCTCCCTCATGTTTTCAATCTCGACGGCGTTCTTCACTGCCTTGCGGACGGCCACCGGCGACGCTCCCTCCACGAGGACTGCGTTCTCCCCGGAGGAAAGTATGCCGTAAAGATTGTAATTCAAAGTGGAAGGATCTATGCGGATGCGTCCGGGCTCCGGATTTTCGAGCCCGGAAAGGGCAAGGCCGATGTCGGCATAGTCAAGTATGCTTACTCCGTCGCCGCGAAGTTCCCGGAAACTGGCCATGGTGTCGGCGTCCGTCCCCGAAAAGGCGTTTTTGCGCACATACCAGTTCACCCTGTCGGAAGTGACAAGAAGATATGACAGGACTACGGGATTGTATTCCACGTCGGAAGCGCGGACGTTGAGCGTCCATGCTATTTCGTCCAATGCCGTCAGCAAAATGGAATCGCAGCCGTGGCTGCGGATGAATTCCCTCAGCCATGCGATTTTGGAAGCGCGGCTCTCTCCCGCCAGTTCCTCCCCGACGGTGGTTATGGGAGTGCAAGGCACCTGCGGCCTGTCTTCCCACAGCACATCGATAAGGTCCGGAACGTCGCTGACCGTGACGCGCCCGTCAAACGCTTCCACTATGGCGTCGATATCCGCCGTCCTCTGGCACAGGCCGTCGACGGCCACGACAGGCAAGCGGTCCTCTATGCCGAAATCATATGAAGCGAGCCACTCCGGAATCAGCACCTGTCCGGGGACGCGGGTCTTGTGCAGCTCGATGCCGGACCCGTCCAGCTGGCGCATGGCCTGTATGAAATATCTTGAATCGGTCCAAAGTCCGGCATGGTCGAGAGTTATGACGACATCGCCGGCCTCCCCGGTAAAGCCTGAAAGCCATTCCACCTGTTTCCATCGGGGAGCCGGATATTCTCCCGCATGCGGATCGGAGCCTGTAAGCACCACGGCGTCCCAGCCCCGGCTTTCCATCAGGGCGCGCAGCGTCTCGACACGTTCCGAATGTATGTTGTACATAATGTTCTATATGAGTTCCTTGACAATCCCGTCGGACACGAAGAACCTTTCCTCCGGGATCCGAAGACGGTCTCCCGTACGCACGAGCGATTTCCCTGCGACAAGCCTGTCCACCGTTTCCGCATCGCACAGGCTGCGGAGAAGGGATTCCTCCATGCCCTCATCGGTTCTCAAAGATAGCATTATATTCTCTATTCTCTCATCTTCTGAAGAAAGTTTTTCGCTTTCCCTGCCGTAGCCGTCCAACGACGCGGCGTTCCATGAGCGGACGCGGCCGTCGAAAGAATGGGCTCCGGGGCCGAATCCGACATACGGCACCCGTCGCCAATATGCCGAATTGTGGACGGCTTCGAAACCGCGGACGGCGAAATTGGATATTTCATAATGCCTGAAGCCGGCGCGTGCAAGGCGGTCGCACAGCAGCATATATTGGCTCCGGCAGCTTTCTTCGGAGGCTTCGGCGCAGCGTCCTTCGGAAATCATGTCTTCCAGCGCGCTGCCTTCTTCAACCGAAAGCTGATAGGCGGATATGTGGCGCACCCCGAGCGAAAGCGCCGTTTCCACGGTGTCGGCCCATGTATCCACGCCGAGGCCCGGAATGCCGAAAATAAGGTCTATACTGATATTTTCAATGCCTGCATCCTGAATCATCCTTACGGCCGACATGGCCGTGCCGGCCGTATGCCTGCGGTTCATCCATTTCAGGATGCCGTCGTCGAAAGACTGCACCCCCACGCTCACCCTGTTCACTCCGAGCCCGCGCAGGCCGGCGACGTACCCGGAGCCTTTTTCAACGATGTCCTCCGGATTGGCCTCCACGGTAAATTCGTCGTACGGACCACCGTGTCCCGCATCCGCAAGGGCCTTCGTCACGCCGGAAAGCACGGACAAAGGCGGCACCGAAGGGGTGCCGCCTCCTATATAAAGAGTATTCGGCATGTCCGTGATCTCGTCCTTTCTCGCGGCTATCTCTTCCCGGACCGCCCGGGAATATTCCCCGAACATGCAGGCGTCACGGCCTTCCGGTGCAATTTCGGAGTAGAAACCGCAATATATGCAGAAAGATCTGCAGAAAGGGACGTGGACATATATCACGCTACCTCAGCATAAGTTCCGTCTTGCCGAGGAGGCTCTTTTCCGTATATGCGGTGACCTCGTATATTCCTTTGGAATAAGACGGTATGTCGTTGAGATAGATGCTGAGCTCCACTTCGGCTCCCTCATAGTCTACCTCGCGGGACGCGGAAGCCTGCATGACCTCCCCTTCGAATTCGAATGAATCGGATTTGGAGTTTACAAGCAGATTGCCGTCCGGATCCTTGACTCTTATGTACACCCTGACGGGGCCTTTCGGCGCGAGATCATTCTCCACGAGCGAAAGCGTGGTCAGAAGCCTCGCCGTACGGCTGCCTCTGTCCGTAATCTTGCCCGAGCTGTTGCAGGCCTCCGTACGCAGTCCGCGCGCCTTTATCACCGAACCGACGGCCACCTGCCCCTCAAGGCTTTCCATCTTCTCGGTCAGCTCCCGGTTGGCCCTCTTGCTCTCGTCGGCTTCGCGCCTGGCCGCGGCGGCCTGTGCCGTAAGCTTGTGGTTCAGAGTGTTAAGAGAGTCTATCTGCACTATGTAGCTGCGCATTATGCTCCTTAAGGTGCCGAGTTCCTTTTCGTATTGACGTATCTTGGTACGGTTGGTCGCTTCGGTCTTTTGCAGCTTCTCTATCAGCAGGGCCACCTGTTCGCGCGAGGTGTCGAGCTGGAGATTGATTTTCTCATAATCGGAGCTCAGATTCGAGAAGTCGTTCTGAAGGGCTACCATCTGCTGTGCAAGATCGGCCTTTTCGGCCTCGAGATCATTCACGAGACGGGATTTCTGAAGCCATATGTACGCCAGGGCAGCGGCGAGAAGAAGCGCCACCGTCACAAGCACATACACGATCGTCCTGGAAGTCTGTCCTTCCTTCCGCTCACGCTCTTCGCGAGCGATCCTCTCCAAAGGGTCTTCGTTCATATCAATGCATTTTATGGTTCGTCCGGCCCGCTCCGGCGGGTCAATTTCATGCAAATATAAGAAATATCGCCAAATTAGTATATTTGCATGTTTTTTGCCGTATTGACGGCGGACGGCACAGGCTTTTTGGTATAACACTAACGTTTGCGTATGCGATACATTGTCAGAGCTTTAAAATATTTCATACAGGTCTTCCTGTTGTTGATCGTCATTCTGGCGGTGCTGATGATGCTCGGTGCGATAAGCACTGACATAGACAAAATCTTTACGGGAGGATGGAAATCGGTGGGCTGGATCGCCGTAATGTTCGCCTGCGTCTCATTGGTGTATCCGCGCTTCGGCTATGCCTCGAGAAGCCTTTCCGTTCCCGGAGAATACGGCGGACTGAAGCCCGGAATAGCCGAATACATGCAGGCCCGCGGATATGTCGTTGAAAAAGAAGACGGCGAGAACATTTCATTCCGCCTCGCGTCAGGATTCGGCCGCTTCGCCCGCATGTACGAAGACCGCATTACATTCACAAGGGAATTCGGAGGATTCCGCATCGAAGGCCCCAACAAGGACATCGTAAGGATCATCAACGGACTCGAAACCAAATTCATGAAAAACGAATAGCCATGGACAGTCAAAAATTCAGGACGGTCGCGGAATTCAGCGAGCCCATGAGCGCCCGCATCACCGCGGCGATGCTTAACGACAACGGCATTCCCGCCGCCGTGTTCGGAGACGTCTCGGCATACCCGTCGCTCGGATATGCCAAAGGCATCGAAGTCAAGGTGAATGAGGACGATTATGAAAAGGCGTTGAGCCTATTGGCGGCAGCGGACAAGGCCGAATAGAATTCTTCCCCGAATACATCCGTCAGAGGTTCGCGCAGAAACTCGAATACGCGGACATGTTCTTTCGCGCCATTGGCATAGGCGTCGCGGCATATTTTCCACCGGTGCAGATTGAGGGCCGTGCCTCCGCCCGGAAGTCTTGTCACCCTGACCGGATAGAGCCTGCATGAAACGGGCTTGCGGAAAGAGCATCCGCCGGAGAGGAAGCAGCGCTCCATGGCACAGAAACAGCAGCCGTCTTCGTCGAAATGCGTATAGGCGCATTCCCCGGTGCCCGGAGTGAGGGGCGTGACTATATCTCCGTCCCGATCTATCTCAAAAAAGCCTTTTTCGGCCACGGCCTTCCGGCCTTCTTCCCGCAGCAAGGACGAAAATGCGGGATAGGCTTCGCCGACGGCCGCGATCTCGGATTCCTCAAGAGGGGCTCCTCCGTCGCCTTCTATGCAGCAAATCCCTTTGCAGGACCGGTAATCGCATGAAAAAAATTCCGTGACCACATCCTCCGACACGAGGATGTCCCCTATCTGTATTATGGTGCCGAATTCCCGCTTCTTCATCTCACTATATATTCCACGCGGCTCCCGGTGGCAAGAGCCGACAAAATGTCCTTTATTTTGGCTGCGGTTATCCTCCCGCCTATGTCCTGATAGTTCGCCACCAGGTTCTTGCCGTCCGAATAGCGCCTTACCACAGCGTCTATCACGTTCTCCGGTTCGGACAGGGACCGCGTCATCCTGTCGGTGACGTATCCCCTGTAGGCTCCCAGCTCGGAGGCCGGCAACGTCATGTTGCCGGCGGCCTCGAGTCCGGCGCGCAGCCCGGACACGGCCCGCAGGACTTCCGGCCGCCCAAGGCTCGCCGGAAGTCCTGCCTCCGCCATCGGATAGCAGTCTATCGTCACGTTGAAACGGTCATTGAAGCACCTGTCGAACTCCCCTTTCACCTGCCCGGTCATGCCGTACGGATTCACCGCGGCGACCACGGCCTTTTTCAGAACCAGCATGGCCATCTGCGCCGCAAGATTGTTGCCCGACGTAAAAGGCAGAGGGGCCGACAGCAGCACATGGACGGCCGGACTGTCCCCGCTCACCGTATACGTAGACCATCCGGAACGCGGCTGATATTGCAGCATTCTGGTCTGAGGCCCTATGCATCCGGTTACGAATCCACCCAGATGCTTCATAAGAAGTTTTCTCGTACGATCTTCGTCCAGATCCCCGCAAAGCACGAACACGCCTTCTTCCATCCGGGAAAAAGTCTCCTGAAAATACATGTCCGCCTTTCTGGAAAGCTCCTCGTCCATCAGGGACGGGTCTTTATAAGGAGAATACGGATAACCCGGAAACATCAGGTCGAATACGGCCTGTCCGGCATCATCCCGCAGGCCGATCCGCAGTTTTTCATCCCTGTAATAACCCTGCACCGCAGCCGAATCGAGCTGGCCTTTGGTGGTCTTGGCTATCAGTGCCTTAAGCAGCAGTTCAAGCCTGTCGCCGGGCACCGTCCCGCTCAGGCTCATGCCTGAAGACGTCACCGTCGCGTCCATCCGTATCCCTCCGGCGCGCAGCATGTCGTCAAAATCCCGGCCTTTCATGCCTTCCACGCTCCTGGTCCCCAGCAGATCGGCGAAATACCCGCCCTCGCCAGGACGCAGCGTCTCCACCTTGTCGAAGCCTCCCCGGACAAAAAGAGAATAGCTGAACACTCCCGGAGTATCCATCTTCTTGAACACTACGGACATGCCGTTGGAGAACGTCCACAGTTTGCCGCCGGACACCGGCTCGGAAACAGCCTTTTTCAATTTTACCCGATTGTCCCCATCCACCGCCGAAAGGAACCCCTCGAGACGGGGCGTCCCGTATACTACGGCATCCCTGTCCTGCCATGCCGAAACGAATCCGGACAGAGCCGAATCCACGTCAAAGTCATCGTCCGCGGTACCGTACTCCACAAGCAGGTTCGCCTCCGGATCCAGCACGGCCGTCGCCATGCCGTTGAACAGCCTGTGTTCCGTGCTGTCAGGAATGTCCTTTCGCAGGAACAGGCCGGCCCTGTACCCGAAAGGAGCCAGATCGGCCCCGTAGACATAGGAAGCCACGCACTTGTCCACGTATTCCCTGTTTGAAAAATCTTTGCGGCGCTCTATTTCGAGCATGGGGGCCGTCAGTTCGGCCTTTGCGCCGATGAATTCTTCAAGCGTGACTTCTCCCGCGTCTATGGCGGACAGTTCGGCGGCAACGGCTGCGGACGCATCCTCTATATGTTCCCCGTCGGTATGCACGGTGATTTCAAACCATTCGCTGCGGTCGCTCCGTGAACTTCCCGTATAACCGTAATCGATTCCCGCGCACGGAATGCCGCGGCCGGACAGGCTGTTCCGCAGACGTCGGCGCACTATGAGCCCGAATTCATCGGAGAAATTCTGCATCACGAGCGGCTGCGCCGTATTCATGTTTTCATACGGCGTTCTCTGCACCCTGTAACGCACTTTCACATAGGACTGACCGTCTTCGGCCACACGCATGCGGCGGCACAGGGGCTTTTCCGTCGGTTTCCATGAAAAAGCCGCGGAATCCGGCTCCACGGCGGCCCTTTCCCGGCGAGGCAGAAGGCTCATCGAGAAAATGTCCATTTTATCCTTCACGTCGGAGAAATTCACGTCGCCGGACACGATGACGGCATGTTCGGCGTCGGACGAGGCCATCATATTGAAACACAACAGCAGAACCGAATCGGCCGTCATCCCGCCGTACATCGGCACATCGTCAAAATAAAATACGGTGGCCTTCTTTCCCTTCGTGAAATAGCCGCTTTGCCGCGCACTTATACCGTTATGGGCGAGGAACTTGTACGGCGCGGGACTGACGAAGTTCGAAACGCCGTCCAACATCTTGCGGCTTTCGTCTGCATCGGCATCCCCCAGCCTCACGAGAGCCACGGAGCCGAAGCCTTTCTCTGCAGAATTTTCTATTATATAATATGAAATGCCATGATTCAGCACACCCTTTTTCACCTGCGGAGCCTCTGGAAGCTGCGGCAGGGCGCGGGCCGGCATCATTATTGCTAAAAGCAGGCCTATGCAGAACGGCAATGTTTTTTTTATAAATGTCATTTGAACAGTCCGAATTATTGACTCAAAAACAAAAGTAAAATATTATTTGTTATATTTGCAAATTGCGTGCTTGAAATATACAAGATACGACGGATTTGATGATAAACCAATAGTTATAGAATTATGAAAAGATTGTTTGTGGCTGTAGCGGCCATCGTTCTGGCCGTTACCACAGCGTCCGCACAGGACGTCAACTCCGCAACCGAAACCTACAACAGCGGCGTGTCCGCCTTGCAGAACGGAGACAACGCGGGCGCTCTTAAACTCTTCCAGGAGGCTCTTGCTCAGGGAGAAGCCTGCGGAGAAGAAGGCGCTGAACTCGTTGAGAACTGCAAGAACGCAATACCCGGCATAATTTTGGCCGTTGCAAAGGGACAGATAAACGACGGAGCATACGATGAAGCCGTGGCTTCCCTCAACGAAGCCTCCGCCAAGGCCAAGGAATACGGCATCGAAAGCGTATCGGAAGAGGCCGCGGATCTGATTCCCAACGCCCTGCTCCGCAAAGGCTCGACTCTCCTGAAGAGCAAGAATTTCGACGGAGCCGCCGAAACCTTCAAGGAAGTGACAGCGCTCACGCCGGAGGACGGACAGGCATATCTGCTGCTCGGACAGGCTCTCATCCAGGCCAACAAGACAGATGAAGCCGCCGCTGCGCTCGAACAGGCATCCGCCAAAGGCAAGGCCGAACAGGCAGGAAAACTGCTTTCCACCGCCTACCTCAAAGAGGCTGCGGCCGCATTGAAAGCCAACAAATTAGACGACGCCATCGAAGCCGCGACGAAAGCCGCTTCCTATTCCGAGAACGCACAGGCATATCTTATCGCAGGCCAGGCCGCACAGAAGGCCGGCAAGGAGTCCGTCGCCATCGAGAACTTCGAGAAATATCTCGGAGCCGCCCCTACCGCCAAGAATGCCGGCGCGATAACCTTCACCCTTGCCGCACTCTATCAGAAGGCCGGCAACAAGGCGAAGGCCCTCGAGAACTACAAGAAGATTGAAGGCGACGCACAATTCGGAGCGTCGGCCAAACAACAGATCGAGGCCCTGAGCAAATAATGCGGGCCCTTGAACTTCTTGCTCCGGCAAGAAATGCGGATATCGGCATTGCAGCCATAGACTGCGGTGCCGATGCCGTATATATAGCGGGACCGGAATTCGGAGCCAGGCAGGCCGCCGGGAACAGCGTGGACGACATCCGCAGGCTATGCAGCCATGCACGCCTGTTCGGAGCAAGGATTTACGTAACTCTCAACACGATACTGTACGACGATGAACTCGGCAGGGCTGAAAAACTGATAGAAGAATTGTACGGAGCCGGCATAGACGCCCTCATAGTCCAGGACGCGGCGGTATCCGCCCTTGTGAAAAGGGCGGGCGTACAGCTGCCGCTGCATGCGTCCACCCAATGCGCCATCAGGACGCCCGAGCGGGCCGCGTTCCTCGAAAGTCTCGGCTATTCGAGGCTCGTGCTCGAACGGCAGCTGTCGCTTGGACAGATAAAGGCCGTCCGGGCCGCCGTCGATGCCGAACTGGAATGTTTCGTGCACGGCGCCCTCTGCGTCTGCTACAGCGGACAATGCTATCTGTCCGAATACCTGGCCGGCAGAAGCGCCAACCGCGGCGAATGCATCCAGGCCTGCCGTTCCCTGTACGACCTTGAAGACTTACGGGGACGCACGCTCGCAAAAAACAAGGCCCTCCTGTCCCTGAAGGACCTCAACCTTCTCGACAGGCTCGAAGATCTCGCGGATGCCGGCGTCATGTCATTCAAGATAGAAGGCCGTCTGAAGAATATTTCATACGTGCGCAACGTCACGAGAGCCTATTCGGACGCACTCGACGCACTCGTTGAAAAATTCCCGGAAAAATATTGCCGGAGCTCATACGGTTCGGTTTCAGAAGGCGTCCCTCCCGATCCGGAAAAAACTTTCAACAGGGGCTACACCGCCCTTTTCATAGACGGGAAGCGCGGACGCTGGGCCGCCATGGACAACCCCAAGTCAATGGGAGAAGAAATAGGCACGGTCACCGAAGTGTCACGTCGCGGAAAAAGCATGGAGGTCCATTTACGGCCTCTTTCCAAAAGCGTTGTCCTCAACAACGGAGACGGCTTTTCGTTCAATGCGGGAGCATCCGGAATAATGGGCTTCCGCGGCGACGTATGCAAGGACGGCATGATCCTCTGCAAAAACATCCCCGGGCTCCGTGCCGGAACCGTCCTTTTCCGCAACATCGACGTCCGTTTCGAAAAAGAACTTGAACGCCGGCCGTGCCGGAGGGAGATAAAGGCCGTCATAGACATCGTTTTCGGGGACGGCACAATAAAAGCATCTGCTGTCACTTCCGACGGCCGCGTCGCAGAACGGGAAATACCGTCGGACAGCGAACCTGCCCGCGACGCCGCCAGAATGGAGGCCATCATCCGCGAAAGGATATCCAAACGCACCGGCCGCTACCTATTCTCGGCCGGCAAAATCACCGGTCGCCCGCATATGATGAAAGCTGCGGAGACAAACGGCTTGCGGCGGATTCTCGCCGAAGATCTTGACAGGCTTCCGTGCACATCCGTACCCATGGCGCAAGGCATCGCAAACGCCGCAACAACCTGCGAAAAGACTTTGGACTACAAAGAGAACGTGTCAAACTCAATGGCCCGCGAAATATATTCATCCAGAGGAGCCGCAACCATAGAAGGCGCATACGAGACAGGCCATCCTGAAAAGGCCGAGCTCATGAGGACAAAATATTGCATAAGATATGAATTGGGCCTGTGCCCAAAAAACCGTGGCGACGGAGCCGAACCGCTGTTCCTCATCAACAACGGACGGCGCATGGTCCTCCGTTTCGACTGCGGTTCCTGCGAAATGACGCTCTCCGATGCTTGACGCCAAAATCCTTTGCGTCCGTCATTCAAGGCTGAGAATCACATCCACATCCCCGAAATGTCCGGTGGTGCCGGAATACCTTTCTATATAATTCTTGGACAATTGTCCTCTCCAGACTATGTCGTCCTTGGTATAAATGGGTATCTCCACATCGAATCCGTAACTTTTGGAGTTGTATTTCACCGTAGCGGAACATTTCCATGAAGTTCTCGTACCTCCGTCATCTTCGATTATTATGAACGCCATATCCTCCATCTGTTCGGTCCATTCAGAAACGAGAACGGCATTGAAATCCAAAGGGACATTAAGATATTTTCTCTTCACCACCACCATAAAATCCGTTACGGAAGCACTATAGAGAGACAGTTCAGCTTCTGTGCTGGCCCTGAAGCCGTTCACGGCTCCGCACTTCACGAAAAATTCGGAGCCTCCGGCGAACCAGCTGTCAAAATGACGTTTCATCGTAAAACTTCTGAATGTCAACACTTTAAAATCATTCATAGCTTTCGTGTACGGCCTTTCGTCATGCCGCCGTCCCGAATTTTCACTACTTTGCATTACAACAGGTTTATATGATGCGTCAGAATTCCTGTTCACCACCCACACCGGCCTCCGCATGGCCATTTTTTCATCCACAAGCACCTCCGATATGCGCCGGACTCCATCGGCGCCGATCTCCACGGCATAGCCCACATTCACCGTATCTTCCGTACCCGGATCGAAGGTGATGACAGGAAGGCTCGTCCCGTCCCAATCTTCGGAATAAGGCCAATATATCTGCAAATCCGAACCGGCAAGAGATTCAATGAATTTTTCCGGATCAATTCCTCCGGCCCTGGTACTACATGAACTGCGGAGGCCTTCGGCGAGCAGGTTCCAAAGCGGCTGTCCGTAGTCCTTTGCCTTCCCTGCCCGCACGCCGCCGGAAAAATCACCTACTCCGGCGCCCGGAGAGCCGAAAAGATCCCGCATAGTATATTCTTCGTCATATCCGTTGCATGATGAAGAGCTAACTGCATCGTAGACTTCCCGCATCTGTTCCTCTCCGAAAGGCACGTCCGCAAGCAAAGCCGCTACGCTTTCGGGCGTAACGGACAAGGATGCGTCGACCACTGCCGACGTCCTGCGTTCCGGCATGCGGTCTTCTTCTTTTCCGCAACTGCAGCAAAAGACTGTCGCCGCGAGGAAGGAAATAATTCCTCCCGAAATAAAATCAAGCTTTTTCATAATTTTCCGTCCGGTT
>CANPZS010000027.1 GCA_947588835.1 uncultured Bacteroidales bacterium | reverse complement strand
CACTGCTGTACATCTTTGCTCTTTTTTGTCACAAAGATATCTTGCTTTCTCACTATGCCCTTTTTTGACCACTAACTGAGGTTTTGCAGATTCTCGACATCTCATTGACGGACAGAACTCACTTGAGAGACCGATAAGACTAATTTCAACGACGTCAAAGAACAATTTGATTCCCTTATTCCGGGTTTATTTTATACTTGTCCCAATTTTAACGGGACACTAATGATTTAACATCATAAATTTTGTCATAGATATAACTATTTAATTATCAATGATAATATATAGATGATAAAATATTATGCGTAACAAAAATGAAACAAAATAGATTTAAAACTAATATTTGTTTCATCAACATGACTGTAGCAATAAAACCTATTACCCAATCGAATTACTTTGTTCAAATGAAATCAATAGCGACTTTCTCTATGTAACATTTCGGACATTTAATGGCACATATAAGGCTATGTGATGTATTTATCTAATTTGTTATAAGTTATGTCTCAAAATTTTATAAGCTTAAGCGGTTGATTAATTTTGCAAATGTAACATTTAAATTTAGTAAACAAATGAAAAAATTAGCATTTACAAAACCCACAATGGGTATCGTGATGTTTCTGTTAACGTTTGCTATCTTTGGTTGCCAAAACCAAGTTGAAGAGCCTATGTTTACAGAATCAGACCAGATGGCAGGTATGCCACTAAGCCGTTCCGCTTCCGGAGATATTCCATTTCTTCAGGGGGCAGATTTGTCTTATGTAAATGAGTTGCAGGACTGTGGTGTTAGCTACACTAAAGATGGCAACTCCGTGGATCCGTATAATCTTATAAAGAGTTTTGGAGCCAATCTTGTTCGCGTTCGCCTTTGGCATAATCCAACATGGACCAATTATTCAACTCTTACCGATGTAAAGCGTAGTATTCGTAGAGCTAAAAATGAAGGTCTAAATGTGCTCTTAGATTTTCACTATTCAGATACCTGGACAGATCCCCAACAGAACTTAGTTCCTGCCGCATGGCGTCCTGTAGTACGCTATTCGTCATTATTGGCTGATTCAGTATATAATTATACATACGGAACTCTTCAACATTTGTTGAATAACAATCTTCTTCCTGAGATAGTACAGATTGGCAACGAAACCAACAATAATATCATGAATGAAGATAACGCCAATATTATACCAGTCAATTATGTACGTAATACAAAGTTGTTCAATGCCGGCTTAAAAGCGGTTGCAGATTTCAATAACAATAATGGCAGAAATATTAAGACTGTTCTACATGTAGCCATGACTCCTAACGATGCCATGAACTGGATAGCAAACCATAAGAAATACGGCTTGAGTCCATTTGACATGCTAGGCGTTTCATACTATCCCCAATGGCAGGACTATACGCCTCAAGATCTTGGCAATTTTGCTTCTAATTTGTACTCAACATATGGTGTCCGTTTATTGGTCGCTGAAACAGGCCATATTTGGACTCGTGCTTGGGATGATGAAAATCATAATCTTATGAGTAAAATGTGTAAGGGATATCCGGAAGTTCCATGTCCCCAACTACAAAAAGATTATATAATCGAAATAAAAGAGGCATTACTTGCTAATGGCGGAGCCGGATATTGTGTTTGGGAACCCTTCTGGGTGTCTGCAAACAACCAAACTCTTTGGGGAATTGGTTCCAATTGGGAAAACGTTGCATTTTTTGATTTCAATAATAACTTGCTTTCACATTGTGGCATTGAAGCTTATGGAGATTTCAATGTTAAAGTCACGTTTGAAGTAAATATGTGGAACGCTGGAAGTGACGCAAAAGGATATGTAACAGGTGATTTTACCGATGATGGTTTTGGCAATTGGCAAATAATCCCCATGAAACAAGCCGCCGAAGGTTCTTCTATATATTATTTTGACACTTATTTATGTAAGAATCAAACGGGAAGATATTATTTCCTTTCTGACCCCACTTGGACAGGCCGAGAATATATTGGAGGATTTCAGAAGGATAGATACTATGATGTGAATACCACAGATAAATGGCAAAAATTCGCTAATAACTTTGGAGAAGAATAGCAATTCATAAAATAAGGCAATCCCCTTCTTGACCATTCTACCGCAAAAGTATAGTTCGGACAAGGAGGGGATGTTTTTTCAAAGTCCAAGATGTTGCATCAATAGTCCAATTTGTCATATAGTATATAGGCTGCACAGTGACCCTACTACTTTAAAAATTAGTAATTTTACGAACTCAATATTATATGAATATATGGCGACAAGAAACATATCATTGAACCTACATAGGTTGGTTGTCTCATTGTTAGTAGCCAGCATATCATTTTACGCATCATCTGCCCCTCAGTTGCCCGAACTTGAATTATCGTGGAAAAATGTGTCGGTGGATGGGAAAAAGACCGCGGTATTCAGTCTTTTTAACGATAGTCGTGGAATAATGTGGCTTGGGACTAACAGCGGGTTGTATTTTTATGATGGGGTCACGACACATTCCGTTGGAGAAAACGAATTGTTCGGTACTCAAATATATTCAATCATTGAGAAAGATAATAAATTGTTTTTGGGAAGTAATAATGGATTGTTGATATACGATTATTTGTCAGGAACTGTATGTCCATATCCATCAGCGACACCAAAGGAAATCCGAACTTTATTGCTTATCGATAATGAGCTTTGGATTGGTAGTTTAAACGGAATCTATCGGCTTAATCTTCAAAACAAAAAGATTGCAGATCTATCCGACGGACTTCCTCATAAATCAGTATATTCATTATTGCGAGATAGCCGCGGCATTCTTTATGCCGGCACTTATAACGGACTTGCCCGTTGGAATGCCATTTCAAGATCGTTCCATCTTGTTAATGTGAAAAAGGATATTTCAATTACTGGTTCTCTTTTTGTAAACACTCTTCTCGAATCGGAAAATGGGGAAAGCCTATATATCGGAGGCGAAAGATTCCTGTACAGATACACTCCGACTACTGAAGATTGGGAAAAAATCATAGATATAGGGAGCAATAACATCAAAAGCCTGTCAAAAGGTAATAATGGCCATATATTAATCGGCACGGACAATGGGGTGTTTGATATGTATAAGGATACCATTAAACATTATCGTCATGATTCAAGACTGGAGTTAAGTTTGGCAGATAACGAAATATGGTGTATTTATGCAGACCCACAATTCAATGTATGGACAGGACATGAGAGAGGATTCTCTATCGCTTCAAATTCAAGTTCTATAAGAACAATAAAGCTCAGCACCTTAACTCATTCCGGTGAGGGAAATGAAATTCATGTAATCCGAAGGGATAGTAGAAATAACCTGTGGTTTGCCGGAACCAATGGCGTGATTAAAATATCCAGTGATGCGACACCGACATGGTATCGTCATTCGGATAGCTCTAATTCATTGTCCCACAATCGAGTCCGTTCTATGCTTGAGGATAGCGAGAAACGGATATGGTTTGCGACTGATGCCGGAATCAACAGATTTAACAGCAAATCTAATGATTTTGATGTATTTCATATTGTAGATGAAAATGGAGAACACAACTCAAACTGGGTATATGCCCTTATAGAGGATGGAGATTATTTTTGTACGGGCAGTTTTCTGAACGGGCTTCATTTTATAAACAAATTCAGATTAGATGATAAGGGAGGAACTATCGTATCTGATTTCTCTCTTAATGCAGAGACAGAATTTTCCGGTGATAAAGCATTAGCAAACAATTTTGTAAACGACATAGTGAGAGATAGCAAAGGTAATTTGTGGATTCTCTTGTTTCGAGACAATATGCTTACAAAGTTTAATCTGAGGACTAAATCTTTACATCGATTTAACATCTATGATCTTACAAAAGGTTATCCCACGAATATTTCTATCGATAGGGCTGGGCGGATATGGTGTGCATATAAGGGTGGAGTGATTGTCTTCAATGAGGATGGCAGTCATAGGATAATCAAATTTCCATATACCAACAGTGATGAAACAATTTTAGCATTAGGAAAGGTTGATGACGGGATGTGGGTCTCTACCCAAAGCAATGTATGGAATATTGATGGGAATTCATTGAACGCGATACTGTTACCTATTCCTCAAAAGTCATATACGGCTGTTTATGAGGATATTACAAGCAATAAAGTTTACCTTGGCGGCACAGATGAAATTCTTGAGGTTGATAAATCCATTACCGAAAATGGATTTGATTTTAAGTCAATAAAGATGGTTCTAAACGATAGAGGAAGTGGACTGTTTAATTTGTCGGATATAAAAAACGGGGAAAAAGGATTGAAAACACCTTATGGGGGAAATGTAACGCTTGTTGTCAGCACATTGAACTACTCTCCCGAGGCCGTGCAGCGGTATATGTATAAATTGGCAGATTCACCCATTGATACAATAGGTGGCTGGATTGTAATGTCGGAAGGTGCTAACACCATTTCATTTTCAGATTTAAAGATGGGTGATTATACGCTTTTGGTCAAAACGGTAGGTTCTCCTATCGAACCTGTTACGATTCCGATTAAAGTAAGTCCTCCACTACTGATGTCCTGGTGGGCAATCTGCTTATATGTGTTAGTCGTATTAACCATTGTTTATTGGATTGTGTGGTACACACGAAAGCGGAATATTCGTTCATTCCAAGAGCAAGAACGCCAGACTGCATTAGAAAATGTTGAAAAAAAACTTTCTTTTCTGTCCACTATTTCACATGATTTAAAAACGCCATTATCCATGATTCTGGGACCAGTTAGCCTTATGAAAGAAAAGGCCAAAGATCCGGAGAGCAAGAGAAACCTTGAAACTATTTATGACAATGCAGTCAGGTTGAACAATATGATTCATCGGACTCTTGAACTTCAACATCTTGAAGATGCTGCCGAGAACCTTTTGATTATATCGACCTTTGATGTCGTAGAATTCTGCAAGGGAGTCTTTGAGGTCTTTCAAGAGAATAACCCTCAAAAAAAATTCATATTCCATTCTTCATGCTCCCAATTACTAATCGAAGCCGATGCCGTGAAATTTGAGTCAGTGATAACTAACCTTTTGTCAAATGCTTGCAAATATTCAGACGAGGGCGCAACCATTTCAGTAGGCATCAGCTCTAAAAGCAACGAAGTCGAAATTGTGGTTTCCGATGATGGTGTTGGTATTGCCGACATAGACCAGTCTCTGGTATTCCAAAGAATGTTCCGCGCCCCGTCAACATCCAAATTGCATGAAGGCACAGGACTTGGATTATACCTTATAAAGAAGTATGTAGAACTTATGAAAGGCAATATCAACTTATATAGTAAAGAAGGGCAGGGAACCTCTTTTGTCGTGACTTTGCCTGTTTCCGAAAAGAGTCTGCCCATTTCTCGACAGAATAATTCCACCGAAGACAATAATAGAGCCAAGATACTGGTTGTGGAAGACAACATACAAATTTCTACATTTATTATGGACGTCCTCAGAAATGATTACACATGCCTTGCAGCAGAGAATGGGCGTTCCGGACTTGCCATTGCCGCATCATTTGTTCCTGACCTTATTATTGTTGATGAGATGATGCCAATAATGAGCGGCCTTGAGATGGTCAAACGCATGAAACAGCATCCTCGCTTGTCGTCAACACCCCTAATCATGTTAACGGCTAAATCTGACAACAAAACCGAGAATGAAAGTATCAAGTTGGGCATTGATGTGTTCATGACAAAGCCATTTGAGCCTACAGCACTGCTTGGACGCATAAAACAATTATTGAAATCAAGAACAGACATCAAGGAAAAAGTCAGAATAGAGACCATTATAGAAGCGGAGGTTAAGCCGATAGAGGCCGAATCGATTAATGAAAAGTCTCTTGCAAAAATTGTGAAGATTGTAGAGGAGAATATATCAGACCCTAATCTGAACGTAAACCTGCTTTGCGAAAAAAGCGGTATTCCCAACAAACAGTTGTATCGTTTAATCAAAAAATATATCGGAACTGCACCACTGGACTATATTCGGAGCGTGAGGCTTCAGAAAGCGGCTGTCCTCCTTAGCCAGCATCGTTTTACTGTGGCAGAAATCAGTTATATGGTTGGCTTCAAAACTCCCTCATATTTTGCAAAATGTTTTCAGAATCAATTTGGGTCCACGCCAAGCCAATACCAATCTGATGATGAGACAATAGGCAATAAGCAATAAGTAGGACAAATAGATGCTATTTTGTCCTATTTGTTGCATCAATTGTCCGATAATTGAAGCACCTTTATGTGTCAATACAGTAATTTTGCAAAAACCAAAAACAAAGTATTTTCTAATGGACACAGCAATGGGCCATGTCGAAATAAGGAGTTGGTTATTGGGAATCCTATTCTCAATTCTCCTTATACCAGTTTCGGCTTATGCTCAAACTCAAATGACAGTTACTGGTACTGTCATTGATGAAACCGGAGAGCCACTAATCGGTGCTGCGGTTAAAGTTGTAGGTGAAACCATCGGTGCTATCACCGACCTTGATGGTCACTATGTCCTCAAAGTTCCTACAACAGCGAAACAGCTTGAATTTTCTTTTTTGGGTTACAACAATCTTGTGGTTGATATTACATCAGATGTCATTGATGTAACCATGAAACCTAATAACGAAGTTCTTGATGAGGTTGTAGCCATCGGTTATGGTGTCCGCAAGAAAGATGACCTTACAGGATCCGTTTCAACCGTAAGTGAAAAGGATTTTAATAAAGGTGTGATTTCTTCTCCGGAAGAACTTGTGAACGGCAAAATAGCCGGTGTGCAGATTGTCAACGGCGGTGGTTCGCCAACATCTGGTTCTACCATTCGTGTCCGTGGCGGCGCATCGCTAAATGCCTCGAATGATCCTTTGATTGTCCTTGACGGTGTTCCTATGGAGGTCGGCGGTTCTGTCAGCGGTAGCGGAAACTTCTTAAGCCTTATAAATCCCAATGACATCGAAAGCATGACCATTCTGAAAGATGCTTCATCAACTGCGATTTATGGGTCTCGTGCGTCCAATGGTGTCATAATTATCACCACGAAAAAAGGTAAAGGAGATGGCATAAAAGTGTCTTTCCAAACGACGAACTCCGTTTCTACAAAAACCAAGACATCAGATATGCTATCTACCGATGAATTCATTGGAATCGTAAATGAGCTTGGTACAGACCGTCAGAAGTCGCTTCTTGGCAATAGCCGGACTGATTGGAATGACCAGATTTATAAGACGGCGTTTGGAACAGATAATAACTTGAGTGTTTCAGGACGAGCCGCTTCATGGCTTCCGTTCCGGGTCTCAGCTGGGGCATATAGTCAAGATGGTATTCTTAAAACAGATAATGCGAAGCGGTTTACCGGTAACCTTAATCTCACGCCCTCTTTCTTCAATGATGAGCTGCGTTTTCAATTCAGCCTGAAAGGTACATATTCAAAGAACCGTTTTGCCGATACCGATGCTATATGGGGAGGAGCTACATTGAATCCTACTATACCGGTGTACTCGGGAAGTGATGCCTTCGGCGGATACAATGAGGCTGTTGATGTCAATGGAATTCCTGTCACGGGTGCTCTTGCCAATGCGTTAGGTCGTCTCAATCAATACAAATCTACTTCTGATGTCTATCGCGTGATAGGCAACATTGATGTTGACTGGAACATTCGTTGGGTCAAGGGGCTTAGGCTTCATGCTACAGGAGGTTATGACTGGTCAAAAGGAGAAGGCCATATCGTCGTTCCCAAAGAAGCCATTTCGTACTATACGACAGGGGGACGTGATTACAAGTATGGACCTCAAAAAAACTACAACCGTCTTTTGACGGTGTATGCAAACTATAATCGCGATTTCGATGCAATCAGTTCAAACATTGATGCGACATTCGGTTATGATTATCAGTATTGGAAATACACGACCCCATTTTATGCGGTTCTTAACGCGGAGGGCGTGCAGCAGTCAACATCGGCAGCAACCGATCAAAGGCACTCGCTCCTATCATACTATGGTCGTTTGAACTATACTTTAATGGATCGTTATCTTTTGACCGCGACTGTGCGTCGGGATGGTTCGTCTCGTTTCTCTGAAGATAACCGATGGGGCACATTCCCATCCGTGGCACTTGCTTGGCGCGTTTCGCAGGAGAATTTCTTCGAGCCGCTTCGTGGCTGGATGAATGACCTCAAATTGCGTGCTTCCTACGGTGTCACCGGTCAGCAGGACGGTATAACGAACTATGGCTATATTCCGGTGTATACTCCCGGCCTTGATGGCGCACAGTATATGTTTGGCGGAAATCCTGTATACACATATCGTCCGGAAGCTTACAATCCGGACCTTAAGTGGGAAACCACAAAATCATGGAACTACGGCATAGACATAGCCTTGTTGGAGAATAGATTTACTTTTTCGGCAGACTATTATACCCGCAAGACAGAGAATCTTCTTGCTACGGTGCCTGTTCCTGCCGGCACCAACTTTGATAAGTTGATGCTTGAAAATGTCGGCAATGTTGATTCAAAAGGTCTTGAATTAACGCTCACCGCCCATCTCATAGACAACAAGGATTGGTCATGGAATATCACTGCGAATGCCGCATGGCAACGTGTCCGCATCAAAAATCTAACACTCACCCCCGGCGCTCCAAGCCCTGACACGGAAGTGGGTCCTTGGATAGATGCATACCAGATGCAAGTATTCTCAACTGACTACGCTCCTTACTCTTTCTATCTTTATAAGCAACTCTATGACCAAGAGACCGGCCGGCCTATTGAGGGATTATATGCCGATCTTGATGGCGATGGTCAGGTGACCAACAACGACCGTTATCACTGTCATTCTCCAGCTCCGGATTGGATTCTCGGTTTGTCAACAAGTCTGCGTTATAAGAAATGGACTCTTTCCACTTCTCTACGTGCTAATCTTGGCGGATATATTTTCAATGGAATGGCCATGAATACCGGAGCTTGGGAAACGATGAGCTATAACGATTATCAGCTTAATAACCTTAATCGTAGCTTCCTTGACACACGTTTCCAGCGTCGTCAGTTCCTCAGTGATTATTATCTTGAAAACGCATCGTTTCTCAAGATGGATAATCTCCAGTTGGCCTATGACTTCGGACAAATCTATAAAAGTCTTAATCTTCACATCTCGGCAATGGTTCAGAATGTGTTCACTGTAACAAAATACAAGGGCGTAGATCCAGAGTCAGGCAATGGTGTCGACACTGCCGTTTACCCACGCCCACGCACATATTCAATAACTGTCGGACTTAACTTCTAAAAACAACGATAAATGAACAGATTAAATATATTGCTCGGACTTGTGATGGGACTCGGACTGCTATTCAGTAGCTGTACTGATGACCTTGATCAAATGCCGGTAACCGAAACCACATCAAAAGATGTGTATTCGCAAGCCGAGAATTACAAGAAAGTTCTCGCAAAAATATATGCTTCCTATGTCCTTGCAGGTCAGGGACAAGGCGGCGATAACGGTGACCTGACAACAATCAATGGCCAGGACTTCTCGCGCGGATATTTCAACCTTCAGGAAGCCGCTACTGATGAAGTGGCGAATACATGGCTGTCCGGTAACAATCTGGTTGATTTGACCTATATCAGTTGGAGTCCCAAAGATTCTTGGGTATCCGACTCGTATTATTGGCTATTCTTCAACATTACTCTTTGCAATGAATTTCTTCGCAACTGTACGGATGAAGCTCTGTCGAAATTTTCATCTTCAGAACAGGAAGAAATACGTGCATATCGTTCTGAAGCACGTTTTATGAGGGCATTCAGCTATTGGATGGTTTTGGACCTTTATCGTAAGGGACCCAAAGTTGATGAGAATACACCTGTAACCGGTTATATCCCGGAAGCATATGATGGCATAGGACTTTTCGATTTCATTGAAAGCGAGTTGAAAGACCTTGTTGCCGAGGGAGCCTCTACATCTCTTCCTGATACCAATGAATATGGTCGGGCAAGCAAACCGGCTGCATGGGCATTGCTCGCCCGTCTCTATCTTAACAGTGCGGTATATCGTGGAACTATTGATACCAAGTATTATACGGAATGTATAACTGCCTGTCACAAGGTTATATCCAATCCAGCGTTCTATCTTGAACCCGAATATGCAAAACTGTTTAATGCGGACAATCATAAACGTGCTCATGAAATATTATTTGCAATGGTGTGTGATGCCACGACTTCTGTGACATGGGGAGGCGGAACTTACCTTGTATGTGGTTCTTGTGGTAATTCCAGTTCACAAGACCCTGCGAAATATGGTCTGACCAACGGTTGGGGCATGTTCAGAGCAAGAGGTGAAATCGTTGAAAAATTTGGCGACATTACAAATACCGCAGATACACGTGCAATGTTCTACACCGACGGACAAGAACAATATTTCACAGGGCCGATTGACAATCAGTCCGAAGGATATTTCTTTGAAAAGTTTTCCAATTTAACCGATGACGGTGTAGCCGCTTCCAACTCCGCAGCCACAGGTTGTTCAACCGACTATCCTATAATTCGTTTGGCAGATGTGTATCTTATGGCAGCTGAGGCTTTGCTTCGTGGTGGAGCCGGAATATCCCGCGATGAAGCTCTTGAACTTGTGAACAAGGTCAGACTCCGTGCATACAATAATGATGCAACCGGGAAAATTTCAGATGCTGACCTCACGCTGGACTTCATTCTTGACGAGCGTGGCCGCGAGCTGTACCTTGAGTCAGTCCGTAGAACTGATCTCGTTAGATTTGGCAAGTTCACATCCGATTCTTATATATGGCAATGGAAAGGCGGAGTTTTGGATGGGCGTTCTGTCAACGACAGATATAACATTTATCCTATTCCTGATACAGATTTAACTGCCAATCCCAATTTATCCAACCCACTTTATTGATAAATCATGAAACTGAAAAATATATTACGAACTGCACTGTTGTCTGGCATCGTTACTTTGGGGTTCACCTCTTGCGATAGCGATATCGACCCGGTGTATGTCTTACCTTCCGATGATATTAAATTAGAGGGAGCAAGAGGAGATGTCATATTAACGCCGGATAATCCACAGGCACTTGCCATGACGATTTATTGGAATGGAGATGGGCAGCTGGCTCTAAGCGACACCCTGCTCCAAGCTCCGGTAAACGCGGCAGTAGAAACTATCCAGCTTTCAAAAGATGAGCAGTTCTCTACCACATTGGATTTAAGTGTGGAAAAGGGAGTGCGCTCTCGTCAATTCCTGTGTGAAGAGTTGAATTCCCTACTCGGACGTCTCGGTTACACCGCAGACGAGAAGGCACCCTTGTATATCCGTATTCGTTCTGTGCTTGCTGCCAATACGAATCCCAACTATTCTTCTATCATAAAAGTAATGGTTCAATCTTACCGCATACACTTGATACTTGGAACCGTCCTTGATAAAGATTGGAATGAGACTGCCATGCAGCTTGCATCTCCCGAGGAAAATGGCATTTACCAAGGATTCATGGGCGTAAACGGATGGACAAACTGGTGGTTCCGTGAAGCCAATAATGTAGTTTGGGGCAATCTTGGCCAAGATGGCATGACATTCCATGCTTCGTCAGCGGATGACCATTGGAATTTCTGGTTCCCGGATCCGGCCGGATGTTATTACACAACCCTTAACACGTTTGAAGGTTGGTGGAGTGCGCTTCATATTGACAACCTGATTGTTTCAGGAGATATAAACGGAGAGATGGCATATAATCAGAAAGCCAACCAATGGACTCTTCCGGTTAATCTGCCTTCTGCCTCAACTGTATCGATTACCATAGCGGGACATGGACGCTTGTATAACAAGGAGACCACCGATATGGGACCAGCCGTGGAAAAGGAGGTGGCTTTCGGTGGAAACAATAAAAATCTTGTTTTCGGTGAAACAGGTTCTGCTATTACCTTGGACTTGCCTTCAGGCGAAACAAATCTGGTGCTTGACCTGTCAAAGCCTCTTGAATTGACCGTAGAGGCTGGTGAAGCTGCTCCCGAAGCTGCTCCCGAAACTCATTTGTATTTCTCCGGCGTGGTGAACTGGGATGGTTTTGATGACTATCTGACGTTGTACGATGAAGAGACGCTGGCATACGGAGGTGCTCATTGGGTAGATTCTGAATGGGGATACCGTGCATATCCTCAACCAGACTGGGCTACTGCCTATAAAGCAGCCGACGGAGCCACACCGTTAAACGGAAATCTGATTTTGGCTGACTCGGACGGGAATATACCTGCGCCGGAAAAAGGTCTTTATGTAATGGACTTCAAACTGAAAGACCTTACATATCAGCTGACGAAGATTGAAACATTGACTTATGCTGGCCTTAATGATGATTGGTCTGAACATGCAATGACTCAATCAGCAGACAATCCGGAAATATTCACAGCTGAGTTCGTGAAAGAGAAAGAAACCCCTTGGGGTGTGAAAGTTCTTGTGAACAACGACTGGGGATTATTTTTCGGAGGCGGTAACGGAACATTACTTCTTGGCCACACGGATGCGACGACCGGATTTGATGGAGACAATTCCCTGACTGTGGGCGAGACATATATCCTGACTGTGGATCTTGGCAAACAAACATATTCATATTCGCTAAAATAAAAGACTTCAATGAAAATGATAACAATATTTTCCGCATTCGCATTTACTGCGGCAGTGGTATGTGGTTCGTGCTCGGAAGAGGGACCTGTCACGAATCCCAGACAGGACAATCCGTTGGAAATCGAAAAAGAAACCGGCTTCGCCCGTGGAGCTGATGTCAGCTGGCTCACTCAAATGGAATCAGAAGGTCGTAAATTCTATACTCCCGGCATTGACAGACAGGAGATGGAATGTATGCAACTTCTACGTGACCACTGTGGAGTAAATTCAATCCGACTCCGTGTTTGGGTTAATCCCAAAGATGGATGGAACAATATTGATGATGTGGTACTTAAAGCCCGTCGTGCCGAACAGCTTGGAATGAGAACCATGATTGATTTCCACTTTTCGGATACATGGGCAGACCCCGGACATCAAGAAATGCCTGAAGCTTGGAAGAATCTATCTTTCGACGACCTCAAAAAGGCTATGGCAAATCATGTGAACGAGACCCTGACCGCTTTGAAAAATTCAGGAGTAACCCCTGAATGGGTTCAAGTTGGGAATGAAACCACCACGGGCATGATGCTTCCTGTTGGCTCTGTTGATAATCCGGTTCAATTGACCGAATTGAACAATGCCGGCTATGATGCTGTAAAAGTTGTATTTCCCGAAGCGAAAGTCATAGTCCATCTTGATGGAGGGAACAATCAGTGGGCATACGACCGGATGTTTGATATCCTCGAAAATAACGGCGGCAAATATGACATGATCGGCATGTCGCTTTATCCCTATTGGGCAGAGCAGCAAGGCGAAACCGGAGGTTGGTTGAAAGTCGCCGATGATTGTATAGCAAATATCAACCACTTGAAACAGAAGTACAACAAACCTATCATGATTTGCGAGATAGGCATGCCATACAATCAAAGTGAAGCCTGCAAACAACTCCTTACCAAGATGATGGCTACGAATGTTGAAGGTATCTTCTATTGGGAGCCACAAGCTCCTAATGGCTACAACGACGGCTATAATCTTGGTTGCTTTGACAATGATGCTCCGACAGTTGCTCTTGATGCTTTTAAGAACAAATGAGAACCGTTATTAAACTCAAGTGTTTAATTATTATATTGATGGCTCTTTCGGGAGCCATCAATATAAATGCTCAACGAGAAGTACAAATTGCCAACTTTCTACATTTGCAATACGAATAGTCCCTTCCCGCGGGCATGGCCTGCGGGAAGAGACGACTTGATGCAAAAATGGATTACTGCTGCGGAGACGCGGTGCTGGTGTACTCCGCCGGCAGCACGGGCATGGCCCCGTTCTGGGTGCAGACATACGCCGACACCTCGACCGCGGTCTTGTGCGCTTCCGGAATGCTCCGGCCCTGGATGATCGACGAAATGAAAGCCGCCGTGAACGAATCGCCCGCTCCCACCGTGTCGGCAACCTTCACGACCGGCGTCTCCTGAAATGAATAATTTCCCGGCGTAAAGACATAGCTGCCATTGATGCCGCAGGTCAGGATCAGCATTTTCAGATCGTATTTGCCCAGCAGCAGCCAGCACTTGTCCTCCAGGTCAAGCCCCGGCCAGCCGAACATGCGGCTCACCGTGACGAGTTCTTCGTCATTGATTTTTAATATATTGCATCGATGCATCGAATGCTCGAGAATCTCTGCGCCATAAAAATTCTGCCGCAGGTTCACATCGAAGACCACCAATGCGTCTTCGCGCTTCGGCATCGCATCGAGGAATCGGTTGATAGTCGTGCGCGACACCTCCGAACGCTGGGCCAGCGAACCGAAACATACGGCCCGTGTCCGGTGCGCCAGCTGTTCCAGCTGCGGCGTCCAGGGAATGTTGTCCCATGCGACTCCCTCCCTGATGTCATATTGCGGCACGCCGGCACGGTCGATGGAGACCTGCACGGTGCCCGTGGGGTAAGGTACGGTCTCGATAACCCGTTTCAGTTCTTTTTTGTCGAAATTGGCGACGATTTCGCGTCCTAATTCATCGTCGCCGACTGCGCTCACCACGCAGCTTTCCAGCCCGAACTGCGAAACATGGTAGGCGAAGTTCGCGGGGGCGCCGCCTATTTTCTTTCCTTCGGGAAGCATGTCCCACAACGCTTCGCCGATGCCCACTATTTTGTCGGAATTCATAAGGTGACAGTTTGATGTGTTGTTTTACGCTTTTTTGATTTTAAATGTATAGGCAAGCAGATAGGCGACGCCTACTGTCATCACGGCGATTGCTCCGTACTGGCCGCCCAGCGCATCGCTTGCATAGCCCATGGCCAGAGGAAAGATCGTGCCGCCGAAAAGGCCCATAATCATCAGCCCGGAAACCTCGTTTTTCTTGTCCGGACGGGCGTTCAGCGCCTGCGCGAAGATGATGGAGAAAATGTTGGAGTTGCCGAATCCGATGAGCGCGATGCTCAGATAGAGCAGCGGCAGCGAATCGACGAAGAAGAGCATGCACATGGCGGCCAGCATCATTGCGACGCTTACGGCGAAGAACGAACGGGCCTGGACCTTGCGAAGGATAAAGGCTCCGAGGAAGCATCCGGCCGTGCGGAAGATGAAGTAGAGGCTCGTCGCGAAGCCGGCTTCTTCAAGCGCCATGCCCTGACGTTCGATCAGCAGTTTCGGTGCGGTCGTATTGGTTCCGACGTCGATGCCGACGTGGCAGAGGATGCCGAGGAAGCAGAGCAGGATGAAGGGGTTTCCGAGCAGACGCAGGCAGGCTCCGAATCCCGATGCCTTGTCGGCGGGTTCCTCCTCGATCCTTGTCATGCCGAGCGCCGCAATCGAAATGAGGCAGACGACGGCATAGATCGGAAACAGCATGCGCCAGCCCAAATGGCCCGTCGGCAGGAGCGTCGTGGCGCCCCAGGCCGCGATGATGGGGGCAAGGAAGGATGCGATGGCCTTGACGAATTGTCCAAAGGTAAGAGTCGAAGCCAGGCGCGCGGGAGCGATCAGATTGCTGACCAGCGGATTAAGCGACGTCTGCATCAGGGCGTTGCCTATGCCGAGCATCGAGAATGCGATGAGCATCACGGCGAATCCCTCGCCGAACATCGGCACGACGAGCGATACCAGCGTGACGGCCAGCGAGAGCAATACGGTATTCTTGCGCCCGATGCGGTTCATAAGAAGGCCTGTCGGCACGGAGAAAATCAGGAACCAAAAGAATACCAGCGAGGGGAAAAGGTTGGCCTGCGCATCGGTCAGTCCCAGATCTTTCTGTACATAGTTGGATGCCGTGCCTACGAGATCGACGAATCCCATGGCGAAAAAGCAGAGCATCACGGGAATCATCTGCGCCAGAACCGAATGTTTCGGCGAAATGGTTGAGGTTTCGGTTTTCATTATTTATTGTGGTTTTTATGTTTGCCGTAGTATCATTCGGCGGCGCCGAGCGGATAGACCGTCAGCCGTTCCATGCGGGCGGCTCCTCCTTCGGCCGACAGGGCCAGCGACGTATAGGGCGAAGCAGGGAATACTAAATTGGTCATTGCAAATTCGCCGTCGTCTCCGAACACTTCGATCGAACAGCGGTCGAGGAATATGCGCAGCGTGCATTTGTGTCCTGCCCGGGGTATGGGCGCTACGGTCGTCGCAGGAAAATCGAGACTGAAGTCCGTGGCCCCGCTTTGCTGCCGGTACATTGTGAAATTTTTCTTCTTGGCATCGTGTACGTCGCAGGTCATCCGGACCGATTCCCCCGCCTCGTTCGCAAGGACGAGGTCTATTTTCCGGGCCCGGCCGAAATCCAGTGCAAGTTCGATTTCGCATACGCCGTCCGCTTCCGCAGGCAGGGGGCGGACGATCGGCGATGCGGAGAGGGCCGAAGCGGGGAAAGAGGTTTTTCCGCAGCGCAGGCTTTCGACTTCTTTGGCGGGTTTCGCTCCGAGACGCAGCGTGCCGTCTGCGGCACGGAAGAGCTCCAGATCGCGCGGCAGGGTGTTGGCGCTGCGGTACTGCAGTGTCGGCACCGCGTCGGCATATTCCCAGTTGCTCATCCATGCGATGGCCGTGCGGCGGTTGTCGGGAGCGTTGTTCCATGTAACGGCGGCGTAGTGATCCTTGCCGTAGTCCATCCATAGGGTCTCGTCGGGATTCGTATCGCACACGAAACGGTGCCCGTCGAAGTCGCCGACGAAATATTGCGTGGCGCTGCCGCCGAAGGGGCCGCCAGGATTGATGTTGCAGATCAGTACCCATTTTTTCTCCTGCGTGCCGCGCACGGGAAGTTCAAAGAGGTCGGGGCATTCCCAGACGCCTTTCTGACATCCGTAGCCGCGGCCGAACGCGCTCTCGAAAGTCCAGTTCTTCAAATCCGGCGAGGAGTAGATCAACATTTCGCGGTCGAGGGCGTGCGCCAGTATGAGGTTCCATCTGCCGAGCCGCTCGTTCCAGAAGATTTTGGGATCGCGGGCCTCGTGTTCCGTGGTGATGACCGGATTGGACCCGTAACGTTTGAAGGTCGCACCGCCGTCCGTGCTGTAGGCAAGGCTCTGGGTCTGGCTCGTTCCGGCCGAGGTATAGAGGGCGATGACCGCCCCCACGCCGAATCCTGCGGTGTTGTCACGGTCAACTGCGGCGCTGCCGCTGAACACATAGCCCAGTCCGTCCGGCTCCAGGGCCGTCGGCTCCTGCGTCCAATGGACAAGGTCGCGGCTTACGGAGTGTCCCCACGAGAGGTTCTGCCATTTCGACCCGTAAGGGTTGTACTGGAAACAGAGATGCCATACGCCGTCCATATAGAACATGCCGTTGGGATCGTTCATCCAGCCGTAACGTGGCGTATGGTGGTAGGCGGGGCGGAACTTTTCGAAATTTGCGTCGTCGAACGTCTCCGCCATCCGCAGGGCCGGCCAGCATACGAGCTTTTCTATTTCATGAGGCTGCAGATTGTCGATGACAATGTTGAAGACAACCTCTTTGCCGTCGTAAGGCGTCAGGTCGAACGGGACCGTGTAATCCACGGCGCGCCGGGCCAGACGCACGTAGAGTGTGCGGACGAGCGTGCCGCCCGACAGAACTTCGATTTTCGAATCCGGAGCGTCGTCTTCGACGGGCAATATCAGATAATGGGCCGTTTCGGTCGGTCGGACAAGCGCATTGCCCGTAGCCGTGTATCGGATGTCGAGGCTCCGGGCGGAGGCGGACACCGAAATGCCGATTGCGGCGGCCAGAATGGAGAGTTTGGCAAACAGGTTCATCGTGGTTATTTTTAGTGCGGTTCGTCAGTGTCAGTTTGCGGAAAAGGGACGGCAGGTCCTTTCCTTTGTTGCAAAGATAGCATACGGAATATTGCGGATCTGTCAAATTTCGTTCAATGTATGTTGTATATGTTTCGCCGATCGTCCGGCTGCGCGGCATCAGCAAGGTTTGGGCGGATTAAAAAAAAGAATTACATTTGCCTGCAACTGAGGGAAATGATGAATGTCTCCGCAAATATAGGGCGCCTCTTCGGAAAAGCGGGGAGGGGAGCATGCATGATGACGGCGGCGTTGGCCGCTGCGTTGCTGACGTCGGGCTGCCGCCATGCGGAAGTGTACCGCATCGGCGTTTCGCAGTGCAGCTCCGACGACTGGCGCGAAAAGATGAACGAAGAGATCCGCCGCGAGGTGCTCTTCCACAACGACATACAAGTCGAAATCCGTTCGGCCGAAGACAGCAGCGAAAAACAGATCGAGGACATCCGCTATTTTGCGGAAAACGGGTTCGACATCATCATCGCCTCGCCGAACGAGGCCGAGGCCCTGACGCCCGTCATCGCCGAGGTCTACCGCTCCGGTATTCCTGTCGTGCTATTCGACCGCAACATCCTCGGCGACACCTACACCGCCTATCAGGGTGCGGACAATCGCGAAATAGGCCGCTCGGCCGCCCGTTTGGCGAGTTCGCGCGCGAAAGGCGGCTGCCGTATCCTCGAAATCCGCGGACTGCGGGGCTCGACGCCGGCGATCGAGAGGCGGGACGGATTCGCTGAGATTGTCGGCCGCAGCGACGATATGCAGATATTGGGGTACGGCTACGGCAACTGGAATGATACGGACGGCTACCGCGTGGCGGACTCGTTGCTGTCGCGATATCCCAATACGAATACGATCTATGCACACAACGACCGCATGGCCATCGCGGCCGCCAGGGCGGCACGGGAGCATGGTCTCGATGATATGCAGATTATCGGCATCGACGCCGCACCCGAGATCGGCATCCGCGCCGTGGCCGACGGCGTCATCGACGCCACGTTCCTCTATCCCACCGAGGGCCACCGTCTGATACGCACGGCCGTGGCCATATTGCACGGAGAGCCGTACGAACGCTACGCCCTCCTGCCGACGGCTCCGGCGGTCGATGCTTCGAATGCCGACATTCTTCTCCTGCAGGACAGGGCGCTCAAAGAGGAAACCGAAAAGGTGGAGTGGCTGAAAAATCGCGTCGATGAATATTGGAGCCATCATATGGCGCAGACCGTCGCGCTCTATGCGGTCGTGTCATTCGCCCTGCTGCTTGCCGTCGTGCTTTTCATCCTGTTGCGCACGCACCGGAACAATGTCCGGCACCGACGTATGCTCGACGTCCAAAACCGCGAGCTCGAACGGCAGCGCGACGAGCTTGACGACCTGTACAAGCAGCTGCAGGAAGCCACCCGGTCGAAACTTGCCTTTTTCACCAATGTCTCGCACGACCTGCGCACTCCGCTGACGCTGATCGCCGATCCCGTGGAGCAGCTGGTGCAGGCGGGGAATCTGACTGAAAGCCAGAAGACTCTGATGCGGCTTGCCGACAAGAACGTACGCATTCTCAAAAGGCTGATCAACCGTATTCTCGATTTCAGGAAATACGAAAACGGCGAGCTGGCGTTCACCCCTGCGGAGACGAATGTCGCGGCCGCCGTTGCGGAGTGGACCGAGGCATTCCGCAATGCCGCGCTGAAAAACCATGTCGGCGTGGTGCTCGATATCGGATGCGCGCGCGATTTCACCATGGCCGTCGATATAGAAAAGTTCGAACGCATCTTTTTCAATCTGATGTCCAACGCCTTGAAGTTCACGCCCGCCAACGGCCGGATAACGGTGTCGCTGGCGGTGGAGCCGTGCGGCGGGGTGAATGACGGGCAGGGCGGTTCGCGGGAGCAATTGGTGCTGCAGGTTGCCGATACCGGCAAAGGCATCGGACACGAGGATCTTGCCCACATCTTCGAACGGTTCTACCGCGTGGACAAGATTAACCCCGACGGATCGGGCATCGGCCTCACCTTGGTCAAGGCCTTCACGGAGATGCACGGCGGGACCGTGGACGTAGCCAGCGAAAGCGGAAAAGGTTCCGCCTTCACGGTACGCATTCCCGTCGTTCATGCCGTCGCGGAAGACGGCGGCCCGGAGACGCACCCGGAGCAAAGCGGGGAGACGCTTTCCGCGACCGACATAACCGCCGAGCTGGCCGACGTCGAAGCACCCTCTGCACAGACCGTTCCGCCTGATGAGTCGGCGCCTGCGGTTCTAATCATTGACGACAACGCCGACATACGCACGCTGGTCGGCGGACTGCTGCGCGACCGGTACGTCATTCTGCAGGCCGCGAACGGGGCGGCCGGCATCCGCCTCGCCTCGAAATATGCGCCCGATCTGATCATCTGCGACGTCATGATGCCCGACATAGACGGCATGGAAGTGTGCCGGCGGCTGAAATCGGAGGTTTCGACCTCACACATCCCCGTGCTGATGCTCACGGCCTGCTCGTTGGACGAACAGCGTATCGAAGGATACGAATGCGGTGCTGACGCCTATCTATCCAAACCTTTCAATGCACAGGTGCTGCTTGCACGGTGCGAAGCATTGATCATCAACCGCAAGCGCATCAGGAACGCTTTGCAGGCGGAGGGGCTGGCGCTGCCACGTCCCGCCGCCGCGGAGCCACGGATGCGGCCGGACGACATCGACAGCGAGTTCTACGGCCGTTTCCTGAAAACGGTCGAGGAAAAGATGGGCGATTCGGATCTTTCCGTCGAGGACATGGCCTCCGAAATGGGATTGAGCCGCGTGCAGTTCTATCGCAAGATCAAGGCGCTGACGAATTATTCGCCCGCCGAGCTGCTGCGCATTCTCCGGCTGAAACGCGCCGACACCCTGCTGCGCACCACCGAACTGACTATCTCCGAAATCCTCTATCGCGTAGGATTCTCCTCGCCGAGCTATTTCACGAAGTGCTACCGCGAATACTTCGGCGAGACGCCCACCGAAGTGCAGAAGCGTACGGCCAAGTGCGAGGGCAAATAACAGGGAGCAAGCAGGGGCAAGAAAAAGGGGCTTGACCAATATTTCTTAGTCAGCCCCGTTTAGAATAAAGATACCTGAAGTCCTAGAACTGCGGATAGCCCGGGTTCTGGGTATAGATTCCACCCGAGAAATTGTACTGCGCTACGGGAACGGGACAATATTCTTCGCCCGTCTCGAACGAGGCGTTCTGATAATAGGTGCGATTGTCCTTCTCGGCAGCGAAATAGTTGTTCATCGTCTCTTTCGCTATGCCCCAGCGCACCAGGTCGAAGAAGCGTTCTCCCTCCATGGCCTTTTCGAGCCGCATCTCCGTGCGGAGAGCCTTGCGGGCATATTCCTGCGTCCAGCCTTCGGCGGGATAGAGGCCGATCTTATAGTGCGCAGCGTCGATCGTCGGGTCGTTGAAGTCTTTGACATACGCGCTGTTCGCCGCCCGCTGACGGATGCGGTTGATGAGCGTGCGCGCCTGCTCGAGTCCGGCCGCATCGCCTATCTCTATCAGTGCCTCGGCCTTGTAGAGCAGCAGGTCGGCATAGCGGATGATCTGCCAGTTGAGGCCCGAAGCGCCCCACGGCCAGCCGTGGTTGGCATCCGCCGACTCGGGAGAGAGCCAAAAGCGTTTGGTGTTGTTGTAGCCGTAATCGCCCGTGTTCCGCACCCAAAGGCCGCACGGACGCTCCGTGTAGGTCTTGTAGCGGATGGTGGGACGGCCCGTGATAAAGTCCAGGCGCGGGTCGACGTTCCCGTCCACGTTGCTCAGGGAGAAGGTGCCGTTCTCGTTGTCCACCTCCACGACGCCGTAGTCGGGGCGCTGCTGGTAGTCGAACAGCGGCAGGCCGTTCTCGTCCGTCTGGTAGGCGTTGATCAAGTCCTGCGAAGGCAGGAAGAATCCGTCGCCCTGCCAAGGACATCCGGTGCCCGTCATGCTGTTCAGCAGCATGGACCAGTTCACCCGTCCGCCGTCGGCGGAACCGTCGTCTTTCGAGAACTGTACGGCCATGACCGATTCGGGGCCGTTTTCATATTCGAGCAGATCGAGCTGCTGGAAATCATCAAGAAGATCGTAACCGTGCACCTGATCGATGAGGTTGACCACCTCGCGCATGAGCGCCTTGTCGACTTCGACTACGGCATTCGTCTCGGGATCCTGCTTATATGCTTGGTACAGCTTGACTTTGGCGGCATAGGCCAAGGCGGCCCGGCGGTTGATGCGCCCCACTTCCGGCTGGGTTTCCGGCAAATTGTCGGCCGCATCCAGCAGATCGGCGGCGATGCGGGCCAGATGCTGGTCACGGGTAAATTCGTCGTTCCGCACGGAAGTGTACTGATTCTCAGGCAAGTCAATATCCATATAGGGGATGCGGTTGAAATGGCGGACCAGCTCGAAATACCAGTGATCACGGATGACACGGACTTCGGCAAGCCGCGTGTTTTTGTCCTTGATGACATTTTCGTCGAATTTCTCCAGAGCGCGGATGGCGGAGTTGCAGCGCGAAATGCCGCAATAGACATTGAACCATTTTCCGTCGAGATGCCCGTTGTTGGACTGCAGGTTGGCCGTCTCCATGTCATGGATCTCGATGGCGTCGGTCAGGCCGCCGCCCCCTTTGTAGGCGTTGTCCGAACGGACCTCACCGAAGCTCCAGTTCGTGAGCGGGAACCAGTGCGGGTCATTGGAGTCGGCATAGCGGCATCCGAACGTCGCATATGCGCCCGTGACGAGCAGGTCGACAGCCTTCGGATCATCCATATTGCCCTCCGAAAGCGACCCCTGCGGTTTATTTTCGAGGAAATCGTTGCTGCACGCCCCTGCGACCATGCCAAGAAGTGCGACGATGATTATATTTCTGATTTTCATGATATTCGAAATTTATGTGTGATTAAAAACCGAATTGGATGCCGAATGTAAACTGTCCCGGCAGGGCGTAGGGATAGCCGAGCCCTTCGGGGTCGGCCCCGCTGTAATTGGTGATTGTAAATACATTCTGCGCCTGTAGATACATTCTGGCCTTTGTCAGATGCAATTTGCTGCAGAATGCTTCGGGCAACGTGTATCCCAATGTCATGGTCTTGAGCCTCAAGAAGGAGCCGTCTTCGATGTAATACTCCGAGCCCTCCTGCTCGCTGTTGTGATTTTCACGCGTCGGAGCCGGCACGGCGGAATCGTAATTCCCTGTCTGAAGATAGCGGTCGTAAGCATGTGCGGCGTCAAGCAGCCGGGTGCCGTGGTTGCCGGTCCACAGCTGGAAGAAATCGGTGTAGTATTTGGAGTTGTTCCATGCATCCCGGATGATGCTGTTGAAGAACAAGTTGAGGTCAAATCCCTTCCATGAGGCGCCAAGGTTGATGCCGAACTGGGCTTTGGGCAGGTCGCAGCCGAGCCATGTACGGTCGCGGTTGTTGATGACGCCGTCGCCGTTGGCATCGACGTAGCGGATGCGGCCCACGGCCGGGCTGCCGAAGTCAATCTGGTATTTGGCCTTGTAGGCATCCACTTCCTCCTGCGTGCGGAAGACGCCGTCGGTCTTGTAGCCCATCCACGAGCCGAGCGCCTGTCCTACGAGGCTTTGGTCGATGCCGTTGCCGCCTCCGTAGGTATAATAGATGTCGTCCATCAGGTCGGTGACCGTATTTCTCATGACCGTAACGTTCAGGCCTGCGTTGTAGCTGAACCCGTTGTCGAACGACTGACGCCATTCGGTCGTGATTTCCACACCTTTGTTGATCATCTCACCGCCGTTGTACCAGCAGTAGCCGCCCTCGCCGATAGTCGCTATGTAGGGCTTCTCGACCAGCATGTCCTTGGTCCTTTTGTAGAAATAGTCAAATGAAAGCGTCAGCCGGCTGTCCAGCAATCCTGCGTCGAAGCCGACGTTTGTCTGGTAGGTCTTCTCCCACGTGAGGTCGGGATTCGTGCTGCGCGAACGCATTGCGCCGGGATAGAGTGTGTTGCCGCCGTTGATGGCATAGGCCGATTTGTTGAGGTCCATGGCATATTTCGCATAGAATGCGTCGTTGGCGATGATGTCGTTGCCGTTCACACCGTAGGCGCCGCGGATTTTCAGGTCGGAGAGCCATGAGCGGGTACCCTCCATGAATTTTTCCTGCGAAACGCGCCAGCCGGCCGATATCGAAGGGAACCAGTCGTAATTGTGCTGCGAAGAGAGGCGCGACGAGGCATCCCGGCGCAACGTGAACGACAGCAGATATTTATTGTCCCATGTATAGTTGATTTTCCCGAAGATCGAGAACATCGAATAGTTCGAGGCGCCTGAGCCGGCGTTCTTGTTCCGTGTAGCGTTGCCGAGATAAAGGTAGTCGGTACTTTCGATATCGAATCCATATCCTTCGCCGGACATATCCTCGAAATGATTGCGCTTGGCCTCCATGCCCAGGAGCGCCATCAGGGAGCTCCTGCCGAACTCGACGTCATACTGCGCCGTGTTGGACCACACCCAGTCCGTCGTCTTGCTTGAATATTGCGTCAGGTGGTTGTTCTGGTCCCGCAGGTTGGCGGGCGTGAAAATCTTGTCGGTACCGTTGTGGTAATTCATGCCGAAATTGGTCTTGAGAATCAGGTTCCTGACCGGCTCGACAGAAAGATATGCGTTGCCGAACAGCCTCCAGTACTCCCTTTTATTGTTCATGCCTTCGGAAATCTGGCGCATGATGTTGGGCGTATCGTTCAGTCCGTAGGATGTCTGGTCGTTCCAGTTGCCCTCCGAATCATAGACGGTGCGCGCAGGGTGCATCTTGATGGCATTTTCCTCGGCTCCGTCGGGTGCGTTGTGCTGACGCCACCAGTTGACGGTGATGTTCGCTCCGATGCGGACGCGGTTGTCCAGATAGCCGTAGTCCGAGCTGAAACGGGCGTTGGCCTTCTGGTAATCGCTGCCACGGATGATGCCGTCCTGGTCGAGCCAATTCAGCGAGAGCGACGAAGAACCGTTCTCGTCGCCTTTCGAGAGGCCTACGCTGTAAGTCTGCATCAAGGCCGTGCGGTGGATCTCCTTTTCCCAGTCCGTATTCTGGGGATTCACGGTCACGCCATTGAGATTCTGGTAAGACTGGAGCTTGGGCGTCGCCCCGGCGCCGTACAGTTCAGATGAGGGGGCTACGTTGTCGTACTTGAATGCAGACCACAATACCTCGCCCCATTGGTCGGCATTGAGCATGCTCAGACCGCTTTGGTAGGTCTGCATCGTCAGCGTGGCATCGAAGTTCACGCGACACTCGCCTTTCTTCGCGCGCTTGGTCGTGATGATGATGACGCCGTTGGCCGCCTGCGCCCCGTAAATGGAGGCCGAAGCGGCATCCTTGAGGACCTGCATGGATTCGATGTCGTTGCTGTTGATGATCGTACCGGGATTTTCGCGCGTCATCACGCCGTCAATGACATACAGCGGGCCGTTGGCATCCCCGCGGAAAGATGAGGCGCCGCGGATCGAAATCCCGGTGCTCAGGCCGCCCGGCGTGCCGTCGGTCGTGATGTTCATGCCCGAAATGCGTCCCTGCAAGGCCTGAAGCACATTGCCTGTCGGGACATCGGACACCTCTTTCATCTTGACTACCGATACGGAACCGGTCAAATCGGATTTCTTCTCCGTAGTATATCCGACTACGACGACTTCGGACAGCACCGCCAGGTCTTCTTCGAGATATACGAGCATCTCCTCTTCGGCGGCAAGCGTCAGCGTCTTGTAGCCGAGCAGGGAGAACGTCAGCATTGAATTCTGCGGCACATCGTTCAGGGAGAACTCGCCTTCTGGATCAGTTACGACGCCCGTTCCGGATTCGGTGATGACGGCGACGCCGATCATCGGGAAATCCGCCGCCTTGTCGATAACCTTGCCGTGTACCGTAATGTTCTGCGCCGACACTGTCGCTGCTGCGAACAGCAACAGCATGTAGGTTGTTAAGGCTTTCTTCATAATAGGTATAACTCGTTGGTTGAATTAGAATTTTAAGGATATATAAATGAAAAAGTTGCGCAATATGCAGATTTTTAGTAAATT
>CANPZS010000026.1 GCA_947588835.1 uncultured Bacteroidales bacterium | reverse complement strand
GACCGAAAAGAAGACGGCACAACTCGAACAGGATAATGATGATTGACGATAACTGCGAATGCCGAAGCCTATGCAATCGAATCTGAAAACATTTCTCCTGACTTCGTCAATGCGTACCCCAAAATCAGGATACGATTTTATTTGATTTCCTTCATATCTAGCGAAGAAGTTTATTATGTCATACTATGGAGCTGCAAGATATTATGAAACAACGCCGAGAAATACTATTCCTCACGCAACAATACCTTGCCGAAATGGCGCAGGTCGGACTTGCCACGATCAAGGACATTGAACGCGGCAAAGGAAATCCGGCCCTGAACACCATACAGAAAATTCTTGATGTTCTCGGCATCGAGCTGGATTATCGGGTACGAAAGACGATATAATGTTTGAAAGATGAGAGCGCTGGCCGTATATTACAATGATACGGAAGCCGGAATTTTGATCGGTTCGGTACAAAAATCGGCCTGGTAAGCCCCCGGATGGATAAGATTCTCAACAAATACGCCGCATTGCCGGAGCGTGCCATGAATCTTATCGCCCACAGCTTTCTCCCCGATAAGGCGAAACGCAACTATCTGCGCATCGTTCAAGAGAGAATCTCCCGCTTCAACAGAGAATCGGAATGATGCGAGCGAAAGAGGAATGGCCCTATAGCTCATCCAATCCGATTGATTTGAGGTATTCATAGGTCCCGTCATAAAACGCGGGAAGACGCGTCGCATCTTCCGGAAAACCACCAACCGTCTTGTTGTGATTTCCATTGGGGACGCAAATGACCATACCCATACGGGCACGCGTCAGCAAAACCCGATAGGCATTCAACATATATTTTCTTCGTTCAAGGCTTCCTTCTGTTTTACCCGTTTCCTCGCACCAGTTTGTTCTTCCGTTAAAATTATAATATTTCCACTGTCTGTTTTCGCACCGCAAGTCGGCATCCCAAAGGACACAGGTAAAATCCAGTTCGAGTCCCTGAACCTGAATTTCCGTTGCGGCATCTTCGAGGAAATTTGAAGAGCGCACATCATTCTTATCATCCAAAAACCAATGAACCGCATTTTCGTCTCCTTGACCTAAAACATCAACGGCTAAAGGCTTATACCGCGCTGCAGTCTTGCTAATGAGCACACCTGAACGCTGCGAGCCTCTAGTCTGCTTACGCAACCAGGCTCGTGCCGTATCCATGTCCCGTGTCAAAACAATCGGATAGCGCTCTTTTATGCGATTGTACCACATAGCGGCATCCAGATCGAATGCGAGCAAGGCGTGCACAAACGCCGAGAGGCTTTCAGCGCGAAACGACCGCAGACTAACCCCAAGATGAAGTTCCGAAGCAAACGTGACCTGATCATTCCCGGCTAGAAGCTCATTGACCCGGCCTTCAGCATACTCTGGCTCGATTAGTTTGTCGGAAATATAAATCTTCCAGTGGGTGAATTTTTCGTTGAGCGCCTTGATCCATTCGGAGATGCCAGCCTCTCCAGTATTGATTTCTTGTCCGCCGCCTACCAAGCATACGATGGTTGCCCAATCCTCCCGCTGATCTAGTGACCAGATTAGGAAAGCCGCTTCAGAATAGGGGAAATTCGGCACTTTGAGTTTATTCCCATACGTACCACCCCGTTTGAGATAATCAGCAAGTCTTTTATGTGTCCATGAACGCTGGGCTTCATCAAAAATTGCCACATGCTCTACTTCTCCATACCCGGATTTTGCCAATTTCATCGCTTTCGCAGGATCAATTTCAAGAACTCCATTCTCAACGGGATTCTTAATTTTGGCTAGCATATTATCCCGATAACGATGGATGATTTGGATGAATTTGCCCACCTCCCTCCTGGCATCCGTCAGGTTCTTTTTCTCGCCTCGCGCCCGACATTTTTTCTGATTGTCAATAGCCAGGGCCTCGGTCAGTACAGCAACCAAGGGTCCGTTGCCCGACAAATAAACTGCACCCTCGTCCTCAATCAATTGATCGCCATTCTGGTAAGATTGTTTAACCGCCACATCCAACCCGACCAAAGTTTTCCCCGCTCCGGGCACGCCGGTCACAAAACAAATACTCTTCTCTCCTCGCTCCCGGCTGACCTTAATCACGTTAAGAATATATGCAATGGTTCTGTCGGTCGAGACCTTATCCGCCTCGTGACGGGTAATCTCTTCTACTGAGTGGTTCTCATAAAGCCGTTTAGTCGCCTCAATAATGGTCGGGGTCGGAGCATAAGGACTGATAACCCACCCCGCTCCTAAACTCGGATCCGGACTGAACGCTCCTGCATGCGTCAGAACATTTGCAATGAGTTTCTGCAGTCCGCTGGCTCCTGTTACCAAGGGATTGTAGATGGAATCATCATAGACTGAGGGATAAAAATCATGAGAGTGCTTACTAAAAAGGGTAGGCACCAAAATTGGGACAATGATTCTATCTTGGCTCAGTAGATGAAAATTCTTCAGATCCAAGGCATAGTCAAGCACCTGCTCAATATTGGATTGAAGCAGGTCCCGCTCTCCCACCTTGAATTCGAGGCAAAAAATCAATCCACGAAGTAATAGAACGACATCAATCCGTTTTCCGAGCCGTGGAATATCGTACTCAAAGATGATCTGGCCCGCTTCGTCTTTCCAGGGCTGCAGGGTCTCCTGCAGAATCTCGATCTCTTTGGCCCATGCTTCATTCATCGAAGTAAGAGCGGCCCCATGATAATTATTCACAAAACGGCCCAACAGCGTCTCCGGAGACAGCTGTAGAAACGCATAAATAGAGGAATCATATAGGCGTCGTTCCATACGTTATAATTTCAATAGTAAATGATATTGTCTCGCACAAAAATATCTAAATTTTTGTAATCACTACATATCAACTCTAAGAAAATGAAAGAAATCTCACCCTGAAAGTTGCCGATTAGGACGCATCGTACAGTCCGCTTTGTCTCTCAAAGACATCGGCAAACTGCGCTTGTTCACTTTTCGTGATTCCCAGCCGTCTGGCCAATGAACGCCAATCTTTTACCACATCAAAGACTTCGGAAATGATTTGCCGTGCCGCCTGTTTTGGGAGCATATATTCCTCGCAGGAAGATAGTAATTTATTCAAATGCGAAAATAAGAATGATTTTCGACAAGGTACTGGCACTCGCACATACTATAGTGACAATACAGATTAAACTGTCGTAGAACAACGAAACCATCAGCAAAACCATGTTTATGAAATGACATCATAGCATCGAAGCTCTGTTCAATGAAGAATTCTGGGTGACACGTTGACGAAGTAAGGAAACGGTTTTATGACTAATGAGCAGAAATGCCGTTGGCTCCAGACCAAATCAGCGTTCGAATCAATTGTTCAGACACACGTGGACGGGACGCCGGGTATCTTTCAGAAAAATAGACTATTCGGCCTTAGAATTGAGTTCGTTAATGACATCGAAAACCTTATCATCCTGGAATATGATTCGCTTTCGTATCCAAATTGCTTTGCTCTCACGATGGCTTGATCAAGCTTTCCGTCACTGCACATATCGGCAACCCATTTTCTGTTTCTCAGGAACTTCTCGCTCTTGTCATAATCAGGCAGGAATTGTTTCAGTTTCTGAATCACTGCTTCGGATGTTCCGAAATGGCGATTTGTGTTTTCATAGTGCAGGAGAAACCAGTATTCGACAGCAGGCATAGAGTCGCATAAGATAACCTGCTTGTTCTCGGCATATTTTGTCCGGAGTCTCTCGAGTTTTCCTCTTTCTACTTCGTTCCAGATAGATACATCGGCATCATAGACACAAATGGCGATTCCTCCGTCGGCTATTACTTCCGCAATCTTTTTGGCCATCCCTTCGGCAGTCTCATTCCCGAAGAAACGTGGCCTTACTTTGACGCGATAGCCAAATATGGATTTCAAATGTGTAAAATACCACTGCTCGGTGATACCGGCACCTATTATGGTAGGCATCAGTTCACGTTTGAACTTCGTTTCAATTCTCCTGGCCATGACGATTTTGCTTTGATGTTAGGCAATGCACCAAATACGCCGTTGCGATATGCCTTCTGCAGAGAAGCTATACGATTCAGCCCCTTATACTCGACAAGAGAATACAGATCGGTGCTTCCAGACTCTTTCTTTTCGGTAAACCAAACGGAATCCATTCTGATCAAGTCATCTCCAACTGTATTGAGGAGTGGATCATAATGAGTCGTGACAAGTAACTGAGCGAGGCTCTTTGTAGAGAGGAAACGCTGTATTATGAATTCCACAAGTTCAGGATGCAATGAAGCTTCAATCTCATCAATTAAAAGGAAAGACTGTGTTTCAAGCGCTTCATAGATGGCAGCCTCGATACCTAATGTCCTTCTGGTGCCTTCTGATTGACTTTCGGTACTCATCGGATATTTCTCCGTTCCCCTTTCATTATGAACGGTGTGTTCAAAGACCGTTTGGATCGTGTTGATGGATGGTTTAGTCTTGATTCGCTCTTTCATCTCATCAAGAGTATGTTCGTCGGCAAGAAGTATATTGATAATCTGCTTCGGCAACTCTTTTGACACCTTATCCGACCGGACATCAGAAATATTGAAATCAGCCTCATGGATAAAGTCAAGAAGATAAGACTTGAGTGTAGAATTTTCGTACATCTTTTTGCTAGCATATTCAAACATACCGGAGGATGGAAGAACCATCGGCATTATGTTGTTGCGGAGCCACTCCTTGGCGACATCGATTTTCTCTATTGCGATGTTGACCTGGTTCTTGGCGGCGAAGAACGACATGTTTGGCAAGCACTTAAGAGAAATCTCCTCCTTGGCGGCAGGACTGATTTTCACAGTCGCCGGATTGAAATTAATAACGGATTGGCCATTTTCCAGCGTGCGCTCAAACAATTTCTTAGGCTGAACGGATGGATAGTATGACAGTTTCTCGGATATGACCTGTTTCGGAGTAATCTTCAATTCATACCAGTACTTGGTCGCACCGACATAGAATTTCAAACTGAACTCAGACGGTTCGGTTGGTGTGGCCGTGTCCAGTCTGAATGGATCAGCGCCGGTTCTCTCCTCGATGCCATCCGGTTTGTTAAAGAAGAAATTATTCAGGAATTCTATGGCATCGAGAAGATTCGACTTTCCGGACGCATTCGCCCCATATACCATCGCAAATCGAAGCAGCCTGACATTAGGCGCTACTTCAACAACATGATATTCTTCAAACGTCTGATCCTTTGTCGCCTCGAAGCTTAGAGTAACCTCGTCCTTGAAAGACTTGAAATTCTTGAATTTGAGTTCCTGTATCATAACGCGAAAGATTTTGAGGTTGTTTTGGGACTGCAAAAGTACAAATAATATTTGATTTTCCAAAGAAACGGGAATAAATCCGCTAATTTTATTTTTTATTTTTGCGCTATTTCTGCAAATTTGACAAATAGATTGTCAATATGTCAGTATTTTTCATCAGGAACAAATATTGAGTAACCCTTGCCACGGATACCACGTTGTCATCCACTAAAACCCCGGTCTAAGGAGCCGGAATATAAAAAGTATTACTTATGACGTTACAATTTATAAAATTCGTTGAAAACATTACACTGACTGATGCTCAGTGGAAAGATGCAAAAACCAAATACGAAGGCGTCTGCGCTTGCCTTGACAAGCACTTCTACGATTCCGCGTACAACGAGAGCCATAAATTTCTCTTTGGCTCATATAAACTGAAAACCCCCGTCCGCCCCATCGTTCCGGAACAAGACGTTGATGTACTGTTCAAGATTGACTCCTCCACATATGTTAAATATCAGAATAACCCTGGAGGGCTGCTCCAAGAGGTCAGGAAGGCGTTGAAGGAAAGATACACCACGACGGACAAAATAAAAGCGTGGGGTAAGGTAGTGCTTATTCAATTCTCGGATGGAACACACAACGTGGAGGTATTACCCGCATATGAAAGGTATGACGGTAAATTCCTTATTCCGAACACCGAAAATGGAGGGTCATGGAACGTATTTGACCCTCGCACGCCTATCAAATCATTTCAGGATTCAAATTTGTCAAGCAACTCCTTGACCCAGAAGTTGACAAAAATGATAAAGGCCTGGAAACGGAATACAACAACACTGGAATACAAGTCGTGTATAATAGCTGAAGATGTGATAAACTTTGTAAACCGCTTTTACCCAGACGGCGCTGATACCGGAAATTATCTGTTGGTTATAAAGGCTTTCTACACGTACATCTTCAGTCGGACATCAAGTACGGACGCAAGATATTCTCTCATAAACATCGCCAAAACGAGGGTGGATAAAGCATATCAATATGAAGAGGAAGGAAAACATATTGAAGCCTCCGAGGAATTAAGGAAAGTGTTTGGTGACGTTTTTCCAAAAGAGGAGAAGAACGAACCCAACTCGCTAGAAAATAATATTTTTACAACTGCCCCGAGCCCATGGCGTGTAAATTGAGAGAATCGGACATAAACTGGATGCTTGAAAAACACCCCGGACTACACTACATTTATGAGAGGGACATAATCTGCGGGGTGTTTTCTTTTCGAGCACAATATGGCGAAGGACCTATTATTAGCGACCATTACACCATTGCCATATTTTGTAACTATCCAGCAGATTCTCCCCTACCTGCAGTATGTGAGATTAACGGACGTATAAAACAAATGTCCCTCTTGCTTGGGATACCGACTGCCGATTTACATTTGAACGGAGATGGCACATTGTGTTTGATTCGTCCGGATAAATTCAAAATATGGTATCCCGAAGGATTTGATATTCGGATATTTGAACAAAATTTAGTCACACATTTCTATTGGCTCAGTTTCCGCGAACGATTTGGCAAAGAGCCATGGAAAGGAGAAGAACATGGAGGAATATATAATTTTGACTGATATGACGAAAGAAATTGCAATACTTTACCAGCAGATTGAAGACCGATATTGCAAAATGGTCTGGAACCATACACTTCAATTGAAGGAATCTGACCGGCTTGAAAGAAAGTCAAAGAAATTGAAGTTGTGGAAACAAATTCTGTCCGCAGTCAGTTCTGCAGGCATCATTGCTGTCCTATTCACCTCATTTGGGTTGGAGATGTGGCTTGAATTGGCAACGGCAATGTTTACTGTCACAACAATGGTAGTAACTTGGTTGTGCGACAATGGTGCCCTTGACGCAGATGTTGTCAAAGCAAGAAGCTTAGCAGCCGAATGCCACAATATGAGGAATAAGTATGAATCACTATTGACAGACATCAAATCAAGTTCGATAGAAATTGATGAAGTGCGTTCACAGCGCTCGGTACTGGAAGCCGCAGAAAATGAGCTTTTAAAGAAAGAATTTCTGTCGGTATCTCCTAAAGCTATGCAAATGGCCGAAGAAGCTCTGAAAGTGAAACGAGAAGCACAGACTTCTGAAGAAGAGCGCAAGGCAATTATCCCAGAACATCTTCAACTGGACAGCTGACGATCTTTACCAATATCAATGCTTGTAACGCGTTTGAAGCGAAGCGATTAAGTATTGAAGGCACATATTTAGTGTTTGATATGGTGGATGATGATCAATGTTTGCTGTACTCTTCAGGAAGTTCCATATGAAATGCTTCGCACAACAACTTTACATCATGCATATCATTTTCATCATAATCGTATCCCAAATGGAATAGCATTTGACTATACGGCCCAACGCAAGAAACTTCTATTTCCTCAATTTTTCCTATTCCCGAAAAAGTTTCTGCGGGAAAGCAATCCCCATCATAAAGAATTTTACCGTTTTTTGTATATTCAAAACAATGTAAGTCTATAATCCTTTTCTTCAAATCTTTCCATACTGTATGATTCGTTGTTGTATATTCCATCCTTATTGAATAGAAACCATTGTCTTTAATTATCTGTATAAATTTATGATAATCTTTCTTTTCTACAAATATATCAATATCGTTATGCCTTCTTGTTTCATATCCAATAAGCGCATCTACACCCCAACCGCCGTCAAGAAATACTTTAATCTCCGCATCCGTTGCAAGTCTGATAATCTGTCTTGCATCTGTTATACTGACCATATTCTTCCTCCTCAAATTCCGATTTGTCAAACACTTATTATACTCGTTGGTTGAATTGAATTTCTTAATATTTATAAACGAAAAAGTTACACAAATCGCAGATTATTAGCAAATTATTGGTAATCAAACTACTATGTACTATTGCACTGCTTATGCGCAACTTCATAACAAATTTCATAAGAATTCTCGGGATCTGCAAGGATTTCACCGGGAATCGTGTTAATGAACTCGGAAACGTACCCCGCTGTGGCGTTGCACCCAAGTTTTCCGACCTCGAAGTCATATCGCTCGGCATTACAGCCGAAGCTTTCGGGTCCGACAGTGAAAATATTCTCTTTCATCGCCTGCACCATGAGTGCAAGGAGGATTTGCCAAACCTGATCAGCCGAAGACAGTTCACGGCATAAACTGACGGCTCGTCTCGCAGAAGAAATCCGCAAGGATGTGGCTGTCGCCATTGATGGTTCCGAGGATGTATTCTGCAGGATTCCAAACTGATAAAGAGCTGCCGGAACACACGGGCGAAATGCCGCGCTATGGGCCGCGGCAATATCGACGCGGCTTCTGATTGGGAATATCATGATTGCAGGATGCTTGGAGACAAGGGTTACCTCGGCGCCGAGATTCAAAAGAATCTCTTTGAGGCCGCCAATATCATGTTTGAGGTTACTTATCGGTTGAATCAGAAAAACCGGTGTTCGGCGATCTGGTCCTTTTCTGGACCAACGACATGAATACGGTAGTGAAAGAGGCTGGGAAAAGTGGCCTTTCAGACCGATTGGACGGGAATCGAAGATTGCATGTTTTATAATTTAATTGAAAATGCGTACTTTAGCCAAACGAACATACAACCAGTAGTACTTACAAAAAGGGAAAAGTCAAAATAACATACTGAATGACAAGCAATTTATTATGAATCGGCAAGGTTTTTGAAACTACACATATTTTGCGTATGGTCATGAGACAGGAACGGCCAACAATTACATTATGGCTATACGCATTCTTGACAGAATATTTGCGGGAAAGGATGTCTCTGCTGAACTTTTGAAGCATTTTGACATTACAAAAGAAGGCAAAGATCAGGTCAGCAAGACTAAAGTGCGTATCGGACAGACCTACTACCACAAGATGATTGTTGCATTTTACGAACAATGTCACACGTGATTACTTCAAGAAGTACGTCGGGAGAAAGATTTCAATGCCTTCAAAGTTCCTTCCAAACCAAATGTTTCTGCAAGCCCATAGAGAGTTGTTGAGATAAGAAACCTTTTTTGACATGGAAAAATGAGGCAACACTGACACAGGGAGACAGCATAAAAAGGATATTTCTTTAGAGCCACAACGATATGTCTGAAACCATGACACCAGAACAGCGGCACAAGATTATGTCGCATATTCGTTCCTACAACACGAGTCCTGAGCGGGCCGTCAGGCATGCGTTGTGGCGCAGGGGCTACCGTTACCGGCTCAACGACAGGAGGCTGCCCGGCACCCCGGATCTCGTATTGCCCAAATACAGGGCGGTCATCTTTATCAACGACTGCTTCTGGCACGGGCACCGCGGCTGCGCCAAGTATGTCATGCCAAAAACGAACGTCGACTTCTGGCAGGCCAAGATAGCCCGCAACATCGCCCGCGATGAGCTCAATGCCCGACGCCTCGATACCCTCGCATGGACAGTCATCACCGTCTGGGAATGCGAACTCTCCAAGACAAAACTCGAGGCCGCCATCGCACGCATGGAAGACGAATTGCGTACCGCAAAAGACAAATACGAAGCCTACTGCGCACGCCGGCGCGAAAGCCGCCGATTCGCCCTCGAACAGTCCCGCCGGCATCGGGAGATCCTCGCCCAGGTTGAGGCCGAACTTAATATCCCGAAATCCCTTCGCCGTTATGCCAGACAGATGCAGGACGAAGAATAATTTTTATTGTGAACTCCGATTGCAAAGCATTCATTTGCCGTGCATATCGAAAAAAGATTTGCTACAATAAAAAAAATGCCTATCTTTGCAGTCCTTGAAACCAAATTTTGGTACAACGGCAACGGTGTTGTAGCTCAGATGGTAGAGCAAAGGACTGAAAATCCTTGTGTCGGCGGTTCGATTCCTCCCAACACCACAAAAAACTTACTAAAAATCAGTGGGTTAGTAAAGCTGCACACAATTTTACGCATAAAAAAGTAAGATTGTGCATAATTTTTTATATGAACTTCCCTGCCTTTGGCGGCGCAAATCAAAGGCCTGACGAACCAAATCCAGCCGCATTCCTGTTTCATCATTAGGCTCAATGAACATTTCGGGCGATGGATTTACTCAAAAAAATTGGCCCGATGAACATTTTTGAGATATATTTGCATATTGATGACCAATAAAATATCCCTGACATGAAAAAGCTGCTTGCCGTCATGGCGGCCCTTCTGCTCATCTTTTCCGGCTGTGCCCCGAAAGTCGCACAGGATCCGGACATCGCAGCCGCAAAGGCTCTTGCTGAACGCATTACGGGCGACAGTTCCCGCAAAATGGAATTCCGTCGGATCGATTCGGAAAAAGACGTTTTCCGTATAGAATCCCAAGGACGCAAGATAATAATCAGCGGCAACAACGCCAATTCGATGGCCGTCGGCCTCGGACATTATCTGAAATACTACTGCAACGTAGACGTAGGCTGGCTTGCATGGGACAAGACGACCATGCCGAAACAACTGCCGCAGATTCCGGAGCCCGTGGAGATATCCGCCCGTGTGAGCGACCGCTTCTTCTTGAATTACTGCACGTTCGGCTACACCATGCCGTGGTGGCACTGGGACGAGTGGGAGCATTTTATAGACTGGATGGCCTTGAACGGAATCAATCTTCCCCTTGCCATTACGGGACAGGAGTCGATATGGTACAGGGTATGGACGGAGCTCGGCCTGAGCGACGAGGAAGTGCGCAGCTATTTCACGGGGCCCGCACATCTGCCGTGGCACAGGATGCTCAATCTCGACAGATGGGGAGGACCGCTGCCGAAATCATGGCTCGACGGACAGGAACAGCTTCAGAAGCAGATCGTCGCAAGGGAACGGGAACTGAACATGCATCCCGTGCTGCCGGCTTTTGCAGGACACGTTCCGGTTGCCCTTTCGCGTCTGTATCCGGGAGCAAAAATAGAACGCATGAGCGACTGGGCCGGATTCGAAGACAGCCAAAGACCTCATTTCCTCGATCCGATGGATCCTCTTTTCCCCGAGATACAAAAGAAATTCATCGAAAAAGAGATAGAGATATACGGCACCGACCATATATACGGCATAGACCTTTTCAACGAAATGATTCCGTCAAGCTGGGAGCCCGACTATCTGGCCAGGGTCAGCCGCCAGACCTATGAATCCCTTGCGGCCGCAGATCCGGAAGGAACATGGCTTCAGATGACATGGCTTTTCTACAACGAGCGCCAATACTGGACTCCCGACAAGATCAGGCCGTACATAACCTCATATCCGTCCGAACATTCCATCCTGCTCGACTACTATTGCGAAAAGATGGAGGTATGGCAGCGCACGGAACGCTATTACGGAGTGCCGTACATCTGGTGCTACCTCGGCAACTTCGGCGGAAACACATACCTTGCCGGAAATCCCAAGGAAATCAATGCACGCATGGAAAATACGTTCGTGAACGGGGGAGACAATTTCCGCGGCATAGGCTCCACGCTGGAAGGCTTCGACGTCAATCCGTTCATGTACAAGTTCGTATTTGAAAAGGCATGGGACTTTGATGCCCACAAGGACCTCGATGTATATGCACGGAGCGTCGCGGACAGCAGGACCGGCAAGGCGGACGAAAACGCCAGAAAAGCATGGGAGATACTCTTCAATGAAATCTACGACGGCATTACTGTTCCGGGGCACAGCCCGCTGATGAATCTGCGTCCTTCCTTCGGGCGGTCCTCGTCCTATCACTCCTCATTACGCTATTCCTACGACAATGACAGGCTGTACGAAGCTATAAGGCTCCTTCTCGCCGCGGACGGGAAAGGCTCAGCGTACGAATTCGACGTCGTAAACCTGACGCGCCAGTGGCTCAGCAATATTTTCGACAGCCTGACATTCGAATACAAGGAGGCCTATGACGCACGTGACGCCGTCAGGGCGGACAGCCTCAGAAAGAAGATGACCGGCATCCTTGACGATATGGACGAACTGCTTTCCACGCAGACGTATTTCCTTGTAGGAAAATGGATCGCGGATGCACGCGGCTGGGGCTCGACGCCTGAAGAAGCCGACTATTTCGAGAAGAACGCCAGAGATCTGCTCACATCATGGGGTGATCGCGGCAACATACTGACGGATTATGCCAACAGAACTCTTTCCGGTCTTGTTTCGGGGTATTACCGTCCGCGCTGGGAATTGTTCTTCAATGCAGTGGATACAGCCATCGCCGAGGGAACGGAAATAGATGAAACGGCTCTCGTCAAGGCATACGAAGCTCTGGAATATGCATGGTGGAACGAACGTCCCGGCACTTTCCCTGCGGAGCCTTCCGGAGACGGGCCGTCGGCCGCACGCAGAATAATTTCCGAATACGGAGCGGACGAGGACGCGTATCAGAACTAACGCCCGCGCACGCATCAGAAAAAGAGGCCGCCGGAAAGTCGTCATGACTTCGGGGCGGTCTCTTCGCATAAAAGGCGGGGCCGTAAGCCGGGTTCTGTTTTATTCTGCCATTTATCTGACGCAACCTACCCCCTGACATCGGGCGGGCAGCCCTCGTCTGTCAGTATACTTGGTCTTGCAGGTCCGGGTGCCGTACCCGTATGACGTCGCCGCCATACGCCGTGAGCTCTTGCCTCGCATTTTCACCCTTGCCTCCCTGTCTTCCGCGGAACGGAACACGGAAGGCGGTCATTCTCTGTTACGGCAGCAGAAGATTGCTCCCCTCTGCGCTTTCCGCAGCCGGCCGCCCTGTCCTGCCCGGACTTTCCTCACCCTTGCCGCCTGAGCGGTTCGGGCGCGGCAGATCACCCCGCCTGTATTTCATGCGGCAAATATAATTCATTCCGTCCTCATTTCGAAAATATCAGGCGTCACTGTCCGCCGAGACGGGCGAAAAAATCGCGCACTTCCTGCCATGAGCCGAACGGATCGCGGCCGAAATGCAGCACCGTACCCATAAACCTGTCCCCTCCGGATTCGCCGGGATGCGCGTCTATCAGATAATCTCCGAGCAGCAGTTCTTTGTGGCCGCCGAAAATGACCCGGTTCCACGCACAGACGCCCATCCACCGGTCCAGCCACTCGATATCGGCCCTGTGCGACTCCGTATCGTAATGATCCCCGCGGCACAGGAAATAGACGTCATAAGCCATGGCAAGGCTGCGGATCACCTTCACGCACTCCCCTATCGGCTGGCCGTTGCGGCTGTCACGCAGGACGTCATCGACCGAAACGAGCAGGACCCTCTTTTCCCGCCCGTTTCTCGCATCGTCAATCCATTGCATCACAGGCATGACGGAATGCAGGAACACCGTATCATTCAGATGATGCCCGCCGTCGAACCTCAGCGAATTGCGGTAATGCCCGGAAAATTCCCCGAAACAGTCGACCATGTCGTCGTGCGTGCCGAACATCCCGTAGACACGTTCCTGTTCGTCTTCACCGGCGCTTGCGAGTCCTTCGAAACAATGCGACGATATGTCGCGGAAACGCTCGAGCATGCCTTTGGTGACAAGGAATGAAGTTTCCCCGTCCTTTCGCGGCGAGTGGAAGTCCTGACGCCCGAGTCCGTTGTTTTTAAGCAAGGTGTCCGCAAGATGCAGGGCCGGATTCACGATTATCCTGTCATGGCCGTAAAGCATTTCGGCGTACATTCCTCCCATGGAAATGCCAATGATCAGATCCGGCTTGTCCCTTTCCAATATTTCCGACACCGCCGGCATCACCCCGTCCGGATCGACGGGCAGATCGGGCGCAATTATCTCCGCCTCGGGCAGCAGAAGGCGCATCGCCCTGACGGTCCCGTTGCCGCCGGAAGAAGCGAAGCCGTGCAGATACAATATTTTTGCTCCGGCATAAAGCTCCGGGCGCGCATATTCATAAAGTTCCATAAAATAAACGGAAATGCGGCGCGAATATAAGGAATTAATTGCTAAATTTGTGAGTTATGACATTTAAACTGCCATGAAAACACAGGAAGAACTCAAACGCATTGTAGGCGGATTCGACATCAAGGGAAACGCCACGGAAATCCGTCCGCTCGGAAACGGTCTCATAAACGACACGTTCAAAGTAAGCGCCGACGGCGGGGAAGACTATGTGCTGCAGCGCATCAACCATGCCATTTTCACTGACGTAGAATTGCTGCAGTCGAACATAGAGTCCGTCACGGGACACATCCGCAAAAAACTTGAGGCCGCCGGCGAAAGCGACATAGACAGGAAAGTACTGCGTTTCATTCCGGTCAAGGGAGGCTCCAGGACGTGGTATCACGACGGGGAAAACTATTGGCGCATATCCGTTTTCATACCCGACACCGTCACCGTGGAAACGGTAAACGAAGAATATTCCTACTGCGCCGGAAAGTCATTCGGCCGTTTCGAAGCCATGCTGGCGGACATCCCGGACAAACTCGGCGAAACGATTCCGGACTTTCACAATATGGAACTGCGTATAAGCCAGTTGCGTGAAGCCGTGGCGCATGATGCCGCTGGACGCATGGCGGAGCCCGACGCGAAGGCTCTGGTGGATCAGATCGAACTGTACGCCGATGAGATGTGCAAGGCCGAAAGGCTCCACAGGGAAGGGCTGCTGCCCAAGCGCATATGCCACTGCGACACCAAGGTGAACAACATGCTTTTCGACAAGGACGGCAACGTGCTGTGCATAATCGATCTGGATACCGTGATGCCGAGCTTCGTATTTTCGGATTTCGGCGATTTCCTGCGTTCGGCCGCCAATACCGGCGCGGAAGACGAGCCCGACACGGACAAGGTAAATTTCAACATGAACATTTTCAAGGCATTCGCCAGCGGCTACGTCGAGTCCGCCAAAGTGTTCCTTACCCCCGTTGAAAGGGAAAACCTGCCGTTCGCCGCATTGCTTTTCCCATACATGCAGGCTGTCAGATTCCTTGCCGACTATATAAACGGGGACGTTTATTACAAAATCGCTTATCCCGGACACAACCTCGTCCGCACCAAAGCACAGTGGAAACTGTTCCAGAGCGCACTGGAGCACCGTCAGGAAATGGCGGACTTCATCGCTTCGCTTTAGGCTCCGGAGAGGGCCGTCCGAAATTGAAACGCAGCCCTGCCGTAAGGTTGAAATTGAGAGGCTTCTCGGTATAGACGGTACGTACGCCCGAAGCGGCGGGGAAATAGCGGGCCGCTCCCGGCTCCGCATACAGGCTCATCCGTTTCGCGAAAGTGAACTGCAGGCCGGCGGCGGCGTTGACGGAGAATACGGACGGGGCCGTTTCCATGTCCAAATGCTCCGTTGCGCTCAATTGGCGTCCTATATAATCATTCCTGCGCAAATCCTGACTGACGGCCATGCGGAATGCGCCGCCGGCCGTGACATACAGCCGCAGCCTACGGCCCTGCACGATATCATACTGGATACCAAGCGGAACGCCGACATATCCTATCTTCTGTTCATAAGTGAAATAAGAGCTTTCTCCCCCGCATGTCTCCGTGGAAGACAGCAATGTATACAAAAGCCCTGTCTCCAACGACCAGCGCGGCGCGATGCGGAAAGAGAGCGACAGGCCGTAATTCACCGGCATGCGGAAAACCGTCCTGTCAGAAGTCTCGCGGTTGGCGTTGAGAAGCGTGACCATATTTGACGATCTCCCGTCGACCGGCATGCTCATGGCGGTGGAGACGAACGCGACCGAGGGACGGATGCCGATGCCCGAAGTGAAGTCCGAGGTTGAGCCGCCGCCGGATGCGAGCAGGCCTACGGAAAATCCGGCCTTCCGCCGCTCCTTCTCTCCGTCATCAAGCGAAGCAAGGTACTCATCCATCGAAACGCGCCCGTCCGCCGCATTATGATTGTCTGACGCATTATTGCTGTCTGACGTATTTCGTACCGGCTTTCCCTCTGAAGGCCCGTCTGACTCCTTTTGTGCCGGCTTTTCCGAAGAAAATTCTTCTGTCTTATTTTGCGCCGGCTTTCCTGCAAGATAATCATCTATCAGCTTTTGTATCGGCTTTTCAGCGGAAGAGTTGTCCGCCGCAGCCGGATCCGCGACGGACTCCGTTCTTTCCGCGACGGTAGGGTCAGACGTCGCAGCGGAGACCGGTTCGGCGGCGGCGATGAGGTCCGTGCCGAGGTGCGGCAGTTCATTTGCTTCGGGCTCCGGATGCGTCCCTGCGGCATCTCCGTTTTCATGAGACTCCTGAACGGCAATGACGTCTGCAAGACCGGATTTCCGGTCGGCGGACGGCGCTCCCCCGCCGGAGAACACGGCAAAGAGGGCGGCAGCGGCCGCTGCGGCGGACACCGCCCCGCCGCAGCGCCAGGCGAGCATTCGCCTGCGTCGCTTTGCGGCAGCCGCGGATATCCTCTCCCAAAGGCCCTCCGGCACCGGCTCCGAATACTCCGACATCTTCTCTCTCAAGCCGTTTTCCCAGCCATCGTTCATAACCCGTGTCTCCTTTTATATTCCTTTATTTCCGCCGCAAGCCTGGCCCGCGCCCTGAGATACTGCGAAGCGGAAGTGTTTTCCTTTATTCCGAGCAATTCTGCTATTTCCCTGTGGCTCATCTCTTCGAAAACGAAAAGATTGAACACCGTCCTGTAGCCGTCCGGCAGTCTCCTTATCATTTTCTGAACGGCTTCGGGCGGCATCCCGTCCAACGGAGGACCGTCGTCCGCCTCGTCCGCCCTGTCCGGCAGATCCCCGACATATTTCAGCCTGTTGCCGCGGCGCAGGAACTTCAGGCATTCATTTACCGTTATCCGTCTCATCCATGCCCGCAAAGAGCCGGCGCCTTCAGGCCTGAAACGGTCAATCGAAGAAAAAATTTTGATGAAACTGTCCTGAAGGACATCCTTCGCATCATCGCGGTCCGTGATATAACGGGAGCAGACGCCGGCAAGAAATCCCGCATGGCGGTCGTACAACTCACGCATGGCGGATGAGTCACGGCTGCGCACGCGGGCGACGAGTCCGGATTCGCCGGAACTATTTTCTTGTCCTGTAGTCAAATTCCTTTTCTCCCTTTGTACCGTCGAGCCTCGTCCATTTCAGTTTGAGCTTCACGGTATCGCCTTCGGTATCCGGCAGCCCGTCGAGGGAGAACGCCATGATCCCCTCGTTCAGCACATCGTTGGAATCGCCGTTCGCGTTGTGCCTGAGCTCGATTTCATACGGCTCCGAACCCGGTACCTTCACGAGATTGAGGCTGTGGGGCACCGAAGCGCCGAATCCGCACCACGAACGCACATGCATGGTAAAATAACCGTCCTCGACGCAAGTCATCCAGTCGTTGTATATGTCGATGGGATCGGTGCCTATATCGTCCGCGTTTTCGCCCTCCCCGAGAACCAGCATCTTTTTAGTCTGGATGGTATCGATCCACATAAGTTTGACGGTGGCGTCGAATCTCGGATCAACGTTTTCCTTCAGCAACCTAAACTGCGTCAGGGCCCTGACTTCTTTCCCGTATCCTCTGAACCCCTCCGGATAAAGCGTCTGGTCATCGGTCAGCTGGAAATAAACAGTATTGTCTTCGGTCGACTTCACAGTCACCATGGCATTATAGACGTCTCCGTCCGGGTTGTCCAGACTTATGCACGATACGGAGCCAGCAATCAGAACGGCTGCGGCAATAAAGAATTTCACTTTCATAGCGATTAGACAATTTAAAAATTAAACTTTTTTTAAAACTGTATCTATAATCCGGAAAAAGTGAAAATCTTGCATGAAAAAACAAAAAATTGCACTAAGAAAGATTCCGCCCGTGGCAATTGCGATACTTCAGGCCGCTCCCGCACGGACATGGATCGTCCGGCGCCACATGAGGAATGGCCATACCGAACGGAAAGCCCTCCGGAAGTATGGACGACAATTTTTCCAAAGCCCCGTTTTTTTCTATCAGATCCGTATAGCCCTCCGATATGGTGGGACGCGGCATCGACCATCGCGGGGAGTCCTCGCAGACAGGGGCTGTCCTATAGGCCGGATCAGGCTTGAGCACTACCCTCATATATCCGCTCTCTTCCGGAGAATACCCTTTCAGAAGCCACTTCGGCAGGCTGTTCACATAATCCGCTATTATGTGCAGGCATTCATTGTATCTGTCCAGAGATCCTATCCTGTCGCCATAGCGCGTGACAGTATCGAACACGGTGTCGGCGATGTCGCCGTCAAGCATCTGGGAGTTCATCCAGATATCGTGCATCTCCAGCATGACGCCGTTGTCGTCGTTGCCGAAGGAATGCAGCATGTCTTCCATAGCCGAAGCTTCCGGCGAACCGAGTCCGCAGGTGAAGAACGGAGCGTTCCTGCCGGCCGCCATCGCCTCCTCCCACGAAAATCTCTTGAAACTCTCCACGCCTCCGTACAAGGCACGGCCCGAGACCACTTCCTCCGGACTCTCCACGCATGGGGAACATACATGGTTCCACAGCTTTCCGGGCTCTGACCTATGGCACAGCTTCAACAGCGGACTGTATCGGAAATATTCCTTCAGCCGGAGCAGGTCCGGGCCGAAGCGGTTTTCGCAATAATCCACCATCAGATCGATGAAATAATCGAAATCCACCACCCCGTACAGATTCAGATATCCGAGGACTACTCTCTCTATGTCGAAGAACCCGGATCTTTCCCCGTCGGCTATGGCTCCGTCGACATACGGAGCGGCAATCTCGAAAATTTCCTTCCTGAGCCGGACCCTGTGGAAATTCCCGTCCGAATCGTCGTAATCCACGAGTCCTGCCGCTTCGAGTACGGACGGATACGGCGGAAAGTCCAGTTCCATTTCCTTGTCCGGGCCGGCTTCCACAAGCATGCCGAGCAGCCTGAGATCCCGTTCAGGCATGTGTGCGAGCCACTTTTCAGGATACGAGGAGATATAATACGCCAGACCCTCAATCATTTCCGACTTTTTCATGCGTGAACGGAGATGAGTGCCGAAAAGATTGCCTATGTCCTCCAATTCGTATTTCAGGAAAGAACGGAAGATGCCGGCTATTTTTTTCTCCTCTTTCATTTCAAATCACTCCCTTGCGGCGGCCTGAAGCACTTCTCCGAGCGTGGGATGCGCATGGATGAAGCCTCTGTATTCGTCTACGGGGATTTTCCCGTTCATGAGCAGCGCGGCTTCATGTATCAGATCGGAGGAATGCGGACCGAATATATGGCAGCCGAGGACGAGCCCCGTTTCTTTGTCGACAAGCAACTTGCAATACCCGTCGGCGCTGTCGAGGCTGAGGGCCTTGCCGTTGGCGCGGAAAAAGGCTTTCCTCGCTTCATAAGCGATCCCCCTTTCCTCGCATTCATCTTCAGTCAGTCCGACGGACGCCGCCTCAGGCTCGGTAAAGACGGCTGCGGGCACCACCGAGAAATCGATGTTGTCCACGGCCCCTTCCGCCGGCTGTCCGGCCAGTATGTGGCCAAGCGCCCTGTAACCCTGGAATGTGGCCACATGGGCAAGCATGAGACCTCCGGTGACGTCGCCTATGGCATAAATATGCGGTATCGAGGTCTGCATGTATCCGTTTACGGTTATCCCCCTCTCCGTCCATGCGAGACCTATGTCGTCCAGATTGAGCGACCGGACGTTGGCCCGGCGGCCCACCGCCATCAGAACCTTGTCCCCTACGGTCTCGTTCTCCTCGCCGCCTTTGACGTAGGACACGTGCAGACTGCCTTGCCCGTCGCGTGCAATGCCCTGCACGCGGGCTGAAGTCTCGATTTTGATGCCATGTCTGGAAAGGCTCTGTTTCAGCCTTTTTGCCATATCGGTATCAAAATGCGGAAGGATATTCCCGCAATACTCCAGCACCTTTACTTCGGAGCCGAAGCCGGAAAAGACGGAAGCGAATTCAAGCCCTATCACTCCGGCCCCGATTATGCAGAGCCGCCGGGGAATTTCCTGCAGGGAAAGCGCCGCGGACGAGTCAATGACACCCTCGAGATCCGCCCCAGGAACCGGAAGCGGAGCGGGGACGGACCCGGTCGCTATGATGATATAGTCCGACGTCACGGACAGTTCGGCCCCGTCGGCGGCATGCACTTTCACGGTATGGACGTCGGCAAAGGAAGCCTTTCCGTATATAAGCCGTATCAGCTTGTTCTTCAGCAGAAATTCGACTCCCTCCCGCAGCCTGGACACGACGGAGTCCTTTCTTGCAAGGACCTTGGAGTATTCCGGATCGCCCTGCCTGCAACGGCAAAGCTCAGCATCCCTGCAAAGGGACTTCGTTGGAATGCAGCCCTCGTTAAGGCAGGTCCCGCCTACGGGCCCGTCCGAAATCAATACGCATTCGATGCCTTTCTTTGCGGCCTCGAGAGCGGTCTCATACCCTCCCGGACCTGCGCCTATTATAGTTATCTTCATCCTATCCGTTCCACTTCAATATGGGTTTTCTCGCCGCCGTAGTCTCATCGGGACGGCTTATGGGAGTACCGTGCGGCGCCTCCCGCAGCACGGCGGGATTTTCCGCAGCCTCGGCCGCTATCCTGTGCATCACGTCGATGAAAGCGTCCAGCGTCTCCTTCGATTCGGTCTCGGTGGGCTCTATCATGAGCGCCTGATGGAACAGCAGCGGGAAATATATCGTGGGCGCATGGAAGCCGAAGTCGAGCAGTCTCTTGGCCACGTCGAGAGTAGTGGCGCCCTGCCCGTCGGCCGCCTTGGACGCCCCGTCGTCAATTAGTCCGTCGAATACGAATTCATGCTTGCAGACGCCCTCCATCGGCAGCTTATAGCTGTCTTTCAGGCATTCCTTTACATAATTGGCATTAAGCACGGAAAGAGGCCCCACCATCCGGACATTCTCCTTTCCGAGCATAAGAATATATGCATAGGCCCTCAGGATGATGCCGAAATTGCCGAGGAACGCCGACACTTCGCCTGCCGAAAGGGGCGTTTCGTCCCCGGAGCCGGCACGGCCTACTACCTTGAGCGCAGAGCCTTCGCGCACGACCTTCGGCACGGGCAGAAGATCCCTGAGCGCTTCCGACACCCCCACGGGGCCGGCTCCGGGGCCTCCGCCGCCATGCGGAGTCGAGAAGGTTTTGTGCAGGTTGAGATGCAGTATGTCGAATCCCATGTCGCCGGGGCGTACCTTTCCGAGAAGCGGATTCATATTGGCCCCGTCATAGTACAAAAGCCCTCCGGCCGCATGCACCATTTCGGCTATCCTGATGATTTCCGTCTCGAAAAGCCCGAGTGTGTTGGGATTTGTCATCATCATGCCGGCGACGCTGTCGTCAAGGAGCGGCTTGAGATCGGCCAGGTCTATGCGGCCATCGGCATTGGACTTCACTACCACCACTTCGAGGCCGCATACGGCTGCGCTGGCCGGATTGGTCCCGTGCGCACTGTCGGGCACTATCACTTTTGTGCGCCCGAAGTCTCCGCGGCTGATGTGGTACTGCCGCATTATCATCAGGCCCGTCAGTTCCCCGTGTGCTCCGGCGCAAGGGTTCAGGGTAAACGCGGCCATGCCCGTAAGAGCGGAAAGAGCCTTGTCCATCGCTTCATACACCTCCAGCGCGCCCTGAACGGTACAGGCCGGCTGCAGCGGATGCAGAGACGAAAAACCGGACATCGCGGCAATTTCCTCGTTTATCTTGGGATTGTATTTCATGGTGCAGCTGCCGAGCGGATAAAAGCCCGTATCCACACCGAAATTCATCTGCGACAGATTGGTATAATGACGCACCACGTCCACCTCGCTGACTTCAGGCAGCTCCGGAGATGAGCTGCGCTTCAGTTCGGAAGGAAGTTCGGACACATGCCTGCCGTATTCGTTGCAGGGCAGCGAAAAACCCGTGCGTCCCTTTTTGGAAAGCTCGAAAATAAGTTTGTCGTAATATCTCATAGCTCCGCCTCCTGTATAATCGACACCATCGCGTCTATTTCAGCCTTTGTCCTCTTTTCTGTTACGCAGAAATTCACATAGCCCTCCTCAGTCTGCACGGCGGCAAAATATCCGCCCGACAGCAGCACTTCCTGCAGCCTGTCCGCAGGCACGAGCGGCTTCAAGACGAATTCCTTCAGGAAAGGCTTGTCGAACGCTTCCGCGAACTTGCCGGTGGACAGCAGACGGTCATGAAGATAATGCGCCCCGGCATAGCTGAGGTCGTTCACGCGTTTCATTCCCTCCGGCCCCATCAGCGAAAGATATACCGTGACGAAAAGGGCCATCAGCGATTCGTTTGAGCAAATGTTGCTCGTGGCCTTTTCCCGGCGTATATGCTGTTCCCTCGCCTGGAGCGTAAGCACATAGGAACGCTTTCCGTCCTTGTCGGCCGTCTGTCCGACTATCCTGCCGGGCATCTTGCGCAGACAGGCGTCAGTCGTGGCCATGAAGCCTACGTAAGGACCGCCGTAGCACAGAGGAATTCCGAGGGACTGGCCGTCTCCCACGGCTATGTCGGCTCCCCATTCGGCCGGCGTCTTCGTCACGGCGAGCGCGGAAGGGTCGCAATACTCTATCAGCAGGCCTTTCCGGTCATGCACGAGATCGGCGAAACCTTCGAGATTCTCCACTATGCCGTAACGGTTGATGCCGGGCACGATGACTCCGGCCACGTCTCCCGGCGCGAGCTCCCTTTCGAGCGCGGCACGCGAGGTCTGTCCGCCTTCGGCCTCCACAAGCGTCAGTTCCACCCCGTAATATCTGGCGTATGTCTCCACGACGCGCAAAACGTTCGGAAGCAGGGCGGCTGACAGCAGCACACGTTTTTTCTTCGGGCTGCACGCTACCGACATCCGCATGGCCTCGGCCGCCGCCGTAGGCCCGTCATACAATGACGCGTTGCTCACGGCAAGCCCGGTAAGCATGCATATCATACTCTGATATTCAAATATATACCGCAGCGTACCCTGAGAAATCTCGCATTGGTACGGAGTATATGCGGTAAGGAACTCTGACCGTGATACGATGTACTGTATGACGGAGGGAGCGTAATGGTCATACGCTCCAAGGCCGGCGAAAATCTTCAGTTTCGAGTTTTTGGCCCCGAGCGCCTCGAAATGCCTCCTGACCTCCATCTCCGACATGGCTTCCGGCAAGTCGTATACGCCCTTGAAAAGGCAGTCCTCCGGCACGTCGGAATATAGCCCGTCAAGCGAGCCGACGCCTATGCGTTCAAGCATCAGGCTTATATCCTCGTCAGTATGCGGGAAATATGCAAACTGTCCCATATTATTCTCCGACCAGTTCCGAATAGGCGGCCGCATCCATCAAAGCGTCGAGTTCCGACGGATCCGACATCTCCACCTTGATGATCCAGTTGGCGAAAGCGTCCTCGTTGATGAGCTCGGGAGCGTCGCAGAGAGCCTCATTGACCTCGGTGACGGTGCCTGATACCGGAGAGAAAAGATCGCTGGAGGCTTTCACGCTCTCGAGGGCGCCGAATTCAACGCCCTTCTCCACCGTGTCGCCCGGCTCGGGAACATCCACATAGGTGATGTCGCCCATTTCTTTCTGTGCGTAATCGCTGACTCCTATGACGGCTATTCCGCCCTCCACTTTTACCCATTCATGTGACTCGCTGTATTTGAGTCCTTCGACGATTTTTGACATGGCTATCGTTGTTTTAAAGTTATTATTTCTTGTAATTGGTTTTGTAGAAACGTTTTTTCACCACTTTCCCGGGGAATGTCTTCCTGCGTATGCGTATGTCGAGCCTCGTGTCGAGGGCGGCATATTCGCGGCGCACAAGGGCAAAACAAATGCTCCTGTCAAGCGAAATGGAATGATATCCGGTCGTCACTACGCCTACTTCAGTGCCGTCCGCAAGTTCGACGGGATAGCCGGCGCGCGGTATCGCCTTGTCCTCGATTTCTATGCCTACGAGCTTGTATTCAGTCCCCTGCTCTTTCTGGCGCACAAGCGCATCCCGACCTATGAAATCCTTGTCGAGCTTGCAGAAGATGCCGAGGCCGGCCATTATCGGGGATATTTTTTCGCTGAGCTCGTCTCCGTAGAGAGGGAGACCGGCTTCGAAACGGAGAGTGTCGCGGCAGCCGAGTCCGCACGGCGTCACTCCGGCCTCATGCAGCCTGTCCCATATTTCGCATATGTTCTCCGGAGCCGAATAAATCTCGAACCCGTCTTCCCCGGTATATCCGGTACGGCTTACGATCAGGCGCTTCCCGTTCCACTGGCCGTCATAGAACGAATAAAACTCCAAGGAAGCGGCGCCGCCGAGCCCCAATACTTCCACGAGTTTTTTTTCGGATTCGGGCCCCTGCACGGCAATCTGTCCCCATGCTTCCGACTCGTTGCGCACCGTGCATCCGAAAGGCTTTCCCGTACGCGGATTGTCCTTGACGCGGGCGCAGAGCCATTCGTAGTCCTTTTCTATGTTGGCGGCGTTCACCACCAGCAAATAGGCATTCTCGGCGAATTCCCTGTAAACGAGAAGATCATCCACGGTGCCTCCGTCGGGATACAGCATCATGCCGTAAAGGACCTTTCCGGGTTCGAGATTACGTATGTCATTGGTGAACACGTAATTGACGAATTCGCAGGCATCCGGGCCCTCCACGAATATTTCTCCCATGTGGGAAACGTCGAACATCCCGACGGCGCCGCGCACGGCATTGTGCTCGGCCGCTATGGAACCGTATTGTATCGGCATGTCGAATCCCGCGAAAGGACTCATTTTGGCTCCCAAGGCCACATGCCTGTCATGCAGGCAGGTCTTCTTTGCAGCCTCGTTGTTTGCAATTTCAGACATAATCATCAGTTTATCAGTGTCAATAATTTTTGTATGGTCAGTCCGAGCACGTACCGCTCCGTTTCAGCCCCGGCGAGGGCCTTCTCCATTTCCGCACGGTCGTGCCGGCAGCCGGAAAGCCTTTCCGAAAGCAAGGCGCCGACGCCCTCCTTGAGCGTAAAGAAGTCGCCGAGCAATTCCGCGCCCGTTATTCCGTCCCCGGTCATCTCAAGATTGAGCGTCACCTCCCCCACTCCGTCTATCCTGCCGCCGTGGCTGATAGAGTACCTGTGGTTCCTTCCTTCAAGAAACGCAGGATCCGTGTATCCGGCCTCTATTTCTTCTATGCCGACGATGTCAACGGCGTCCAGCACAATTTCGCCGTCGCAGAAAGATTCCAGAAGATACTTTTTGAAAAGCCCGATGTCGCGCAGCGGGCTGTCCACAGGCAGGTGTTCGCGTATATTGGTCATATGACGTCTCACGGACGAAACGCCCTTCGAGCGGACCTTGGCGTCGGAAGGGGTTATGGCCCGTTCAAGTTCACCGAAATCGGAATCGAAAAGCATCGTGCCGTGTATGATGCTGCTCCCCGGACGGAGAAAGAAGGCGTTGCCGGAAACTTTCCTGCCGTCCACGAGCACATCGTTGCGTCCGGACCTTTCGGCGTCCAAGCCGGCACGGCGCAACGTGAGCACTACCCGCTGCAGGAATTTCTCGAAGGTGAATGCCACATCGGTGCCGTCAGTGACGTAGGAAAGCATTATGTTCCCGTTGTCGGCATAGACGCATCCGCCGCCGCTCTTCCGGCGGAACAGTTTGATATCCTTTTCTTTGCAATACGGCAGATTGACTTCCGCTTCCATTACCTGATTGCGGCCGAAAATGACCGTGGGAGGCACCTGCCATATAAAAAACGCCTCACGCGGACCGCCGTACGGCGCCGCCCGGCCGAGAAGACGGCCGAGAAGACGGTCGAGATGGTCCGCAACATATTCCTCCATAGCAAGATAAAAGACGAGAGGCCGTCCCGTCTCTCCCCAGGAATCCCCTGTATGAGGCAACGAAATCCGTATCATGGCGGTTAAAATCGTTCAAAAATAATAAAATTTAGTCTATTCCCACAATCTATTCCCAACATTATATGTTAAATTTGCCGGCATGGAACGGAAACATGATTCCCCGCCTACGGAGACACATCCTTTCGAGCCCTTTCTTCCGGCAGGGGCGAAAGTCCTGCTGCTCGGCAGTTTTCCTCCGCAGGAAAAACGATGGAGCATGGATTTCTATTACCCAAATTTCACGAACGACTTCTGGCGCATCTGCGGACTTCTTTTCTGCGGCGAACGCGACTTTTTCACCGTTACTGGCGAAAAGCGTTTCGACAAGGAAAGGATAAAGGCTTTCTGCAATGAAAAAGGCATAGCCATGTACGACACCGCCTGCGCCGTAAGGAGACTGAAAGGCAATGCATCGGACAAATTTTTAGAAGTGGTGGAGGCTTCCGACATTCCGGCGCTCCTTTCCAGGATACCGGAATGCCGTGCCGTGGCCGCTACGGGCCAGAAAGCGGCCGATGTCATAGCCGACACTTTCGGCTGCGGAAATCCGGGGACAGGAGGCGAATGCCCGCTGTACGCAGGAGGCAGGGAACTGCACTTTTTCCGCATGCCGTCCACTTCGAGGGCCTATCCGCTTCCGCTCGGCAAAAAGGCCGAAAGCTACGAAAAACTGTTCCGGAGCGCCGGAATCCTGCCATAACCGCCGCAATAAAAATTTTTTTCCTGACTTCGTCAACGTGTCACCCAAAAATCGTCAGAGAACAGAGGTGCGATGCGTTGATGACGTTTCAT
>CANPZS010000025.1 GCA_947588835.1 uncultured Bacteroidales bacterium | reverse complement strand
CAGGGGAAAAACAACATGGGCAAACGTCTCTCGACGAGTGTATACTGTTGGACGCCCTAAATTGACCACTAACAAAACCTCATAGGTTGAGCGTTTCAGTTTCATGTCATACTGGACAATGGCCACGAGATAGTAGGTGATAATCGCCACGCTGATTTGTATGCGAACAGCATTTTCTGTTGTACCTCGGAATATCTTTATCTTGAGATGCTGCTTGAGCCATTTGAAAAACAACTCGACCAATCATCGTTTCTTATAGAGACGGGCTACATCTGAGGCAGATAGGTGTTTCGCATTTGTCAGGAATGTGAACTTACGGTTATCCTCTTCATCGTAGTATCGGATAAGTCGGAATGACTCCGGACACTTCCTTTCGGAGAGATAACCGGTCAGTATTTCTGAGAAAATCCTTGACGGAGTACACCCATCGCCCTTGATCAGACGAGACCGAAATGCCTGAGGGCCTTCACTATGCCTCCGTCGCGGACGTCAGCGGTGACATAGGCGGCATGCTCCTTCACGGAGGCTTCCGCATTGCCCATAGCCACGCCGGTGCCCACGGCCTGCAGCATGGGAATGTCATTGCCTCCGTCGCCGAAGGCCATCAGTTCATCCATATTCCAGCCGAACAGCCCGGCCACCCGGGCTATGCCGTCGGCCTTGGAAACGTCATCGGGAGTGACGTCCATGAACCGGGGATGCCAGCGCGGGAAAATGGAATGTTTCACGGCCGGAGCGTACATCTCCCTTTCCATCTGCTCAGTGGCATACACCGTAAACTGATAAACGGGACGGCGGATAAATTCGAAAAGATCCCCCACGGGAGGTTCGCCTATATGCAGGCATTCCCCGAGACTGTCGGACAGTTCAGACCTGAAATTGAGCATCCTGCTCTCGGCGGCGAAGGCATAGCACCCCACTCCGCCGGCTTCTGACACTTCCACCACGCTGCGGACATCGTCCGGATCCATGGGCTTGCTGAACACCACCTGCCCGTCCACGAACACTACGCCACCGTTGCAGCACACATATCCGTCGAAAGAATAGTCCCTGAGATTCTTTATGAAATAAATGGGCCTGCCGCTGGAGACGAACACTTTCACGCCTTTTGCACGTACCCTGTCCAAAGCTTCCAGCACGGAAAGATCGACGGCCTCCTGTCCGAAAGGGACCAAAGTGCCGTCGATATCGAAAAATACAGCTTTAATCATTTACCGTCAGACTTTTGGCATAATGCGTCGGCTCCCGGCGCCTGCTTTCCGGCCGTACCCTCGCGGCAGGCTTGCCGCGGACAAGGCTCCATATCAGGATCACCGCTCCGGCGACTATGAAAGGAATGCTCAGCAGCTGTCCCATGTTGAGCGCCATCGACTCCTCGAACTCCACCTGAGGCTCCTTGATGAACTCTATAAGGAAACGCATGCCGAAAAGGACGATGAAGAATATGCCCAATATGGTCCCCTCCTTCAGCTTTTCCAAACGGACGGCATACAGGCGCAGCAGACAGAGCCCAAGCACAAGATAGCTCAACGCCTCGTATATCTGCGTCGGATGCTTCGGCTCCGTCTCGCCCCTCAGATCGAAGACGACTCCCCACGGCAGGGAGGTCACGTCTCCGTAAATTTCAGAATTGAAGAGATTTCCGGTACGGATCAAAGCGCCCGCAAAGCACACGGGGATGACGAGCCTGTCCATCAGCCACATAAACCCGAAGCCGTTCTTTTTGCCGTAGCGTGCGGAAAACCACCACATCGCCAGCAGCAGGGCCACGGCCCCTCCATGGCTTGCAAGCCCGCCTTTCCACGGCATGAAGATCTCGGCGAATCCTTTCCAGCTGCCGAGATAATATTCCGGCTGATAGAAAAGGCAGTGCCCGAGCCGCGCACCAACTATCGTGGCTATCACGAGAGTGTACAGCAGAGGTTCGAGCAGTTTCTCAGGCACGCCCTCCCGGCGGAAGAACCACCTGAAAATATACCACCCCAGAAAGAAGCCGGACACGAAAAGCAGCGAATACCACCGGAGCCCGTAGCTACCTATGTGGAATATCACCGGATCCACATGCCAATGTATGCTCAGCAGACCGAACATGACAAACGGAAGCCTTCGATTATCCGCGGATGGCCGCGATGCCCGGAAGTTCCTTCCCTTCTATAGCCTCGAGCATGGCGCCGCCTCCGGTGCTGACATAGCTCACCTTGTCGGCGTATCCCATCCGGGTGACCGCCGCGACGGAGTCTCCTCCGCCCACGAGAGTATAGGCGCCGTTCGCCGTGGCCTCGGCGAGGTCCTCGGCTATCTGAAGCGTACCCTTCGCGAAATTGGGGAATTCGAACACGCCCACCGGACCGTTCCACAGAATGGTCTTCGAGGCAAGAATTATCTTCTTCCAGTTCTCAAGCGACGCAGGGGAAGCGTCCATGCCCTCCCATCCGTCGGGAATGTCGTCGATGTCGAATATCTTGCGCTCGGCGTCGTTGCTGAATTCGTTCGCCGCCACGGTGGCGACCGAAAGGGACACGTTCACGCCCTTTTCCTCAGCCTCCTTCAATATCTCAAGCGCATCCGGGATCAGCTCATCCTCGTGGAGGGAATCTCCTATGTGTCCGCCCTGCGCCTTGACGAAAGTATATCCCATTCCGCCGCCTATTATAAGGTTGTCCACCTTGCCTACGAGATTCTTCAGAACGGCGAGCTTGGAAGACACCTTGGAGCCGCCTATGATGGCGGTAAGGGGGTGCCGCGCATTCTTGAGCACGTTCTCTATGGCATTGATTTCACCCTCCATGAGATAGCCGAACATCTTGTCGTCCGGGAAATACTCGGCGATGAGGGCAGTGGAGGCGTGGGCCCTGTGGGCCGTGCCGAAAGCGTCGTTGATATAGCAGTCGGCATACGAAGCGAGCTTCTTTACGAACTCCTTCTGGCTGGCCTTGACGGCGGCCTTGGCCGCTTTCTTCTCCTCATCCGAAGCATCCTCGGCAAGTCCTCTCGGCTTGCCTTCTTCCTCGGCGTAGAAGCGCAGATTTTCAAGCATCAGCACCTCGCCAGGCTTGAGGGCGGCAGCCTGCCCGTCGGCCTTCTGGCAGTCGTCCGCGAACCGGACGGGCGTTCCGAGGCATTCGGACACGCGGCCCACTATATGCCTGAGCGAGAATTTGGGATCCACCTTCTTTGGACGTCCGAGATGCGACATCAATATGAGGGCGCCTCCCTTGTCAAGCACTTTCCTGAGCGTGGGAACGGCCCTGCGGATGCGGGTGTCGTCGGTGACGTTGAAGTTCTCGTCGAGGGGAACGTTGAAATCGACCCTTACTATGGCTTTCTTGCCTGCAAAATCGTAGCTGTCAATGAACTTTTGCATGATATGATTTGTTTTAACGAATTTTCACGAATGCAAAATTAGCAAAAAACTTGCAGTTTCGTAACTTTGCGGCAAAATTGTACGCCATGACGATAGAATATCCCTCATCCGGATGGAAAGACTACGAACTGCTTGATTCCGGCGACGGCGAAAAACTGGAGCGCTTCGGAAAGTACGTACTCGCGCGTCCGGAGCCCAAGGCGCTTTGGACCAAAAGCCTGTCCGAAAAAGAATGGGCGAAGACGGCCCACACGAGATTCAGGCCCGGAGCGGGCTTCGGCAAAGCCGGCAAGGAGGACAGCGGCACATGGGAAAGGCTCCGCGACATGGACGACAGATGGACGATACGGTACGGCGGAGGCCCATCGTTCAGCCTCAGGCTCGGCCTGACGGCATTCAAGCACGTAGGGGTATTTCCCGAGCAGGCGCCCAACTGGGAATACATCTACCACGAGACTGCGGCATTGGCAAAGGCGGGCGGACGGGCGCCCAAAGTGCTGAACCTGTTCGCCTACACCGGCGGCGCCTCCCTTGCGGCCAAAGCCGCCGGAGCCGACGTCACCCACCTCGATTCAGTGCGCCAGACCATCACCTGGGCACGCGAAAACCAGGAAAACAGCGGCCTCGACGGCATCCGCTGGATCATCGAAGACGCCATGAAATTCGCCGAGCGGGAAGTCCGCAGGGGAAACGTCTATCAAGGGATAATATTGGATCCGCCCGCATACGGGCACGGCCCGGACGGGGAGAAATGGAAGCTCGACGAATGCCTTTTCAGCCTGCTGCGGAACGTGGAGCGCATTCTTGCCCCCGAAAACAGCTTCATGGTGCTCAACCTGTATTCCAACGGCTACTCGGCCATGCTCGGGGAGACGGCCGTGCGCGAAGCCTTCCGCCTGAAGCCGGAACCTGGATTTCGTACGGCGGCGGGGCACGAAGGCGGATACAGGGAATTGCAGTCCGGAGAGCTCGCGCTTCGGGACGGCTTCGGCAAAATATTGCCCCTGAGCATTTTCGTACGTCTCAAAAGATAAAAGGACGGCGCAGGCTACGGCACAGGATCGTATCCGCTCCCGCCCCACGGATGGCAGCGCAGAAGCCTTTTCACTGTCAGCCGCATACCGCGGAAAAGCCCGTGCTTGCGGAACGCCTCAAGCGCATATTCAGAGCATGTGGGGGTGAAACGGCAGGTCGGCGGCAGAAACGGGCTTATGCATCTCCTGTAGAACTTTATAAGCACTACGAAAGGCCACACGGAAATGCGGCGCACCACCGGACGCAGTTTATCGTACCTCATTTTCAGACGACGAGGCCACGGCCCTCAGAACTTCGTCCACGGCGGCATATATGTCCGAAAACGGCAGTACCTCCTTGGACGCATAAACAATCATCAGATCATATCCCGGCGGCAGCAGCTCCTTCTGCAGCCTGTAGCTCTCCCTTATCCTGCGGCGGAGCAGGTTGCGCCTTACGGCACGCTTGAACGAGCGCTTCGGCACGGATATCATTATTCTGGAACAGTCGTTCCCATTGCCTGCAAAACAATATTTGAGACAGGACGCATTGCCATACCTGCCCTTCTTCAGGAGTCCCGAAATATTGTTTTTCCCGCTGAGCCTTTCACGTTTGGGAAGACCGCGGACGACAAGGCCTTCCATCGCTCTATGACTTCCGTCCTTCAAGATAAAGTTCTATGGCCTTGGCCACCGAAGGCGCCTCCATGGTGGGAGCCTTCACCTCTATGCTGAGCCCGGCGTCCTCCATGGCGGTCACTATGCTCTTGCCGTAGGCCACGAAACGCATTCCGCCCTGCTCGAAATCCGGAAAATTCTCATAAAGGGACTTCACGTCCGCCGGATTGTACAGCACGGCCATGTCGTAGCGGCCGATGTCCAGATCATGAAGGTCCTGCGTGACCGGCTTCACGAATACCGCCGTCTTGAAATCGAGCTTCTGCTCCTCGAAAAGGCGGGTGATGGTGCCGGACGAATCCGAAGACGCTATCAGGAAGGTTTCGCCCCTGTGCTTGGAGCCTATGAGCCCTATGACGGACTCGGGAGTGCCGTCACCGTAAAAAATCTTGCGCTTGCGGTAAACTATATGCTTCTGGAGATACATGGCGACCGCCTCCGTGGTGCAGAAATATTTCATGGTTTCCGGCACTTTGACGCGCAGCTCTTCGCAAAGATGAAAGAAAGCGTCTATCGTGAGTCTGGAGGAAAAAACCACGGACGTATAATCCAGAATATTGACTCTCTGCGCCCTGAATTCACGCGAAGAAAGCGGCTCTATCAGAAAAAAAGGTCTGAAATCGAAGGCAATCCCGAACTTTTCCGAAAGAGTGTCGTAAGGGGCCATCACACGGGGTGTACGTTGGGAAATCAGAATATTTTTAATCATAACTTCAATACGCTCCTATAAAATAAGGGCCGCGGCCACATAAAGCCCCGTCGGCACTATTTCAAGCGCGCAAAGGTACAAAAAAACTGTGAAAGGATTGCAAGACAAAGCTAAAATTCGCCCCCTGCGGACCAGCATCACAACATATAACAACCCTATTTCCAATAATATAGCCAATTCCGCAACGGCCTTGCCGGCATGCAGCAGGCCCGACACGCCCCCGGTCACGGCGGCCGCAAGGAACATGATAATGAAAAAGTTCCACGTCTCTTTGCGTGACAGCATATAGCTGTCCGGCACGGAACGGGGCTTCAGCGCCATATATATTGCAAGGCGGAGCAACAGATACGCTATGAAAAACGCCGCCGTCGCCGCAAGATGCAGCCCCGTGTCCAGTCCGCGCAGCAGGTCCGGATCGAATATCCCGGTCAGGTCGAGGACCAGGCAGAACGGAAGCACCATCAGCAGCGCAGTCAGGTTGCGGTCCATGCTCATCCTGACGCTGCTTTCGAGCCTTGCGCAGCCGCGCTGCATGAAAAGGCAGCGGAACACCGGCGGAAGCGCATTGGCTATGTTGCGGAAAAACACGAGGGTGCACGCCACCGTCAGGACGACGAGCAGGGGCACGGACAGACCGTCTCCGCCGTCCGCCGGAACCGCGGCGGGAACGTCCCCGGACACATGTTCCATCATGAGCGTGCCCGTTTTGAATATGCCAAGGCTGTCAGCCATCAGTTTCCTCTTTTAGCGCCGTAGCCCATCTCCCTGAGCAGGGCCGTCACCTTGTCCCGGAAGTCTCCCTGGACGATTATCTCCCCGTCCCCGGCGCTTCCGCCCGTGCCGCATTTCACCCTGAGGGTCCTGCCGAGCGCGCACAAATCTTCATTCCTGCCCCTGAAGCCGCGCACTATAGTCACCTGCTTCCCGCCGCGGTTGCGCCTGTCTATGGACACGACGAGCCTCTGCGCCGCCGGGGACGGGGTTTCCTCTTCCTCCGGGGCCGCTTCGGCATACTTGAAATCAGGATCGGTGGAAAACACCACGCCGAGCCTGTTCTTCCAGTCATTGTCCTTCATGCGCAGGATATACTTTTTGCAAAGATAGGCAAAGTATTTGTATATTTGCCGCAATCAAGGACAGTTCAAATGGAAAAAGGCAAATTCAATATGTGGAACAGAGTGACGGCATGGATCGTATTCATCATCGCGGCCTTCACATATCTTTCCACGATAGAGCCTACGGCATCCTTCTGGGATTGCGGGGAATTCATAGCGTCATCATACAAACTTGAAGTGGGACACCCTCCGGGAAACCCCGTATTCCAGCTCATCGCAAGGTTCTTCACCATATTCACCGGACCGGAGCACGCCGCGGTGGCGGTCAATGCCATGAGCGCGCTCTGCTCGGCGCTTACGATATTCTTCCTGTACCTTACCATTGTATTTTTCGCCAAACGTCTCGTCAGACCGTCGGCGGACGGCAGGTACGGGACCGCCGCGGCCCTGGCGATATTCGGCAGCGGCGCAGTCGGGGCCCTGATCTATTGTTTCTCGGACACGTTCTGGTTCTCCGCGGTCGAAGGTGAAGTATACGCCATGTCCTCCCTTTTCACGGCGATAGTGCTGTGGGCCATGACGAAATGGTACGAACAGGAGGACCGCAGGTTCGCAAACCGCTGGATAGTGTTCATAGCCTTCATAATAGGGCTGTCGATAGGGGTGCACCTTCTCAACCTACTCGCCATTCCGGCCCTCGTATTCCTATACTATTACAAGATGAAGGAGGACGGCTCCTATTCTTTCAAGCAGTTCATCGGCATCTTTGCGCTGTCGGCGGCGCTGGTCGCCCTGATCCTGTACGGAATCATCCCCCTGCTCCCGAAGGCGGCGGCATATTTCGACCTCGCATTCGTAAACTGGTTCGGGCTGCCGTACAATTCCGGAGCCGTATTCTTCATGGCACTCGTCTTCGTGCTGTGCTTCTGGGGACTGTTCCGTTCGCTCAAGCGCAACAAAGTGTTTCTCAACACGGCGCTGCTATGCCTCACCTCCATCATAATAGGATTCTCCATATTCAGCATAGTGATAATCCGCTCCAGCGTCAAGACGCCCACCAACGAATACCAGCCCGACAATCCGTTCACCCTCGTGCGCTACCTCGCACGCGAACAGTACGGCTCGGCTCCGCTCCTGTACGGACAGTACTACGGGGCGCCGTATGACATAAAGACACCGAAATACTGGGCTCCGATGGACGGCAAATACGTACGCAGCTCCGCTCCCATCGAGCCGGAATACGCCCCCGAAGGCAAAATGCTGTTCCCGAGAATGTGGAGCAACACCAGCAACAGCTATATCCAGTTCTACCAGTCATACACCGAAGGCAAGGGAACCCGCGTAAGGGGCACGGAATACAAAAAGCCCACGTTCGGAGCCAACATGAGATATTTCTTCGACTATCAGTTCAACTGGATGTACTGCAGATATTTCATGTGGAACTTCGTCGGCAGGCAGAATGACATACACAGCCCTGCGCCGGGAGACATTTTCCACGGCAACTGGGAGAGCGGCATAGGCTTCATCGACAACATGCGCCTCGGGGACCAGACCGACGCCCCCGACTCCCTGAAGCACAACAAAGGCAAGAATCACTACTTCTTCCTGCCGCTCCTGCTCGGCCTCATAGGACTCTTCTTCCAATGGAACAGGGACAGGCGCGGCTGCTGGATAGTTTTCCTGACGTTCTTCATGACAGGCATAGCCATCCTGATATTCCTCAACCAGACGCCTTATCAGGTCAGGGAAAGGGACTACGCCTATGCCGGCTCGTTCTACGCCTTCTCCATTTGGACCGGATTCGCAGTGGCGGCGCTGTACGAACAGGCGGCCAGATTCATCAAAGGCGGAAACAAAACCGCGGCTGCGGCGGCCGTCAGCTTGCTCTGCCTCGGCGTTCCGGCGCTGATGGCTGAGGAAAACTGGGACGACCACGACAGGAGCAACCGCTACACCGCTCCTGAACTGGCCCGCAACTACCTCAACTCCGTCGGGCACGACGGCATACTGATCACGCACGGAGACAACGACACCTTCCCTCTCTGGTACGTCCAGGAAGTGGAGGGAGTGCGCACCGACGTCCGCATAGTCAACACGTCCCTGCTCGGCACCGACTGGCACATCGACCAGATGAAATACGCCTGCAACGAGTCCTCTCCCCTGCCGCTGACGGTACCCCAGAGCCAATACCTGTACGGCACCAACGAATATGTGTTCATAGTGGACGACAACGGCGGCCCCATGCCCATAAAGCAGGTGATGGACACCTTCAAAGACACCAGCTACCGCATAGAGCTCAACTCCGGCCGCAAGGCGGACTTCATCTGCTCCAGAAAGATCACGGTACCCGTAAACAAAGAAAACGTCATCAAATACGGCATCCTCGACGAATCGTTCAAAGACAGGATTCTCGATGAAATAGTCCTTGAGATCCCCGAAAGCACGGAAGCCCTGACAAAGCCCGAGCTGTTCATGCTCGACCTGTTGTCGAACTACGAATGGGACCGTCCGATCAACATGCTGAGCCTCGGAGGCGACCTGAACATCGGACTCGACAAATATCTGATGTACAATGGATTCTCAAGCAAGCTCGTGCCTATCGAAAACTCTGTCGGCGAAATTAACGTAGGCATCGTGGACACCGAAGAACTGTACCGCAACATGACGGAGACGTTCAAATGGGACGCCTTCGCAAGGACGGACTATTTCGCGGACTATCAGAACTGCTACACCTTCCTCGGCGTATTGTCCCAGCGCAATATCTTCGTCTCGTCCGCCTTCGCCTTCATGAAGGCCGGCCGCAACGACCGGGCCATAGAGATGCTTGACAAATGCAGGGCGACGATCAACGAAGAAATGTACCCGCTCGACTGCATTCCGCTGAAACTGTCAGGCAATGATTACTTTGTATATCAGATGGTATCCCTGTATTACCTTCTCGGCGAACCGGAAAAAGCGAAGGACCTGGCGGTGAAATTCTGCGACGAACTTCTGACCTCGGCACGGTTCTACTTAGAATTCTACGACATCGCCGACAGGGAATTCGACCTGTGCAGCCAATACCTCATCGCCGTCACCGAAGAGATGAAAAGGAACGGTGACGAAGAACTTGCGTCCAAGATAACCGGCAGCCTCAACGCCATGATAACCGCGGCCAACGAACAGATAAAGGCCAACGCCGGCGCATAGGCCCGCAGGCTCAGAACAGGAATGCGAGAAATCCTGTTCCGGTGGCCGCCGAAAACAGAAAAACGGCTGCGACCAAAAGCGAAACGCTTCGGCCGCGGCTTTTTTCATTGTTCTTGCGCAATGAAACGAAGTGCAAGACGAACAAAGGCACGGAAATGACAAAAAGATAGTGCCACGAATCGAAAAAGCGCAGGCTGCAATATGCATTCATGCAGATCCACCCGAGCGCCAGCAGGACCGTCTGATAAATCAGGGCCCTGTGCCGGCCCAGCCGACCGGCAACGGTGACGCACGCCTCTCCGTCAGCATCTATGCGGCCGATATTCCGCGCGTTCAGCACTCCTGCGGAGAAAAAGCCCATGGCCGAAGCCGGCAGAAGCATTATCAGCGAACCGAAGGTATGCGAAGACACGAAATATCCGCCCTCCACCGCCACCAGTCCGAAGAAGACGAAAGCGTACAGGTCCCCGAGGCCCCTGCGCCCGTAGGGACTGCGGCCGAGGTTGTACTTCAGCGCCACCCCGATGCATACGGCCCCGAGCATCATAAGGCATACGGCATCGAGGGACAGCAAGGTGCCGAAAGAGCATTTTATCATGGCGAGCCCGCTGACGGCGCAAAGCACCGTAAGAATCGCCGTCGCCCTTTTCATGCCCCGCACGCCGGAACTTTTTTCCGGCACGGCGAGCCGTTCCGCCGAAGCGGCGTCAAGCATGACCCCGAGCCCGTCGGCGACATTGGCAAGAATCTGCAGGCACACGGCGGTCAGGGCCGTAAGGACGGCCGCTGGCAAAGAGATATGATAGTCGGCGGCCGCGAGGGAAATGCCGAGAAAGACGCCCGAAAGCGACAGGGGCAGCGTCCCGGGGCGCAGCGCTCCGACAAAGGACTTAAGTTTATCCATAAGACGAATCAGTCGAGTTTCAATACGGCCATGAACGCGCTCTGAGGCACCTGCACGGTGCCGATCTGGCGCATGCGCTTTTTGCCCTCCTTCTGTTTTTCAAGCAGCTTGCGCTTGCGCGTGACGTCGCCGCCATAGCATTTCGCCGTAACGTCCTTGCGTACCTGGCGCACGGTCTCGCGGGCTATTATCTTGGCGCCGACGGCGGCCTGGATGGCTATGTCGAACTGCTGCCGGGGTATCAGCTCCTTCAGCTTCAGGCATATCTTGCGCCCGAAATCATAGGCGTGATCCTCATGTATCAGCGACGAAAGTGCGTCGGCCGGGTCTCCGTTGAGCAATATGTCGAGCTTCACGAGACGGGCCGGACGGAACTCCGTGACATGATAGTCGAACGAAGCGTATCCTTTGGATATGGATTTCAGCTTGTCATAGAAATCGAACACGATTTCCGACAGCGGCATGTCGTAGGTGAGCTCTACCCTGTCGACAGTTATATAATGCTGGCCGACCAGCGTGCCGCGCTTGTCCATGCACAATTTCATTATGGGACCGAAAAATTCGGCCTTCGAGATTATCTGGGCGCGGATGTACGGCTCCTCTATATGATCAATGACCGTAGGCGCGGGCAAGCCGGAAGGATTGTGAACGTCGATGACTTCTCCCTTGGTGGTGAACACTTTGTAAGACACGTTGGGCACCGTGGTGATGACGTCCATGTTGAATTCGCGGAACAGCCTTTCCTGCACTATCTCAAGATGCAGCAGGCCGAGGAAGCCGCAGCGGAACCCGAAGCCCAGCGCCAAAGAGGACTCTGGCTCGTAGACGAACGAAGCGTCGTTGAGCTGGAACTTCTCCAGGACGGACCTCAACTCCTCGAACTTGGACGCGTCCACCGGGTACATTCCGGCGAACACCATGGGCTTCACCTCCTCGAAACCGGCTATGGACTCCGCGCAGGGCCGTTCCGTGTGCGTGATGGTGTCGCCCACCTTCACCTCCGCCGCGCTCTTTATGCCCGATATTATATAGCCCACGTCGCCGGTGGACACTTCGTCGGCGGGCTGCAGCCGGAGCTTCAGGATGCCCGTCTCCTCGGCCTCGTATTCCCGGCCCGTATTGAAGAACTTCACCTTGTCGCCTTTGCGCAGCACTCCGTTCACCACTTTGAAATAAGCTATCACTCCGCGGAAAGGATTGAACACCGAATCGAATATCAGGGCCTGAAGCGGAGCCTCCGGATCGCCTTTCGGGGCCGGAATCTTGTCCACAATGGCATCCAGCAGCGCCTGAACGCCGTCTCCGGTGCGGGCCGACACCTTGAAAACTTCTTCCGCGGCGCAGCCGAGCAGGTCGCAGACCTGATCCGTGACGAGCTCCGGTCTGGCCGAATCCATGTCTATCTTGTTGAGCACCGGAATGATCTCAAGCCCGTGGTCCACGGCCTGATAAAGATTCGAAATCGTCTGGGCCTGAATCCCCTGCGTAGCGTCCACCACGAGCAGCGCCCCTTCGCACGAGGCGATGGACCGCGACACCTCATACGAGAAGTCCACGTGTCCGGGAGTGTCAATCAGATTAAGACGGTATTTCTCCCCGCCCCTGCAATACTCCATCTGTATGGCATGGCTCTTTATGGTTATGCCCTTCTCCCTCTCCAGATCCATGTCGTCCAGCACCTGGTTCTCCATGTCGCGCTCGCCCAACGTCTTGGTGAGCTCGAGAAGACGGTCCGCAAGAGTGCTCTTCCCATGGTCTATGTGTGCTATGATGCAGAAATTTCTGATGTTTTTCATTCCGCGCGCTGTGCCTGATAATCGTACAAAGATAATTCAAATTATGGAATTAGCGACAAATTGGCTATCTTGGCGATTATTTTGAACATTTTTGAAAATGGCAAATCCTGAAGAACTGAAAAATATTTCCAGGCAGGTGCGGAGAGACATCATACGGATGGTCACTCTCGCACAGTCCGGCCACCCCGGAGGTTCGATGAGCAGCGCCGACTTCCTCACCGCGCTTTATTTCGAAGTGATGAAACACAGCCCCGAAGGCTGGACGAGGGACGGCCACGGGCAGGACGTGTTCATCCTGTCGGCCGGACACCTCACTCCGGTCTACTATTCCCTGCTCGCCCGCTGCGGCTATTTCCCCGTCGGGGAACTCGCCACGTTCCGCAGATTCGGCTCCAGGCTGCAGGGCCACCCTTCCGTGCAGAAAGGCCTGCCTGGCGTATTCCAGGCCTCGGGCTCGCTGGGACAGGGCCTGTCCGTGGCCGCCGGGATGGCCGCGGCGAAAAAGATGGACAAGGATGACGGCACCGTATACGTAATGTGCGGAGACGGGGAGAGCGAAGAAGGACAGATCTGGGAGGCCGGCATGTTCGCCGTCCACAACAGGCTCGACAACCTCATCGCCATGACCGACCTGAACGGGCAGCAGATAGACGGCCCCGTGTCGGCCGTATCCGGGCAGGGCGATTTGGAAGCCAAATGGAAAGCCTTCGACTGGACAGTCATTTCCGCCGACGGGCACGACATGGAGGCCATTCTCGCGGCGTTCGCGGAAGCCAAGGCCGCCTGCGGAAAAGGCCGGCCCGTCATGATAATCTTCCGCACCGACATGGGACGCGGAGTGGACTTCATGGCCGGCACGCACAAATGGCACGGAAAGGCACCGGACGCCGCACAGTGCTCCGAAGCTCTCAGGCAGATAGGCGAAAGCACTTTGGGAGATTTCTAAAAAGACCATACAATGAAAAAATATACGGATAAAGGTAAAAAAGACACGCGGAGCGGCTTCGGAGCAGGACTCCTCGAAGCCGGCAAGGCCGACGGACGGATAATGGCGCTTACGGCCGACCTGAAAGGCTCGCTCAAAATGGACGCCTTCGCCGACGCTTTCCCGGAAAGATTCATACAGTGCGGCATCGCGGAAGCCAACATGGTCGGAGTCGCGGCCGGACTCGCCATCTCCGGCAAGATACCCTTCATCGGATCCTTCGCCGAATTCATAACGGGACGGGTATACGACCAGCTGCGCCAGGCGGTGGCCTACGGCAAGGCCAACGTGAAAATCGCCTCTTCCCACGCCGGCATCACCCTCGGCGAAGACGGCGCCACCCACCAGACCATGGAAGACATAGCCCTCATGAGGGCCCTGCCCGGCATGGTGGTGCTCAACCCGTGCGACTACAACCAGACCAAGGCGGCCACCATCGCCGCGGCGGCATGGGACGGCCCCGTATACATCAGGTTCGGGCGCCCCGCCGTGCCCAACTTCACCCCGGAAGACGGCGGATTCGAAATAGGAAAGGCCTACCTGCTCTCCGAAGGCAAGGACATCACCCTGATAGCCTGCGGACACATGGTATGGGAAGCCCTGCAGGCCGCGGAGACGCTTGAATCAGAAGGGATATGCTGCGACGTCCTCAGCGTCCCCACCATAAAGCCGCTCGACGAAAAAGCCATTCTGGCATCCATTTTGAAAACCAAGGCGGCTGTCGTGGCCGAAGAACACAACCGGACAGGAGGCCTCGGTGAAGCCGTCGCGGCCCTGCTCGCACGCACCATCCCGACGCCCATGGCCTTCGTCAACGGAAAAGACCTCTTCGGACAGACCGGCACCCCGGCCGAGCTGCTGCACGCATACGGACTCGATGCGGAGCACATAGCCGACGCGGCGCGCGATTTATCCGCAAGAAAATGACATGGACGAGAAGGAAAAGATATTCAATGGCATAGTCGAAGAATACAGCGAACGTCTCTATTGGCACGTACGCCGATTCGTCCACTCCCATGAAGATACCGACGACCTTCTCCAGGAAATATTCATAAAGATATGGAAAGCCCTCCCCTCGTTCAGAGGGGAATCGGAGCTTTTCACATGGGTCTACCGCATCGCCACCAACGAGGCCATCAACTTCCTGCGCAGGCGCAAAGTCAGGGCCGTGCTCAACTTCACGAGCCTCGCCAAAGAACTCGAACGCAAAATAGACGAAGACCCATGGTTCAACGGCACCGAGGCCGAAGCCGCGCTCGACAAAGCCGTAGCGGCCTTGCCGGAAAAGCAGCGCGCCGTATTCATAATGCGCTATTATGAAGAACTGTCCTACGCCCGGATAGCCGAGATCACCGGAACATCCACAGGGGCCCTCAAAGCCTCCTACCACATAGCCTGCGAAAAAATAAAGGCGGCATTAAACCTTTGAGCCACTTTTGCATCAAAGAAAATCGGATGAACAAAAAAGACAACATATCGGTACCGGAAGGATACTTCGGCGATCTCAAGACGAGACTGTCGTCGATACCTGCCGGCAGGACGCCGGCCTTCGGCCGGGTGGCCCCGTATCTCTCGCTCGCCGCCTCATTTCTGGCGATCCTCGCCATAGGAGCGCTGACAGTGGGAAAGACCGCGGACAACAGTTCCCTCTACGACGAAACCGACAGTTTCATAGTCGCCGAACTCATCCCTTCCACGGATCCCTACGCCCTGTTCCGCAGCGAATCCGAAGACCCGGCCACGATATCCGAAGAAGACATCGTCAACTATCTCATAGATTCAGGCATGTCCATCGAACTGATAGATTACATTCAAAATGAACGTCAAAATCATTAGGCTTATTGCGGCCGCAGCGGCCATCGCAATATCCGCCGGAGCCATGTCGGCGCAGGACAAATGGCAAGAACGCATCAACAACGAGAAAATAGCGTTCCTCACCTCAGAAATGGACCTCACCACACAGGAGGCACAGGCCTTCTGGCCCATCTACAACGAAGCCAAGAACGAAAAGGAAAAACTTTTCAGGGAAGTGATGAAGGCCTACAAAGCCCTCGACGAAGGCATCAAGGCCGGCAAGACGGAGAAAGAAATGCTCACGCTCGTAGAGAATTACTGCGTGGCGGGCAAGGCGGTGAACGAGGCCGATGAAAGATACATGCAATCCTGTCTGAAAGTGTTGCCGGCCGAAAAAGTGGCCCGGCTTCTGATAGGCGAAGAAAAATTCAGGAGAAACCAGATACACAAGCTGCACCGCGACGACGGCCCCAAAAAGCCGGCAGGCGGCTCCTCCGGAAATGATCGGCGGCGGTAAGAAGAATTTCAGAATTTAAGATAAAAATCACGGGTCAGCGCACGGTACTCCTCCGTGTAGCACTCGTGTTCGCCAGTGCCGATGACGAGCTCGTCATGCCGAAGCCCAGGCAGGGCTGCATCCTCGCCGGCCATCGCAAACTCCAACAGTACACGTTTGGGAGCACGGCAAGGAATCGTCCGCACGTCGGTGCGCCTCACCGGGACAAGTGTTCCCTTGCAGACATCGACAAAAAGCCGTGCCTCGGCGGCCGGCAAAATGACGGAAAACCGTCCCGCCGGATCCAACATCCGCGCCGCCGCATCCCGAAGCGCATCGTAAGGCAAGGTCACCGCGTGGCGCGCCCTCATCCGGCCGGCATCCGGCGACAGCAGCTCGGAGACGAAAAACGGCGGATTGGAAACAATCAGATCAAACCTTTCAGAAGGCGCATATTGCCTCACATCCGCCTGCAGAAAAGAAATGCGCCCTCCCCACGGCGAAGCATCGGCGTTCGCACGCGCCTCCCCGACCTGCTCCACATCGACTCCCGTTATCAAGACCGGATGGGCGAAACCCTCGGTCCGCTGCGCCATCATAAGGGCGATTACTCCCGTACCGGTGCCGACGTCGAGTATGCGGCGCACCTGCGGCGCGATTGCCGCCCACGCCCCGAGCAGCACGCCGTCGGTATTCACCTTCATCGAAGAAAGCTCATTCCGAACGGAAAACCTTTTGAACCGGAAAGTCCCCGACATGGCCTAACCCCCGAAGGCCCCGTCCTTCATGACAAGAGTCCTGTCGCACATGGCCGCCAGCTCCGCATCGTGCGTCACTATGACGATGGTCTGGGAATATTTCTCCCTCAGGCTGAAAAAAAGATTGTGTATGTCGGCCTTGGTCCTGCTGTCGAGATTGCCGGAAGGCTCGTCGGCGAACAAAATGTCAGGCTTGTTCACGAGCGCGCGGGCTATGGCTACGCGCTGCTGTTCGCCGCCGGAGAGTTCCGACGGCTTGTGGGACGCCCGTTCCGCCAGCCCCACTTCATCGAGCAGCCTGAGGGCTGCGGCCCTCGCCTCCTTCTCCTTGCGGCCGGCTATCAGTGCGGGTATCATGACATTCTCCGCCGAAGTGAACTCGGGCAGCAGATGATGAAACTGAAAGACGAACCCTATGCTGCCGTTGCGGAACGCGGCGAGAGCCTTTCCGCCCATCCCCACGACATCCGTTCCCGCTATGCGGAGAGTGCCGGCGTCGGGCGTCATCAGCGTGCCGAGAATCTGCAGCAACGTTGACTTGCCCGCCCCGGAAGCCCCCATGATGGAGACGACCTCGGCCTTCTCCGCCGAAAAGTCCACGCCCTTGAGCACCTTCAGCGCACCGAACGACTTCTCTATATTTTTCGCTTCGATTATCATATATCCCGTCCGTCAGACGCCGGCATGCGGCGCAGTTCCGCAAAAGTAATAAATTTGCGCCTCTCTGAAAAGAAAAGTATATTTGCACCTGCATTTTCGGGGTGTGGCGCAGTTGGCTAGCGCATCTGCTTTGGGAGCAGAGGGTCGTAGGTTCGAGTCCTATTACCCCGACACAGGACGGCGGGAGGCCGGTATATATTTGATGAATTGCCACGAAATTTATGGGTAATCAACTCATAAAAACACAAAAAAATGGCAAAAATCAGAGTAAAGCTGCGCCCCTCGAGCATCGCGGGCAAGGAAGGAACCATCTATTATCAGGTAAGCCACCGGCGCATAATCAGACAGATCACCACGAAAATCCGGATCATGCCGGAAGACTGGGACAATGAACTGCAATGCATCCGGTCATCGGGACACAACGCGGTCATAGTGCAGAACGGCATTGATGGAGACGTCAGACGCCTTCAGACGATAATCCGCGAATTCGAATCCGCGGGCGACGCCTACACGTCCGACGACATAATCGCCCGGTTCCGTTCCGCCGATACATCAGCCACCATGCTGTCATTCATGAAAGAACAAATCCGCGGAATGCGGATCTGCAACCGTCTGGGCACCGCCCAGAATTATGAATACGCCATGCGCCGCTTCTCCCGCTTCTTGGGCGGCAGAGACATTCAGATCTCGTCCGTAACGGAGCGTCTGATAGAGCGCTTCAACGCATCTCTGATGGAATGCGACATGGTCAGAAACACCATATCGTTCTACATGCGCATACTCCGTTCCTGCTACAACAAGGCCGTGCGCATGGGACTGGCCGAGCAGACATACCCCTTCAAGACGGTCTATACCGGCATCGACAGGACCCGCAAAAAAGCGGTGCAGGAAAGCGTCATAGCACGGTTCCTACAGCTTGACCTGTCCAAATCCGCCTCCCTCGCGTTCACCCGCGACCTCTTCCTGTTTTCATTCTACACCAGAGGAATGTCATTCGTAGACATGGCATACCTCAAACGCGACAACATCCGCAACGGCAAAATCCGTTACATTCGCCGCAAGACCGGACAGGAAATAGAAATCCGTCTCGAACCGCAGATGCGTGCCATCATCGAACGGTATGCCGACAACGGCCGCATATACGTCTTCCCCATCCTCAAACAACAAAACCCGCTGAAAGAATATTCCGAATACCGCATCGCGTCATCCTTCTACAACAGGCAGCTGAAACGGCTGTGCGACATGGCCGGCATCTCCCAAAGGCTCTCGTTCTACACGGCCCGCCACAGCTGGGCCACTGCGGCGCGGGACCACCACATCCCCCTGTCCGTCATAAGCGCCGGCATGGGTCACACCTCCGAGCGCACCACACAGATCTATCTTGCCATGCTGGAAAACTCCACGATAGACAATGCCAACAAAAGCATCCTGGAATCGCTGTTCGCAAAAGTATAAACCCCTTGCAAACCGTTAAAAGGCGGCCCCGCGCCGCTTTTTAACGGCGCACTCAAGCCAAGATTTTTGTATTTAGACAAACTTTAGTAAATTCGCATCGTCATTGCGGATTTTTCCGGAATATCCGCAATCTGATTGCGGATTTTTAGAATTATTATGTACCATAGGATATTTGATATCGAGAACCGCCTTGATGAAGGAATGTTCCTGTTTGGCGGCCGTCAGACTGGGAAATCTACGCTTCTGAAAGAGCGCTTCCCCGACGCGGTTTACATTGACCTTCTCAACTCGGAAGTAAGGAATCGTTTCACGCAGCACCCGGAGGAATTTCGGGAGCGTCTTTTGCGTTATCCTCCCGAAACGCTTATTGTCGTTGACGAAATTCAAAAAGTGCCGGATTTATTGGATGAAATCCACTGGCTGATGGTAAACAAAGGCCTGTGGTTTATCCTGAGCGGTTCCAGCGCCAGGAAAATCAAGAAGCACGGCGCGAACAACCTTGGTGGCAGGGCTATCCCGGCAACGTTGTATCCGCTGGTCAGTGCGGAGATTCCGGATTTCGACTTGAACCGAGCCGTCCAAAACGGAATGATTCCACGTCACTACATGGTGGCCAATGCCCGAAACCGGATGAAAGGTTACATTGAACTCTATCTGAAAGAAGAGATTATCGAAGAAGCGCTGGTCCTGAACGCATCAGACTTTGCCCGCTTCATGGAGGTGGCCGCCATCATGGACGGAGAAATCCTCAATTATGAAAATGTAGCCAGTGACTGCGAAGTGTCCGCGAACACGGTGAAAGCCTACTATCAAATTCTGAAGGAAACGCTCCTTGGCTTCGAAGTGCCGGCCTACAGGAAGGTCATCAAACGGAAGCTATACAAGTCTCCCAGATTCTACTACTTTGACGTAGGGATAGCCAACTACCTCACGAAACGGCTCCACCTGTCACCCGGCACTCCTGAATATGGACACGCCTTTGAGCACTTGATCATGCAAGAAATCGTTGCCTATCTTGGTTATACGGACAGCGAAGAGGAATTGACTTACTGGCATACATACGAGAACTTGGAGGTCGACGCGGTCATCGGAGATGCTCGGGTATCCATTGAAATCAAATCTACGGAACACGTGCACCACGATGACAAGAAAGGCTTGATGGAATTCGTCAAGGAGCATCCGCACACCAAACAGGTCCTTGTGTCCAGGGACCGGATCAGCCGCCGCAGCGGGGACGTGGATCTTTACTATGTGACTGATTTCCTTAAAGCCCTCTGGGCGGGAGAGATAATCTGATTTTAAGTCTCCGGCAAAGCACGTCTTGCTGGTGTTTCGCGCCGGCAAACATCAGTAGATGAGCACCTTGACCTTGGCAGGGAAAATCCGTTTCGGATCCCCGAACAGGGCGATCGACTCGGCCAGGAAGCCCTTGCTGACCTTCGCCATGCCCTCAAAGGCGATGCGCCCGTTGATCTTTACCGTGACGGGCCGGGTCAGGTCGACTTGGTCAGGATCGAGGTAGATGCCCAAGTCGCCCCGCACGAAACCGTCGGACAGCAGGTCGGTCGACACGTTGATCGTATTCCCGTCCCACGTTACCTCGAACCGTCGGTTCGCGTTCTTGGTGTGCATGAGCCCCCGGAAATCGAGGTAGTAAACGCCCTGCGGATAGCTCTCCTGCCAATAGTCGGGCGTCAGGTTGCGATACTGGTAGCTCAGATGCCCGGGATAGGTGCGGCGCGAGAACTGCTTCAGCCACGGCGTCATGACCGTGAAGTCGGTGTCGCCGTGCCCCTTGCCCGGCTGGATGTCCACGCGGTGCACGAAATCCCCCGGATTAGACCGCTCGAGCAGGTCCAGCTCGTCTTTCCACTGTTGGGCGAACTCGTTCCTCTTGAACCCGTTGTCCCGCTCGCCGACCTCCATCCCGAAAGCGATGTTTCGCAGGTTCTCCGCGGCCCCGAGCGGCTCGGCCGCCGACATAGGCCCCGCCCCGGCGAAGTAGTCCGGCATGAACAGGGCAAGCCTATGGGAGCCGTAGCCCCCTTCGGAAGTCCCCAGGATGTAGAACCGGTCGGGATCGGCATAGCCGCTCAGCACGCCGAGCTGGAAGATGCGCCGGAAAGCGTTGCGCTGGGGCTCCAGATACCACCGCCCGATCCGGTCGTCCGCCATGCGAGGCACGAAGTACATGCTCGGAGCATCGTCGTACTGCTTGGCCCGTTTGATTTCGCTCTCCCAAGCGAGCGTGTTGGTGAAACTGTCCCATGCGTGTTCGGCAAGCGACGCCCGGCCACCGCCGTGCAGATTGATGTAAAGCGGGTATCCGTCCGCAGGCTTGTCCCCCTTGGCGAGCAGCAGGACCTTCATGCGCTGCCCCGCAGGGATGTCCCAGATGACCGTGTCCCCCGCGGCGAGGAACTGCTCGATGCCGCTCTCCTCCAACCGCTGGGTGTTGGCTTCTTTCCACAGGTCCCACATGGCCGACCGCTCGCTTTCGATCTCCTCGGTGGTCGTCAGCATCTGCCCGTAAAGGAACGACGGCGGCATGGCGACATCGTCCTGATCGAGCTGCGCGAGGAAATATTCGATTGTCTGGCGGCGGGCCTCGGCCGGTTCGGGTGCGGGATCCGGTTCCGGATCAGGGTCGGGCAGGGGCAGCGACGGATCAGGTATGATGGGTGGCGGCGTCCCCAGCTCGGGATTATTTTCATTACAATCGCATACACACTCCGGATTGCACCCGACCGGAGCGAACAGCAGCAACAGGAATGCGGAGAAAACCGCCAACGGACATTTCATACCTACGATTTTCATGCGACAAAATTACGAAATTTTAAAAGATAATTGTTGTAAATCGAAAACAACAACCCTGAAGTTTGCTGATTCGGCAAATATCACGCCGAAGCCGGCAGCATTCGAATTCGCAACGTTGCGGAACGGATTGAGCGGCTGATTGCGGATGCCCGGACGCATGTCGCCCGGACTGTAAATGTTGCTGTGCTATTTATTTTTATCGATTACTTCTTTCATCATTTCAAATACATCTTCCGCCTCGTCTTTGTCAAGGCCGGAATCCACCGCAACGGTGATTAAGTCCGCCTTGGTCGGCTCGATGCTGTCATTGACAGAGGTCGTATGATAACCGTTCATCCCGTCACTCGGCAACAAGTCGAATGCCGGGGCGAAACGCCATTCGCCGTCCCGATGGATAAAATCGAAATTCTTGGCGTGGTCGTCTTTGTTGCCAATCAGATAGTTGAAACACATCAGCCGATAGATTTTCCACATCTCACCGACACTGTGCGTCAATGCGGCGCAAACCCTGAAAATGTGCAAATAGTCGATGCTCGGCACGCGATAGTCGGCGCAGAGCAAACCAGCCATGCTGACAACATGCAACTTCCCATTCGGCGTGCGGTCGAAACGCTCGACGCCGAAATAGTTTTCCTCGAAAAGTCGCGTTTCGGGCATCTCCACGCCACACTCCTTCGCCAATAGCGAATAGCGGTATTCCATCGTACCGATATTTTTCGGGTCGCCCTTTGCCCGAAACTTGACAAGCCACTCCCGGCCGTCGTATCGGGTAAAAATCTTCGGACGCGCACCGCCCGGCGAGCCGCCGCGGCGCTGGAACTCCTCGATGCCGGTGCCGTCGTACGCCTCACTTCCCAAAATCCGCTCAGCTTCCAACGCCAACTGCTCGAAGTCAGCAAAATCCCTGTCGTCTGCAACGCTATTGTCGGGGCGGAACTCCAAAGCGCCGCGTCCCGTCGAACCGACCAACGACAAGCGGTCGAGAAGGGTCAGAGAACGTGGATTGATCCCTTTTTTCTGCAAATAACGGTTGAGCACCAACAGCCCCCAGCCATCGGGCAGGCAGTCGTCAAAGACGCCGAATCCCCCGTCAAAAGGGCGGGGCTTGGCAACAAAAACCCCGCTGCGCAGCGGCAGTTCAAATGGCGAAATCGAAACACCCGACGCCAGATGCTCCGCCGAATACTCGAAAGCGCACAAGCCCTCGCGGGTCAGTGCCAAACGTCCGACCATACGGCCATTCCACCAGACTTCAACCGATTTAATATTATTCATTCTTTTTACCTCGCTTGCGTTTCACATTGCTCTCCGCGAGTACTTCATCAAGCGACTGATACTGTTTCTGCGCAAACAACGCCTCAAAATCCCGCAGCGCATTGAGTGCAAAAGCAATTTGCAGCAGCCCCCGCAGCGATATTTCGCCCGTCCGCTCAAATCTGCGGTAGGTCGGCAGTTTGATACCGGCACGGACACACAGTCCCTCCTGCGTCAGATTCATCTCCAGCCGCCGCGCCTTCACCTGTCGGGATATGCGCATCGCCACCTCCTGCGGCATTCCACCGATAATAGATAATATATTGTCCATTATTCTAAAATATCATTGCTATTGACATAATAATATCATTTGCTAAGATAATGTTTTTCTGAAATAAAGAACGATAAATAAAAGAAACTTCACCCGGGTTATTCAATATAACATCGTTACCTTGGCCAAAATGGTTGAATGGTGGCTGAAGCCAATGCTCATAAAGGCTGCAATAGGAAAGTCTTTATAATTCGTCAGTCGCGACTGATGAATTTGTTTCAAGGCCTCTCCACTCTTCATAAAAGATTCGCATAAGTCTCAAATTCGTCGACGAGAAACCTCGTAAACCGGGCATCTCGGAACTCAGCTGCCGGCTAATGGTGGCTATTGCATCCTTTCCCCACACGCCTTCACGTGTATTGCGAGAGATATACCGTCCGATTCCATAGTATAGCGCAAGTTGCTCCTGGTTGACGTCAGCAAGGGCCTTCGCCTGACTTTTGAGAATAGCCGTCTTGATCTGTTGGACGGCATCATTGTACTTTGGGCTCAGTTTTTCATTCATAAGTCATCGGTTTTTATTGTTCTGTGCAATTTACGCATTTTTTGAATCGGTCCTATGAAAATGTTCCGATAAAGCAAAATAAAGCATATTGCTCAACCTGTCGTATACCGCAGTACAGTTTTGCGCCGCAGCAAGGAAATTCTCCAGCCCGAAGTCCTTCGCCATCTCGCCGAGGAGAAGCGGTCAAATCATTTGTTGAGTTAAGCCTACGGGATAAAAAATAACCCTGAAGTTTGCCGATTCAGCAGGGACAACAGGGTCTTACATTTGCCGTGTAAAAGAAAATTGTCATGGACATAGCACTGAGAAAAATCCAAAGTTTCCGTCTCTCGGTAGAACGTATTGACAGGCTCAAGAAGCTTGCCAAACGAGAGAACCGTAGTCTGAACAATTATGTTGAGACTGTCTTGCTCGACGCCGCCTATCACGAGGCTAATGCCACGACACTTGCTGCGATGAAAGAGGTCGAAAGCGGAGCGTTGCGGGGCGAACCAGCCCTTGACATGTCATCCATCGAGTCGATGGAGAAATCAATGGGGTTATGAAAAAGTTGAAAGATCTTGTGCGTCTTGGATCCCATTCCGATCTATTCGGATAGATGTCATGCCTATATCCTTGACGTTGTTGCGCTTGCAGCTACTTCAATCCACGCTCGTGTCCTGCTCTCCGGAAGTATTATAGTTGTTTGTTTTTGTTTTTAGGATTCCCCGTTCTAACTATCCCGTCGTTCTCTTGAATTTCGATACTATTCCAATGCACAGGTCTCTCGGCAAAAAATTTGGAAAACGCAGAATAGCACATTATATTTATCGCATCTAATTAGCTGCCCATTTCGGCAGGTCACGATATCTGGACTCTAAAAAATGCAAGAAGTCTCCTTTCCGGGAGGCCTTCGGCCGCAACTGAAATGGAATACTGGTGCCGCAGATGATAGCAGCGGAATAAATGTACCCCTATATCACTTTCAAATGTACCACCCATAGCGGAGACAACTGTACCACCTGCCGATGTTAACCAGTGCCAGCAACTGAAGATCAGCCGCACGTCTCTGCGGACATATCGTTATCGGACGGAAGCATCCGGTAAAAGCATGATTGACCTTCTTGTATATCCGACAAGAAAATGTCGGCTGTTTGCAAATTAAAATAAAAGCATTATCTTCGCATTGATCGTTTCCGCCACGCCTCCTTGCAATGCGTACCAGGGCGGAACGTTTGCTTTTATAAACTTTAAACTATGGAATATTCAAAACTTCCGTTGGATTATTCCCAGATTCTTCAACTGCTGAAAGGCCGGGGTCTAATCATCAGAAATGACGACGATGCGTCAGAACAATTGAAAACCATGAGCTATTTCCGTCTGGCAAACTATCTCCGGCCGATGGAACAGGACAAGACCACTCATGTATTCAAGCCCAACAGCCATTTCGACAATGCCGTCAATCTTTATTTCTTCGACAAGAAACTGCGGGCCTTGCTTTTTACTGCCATTCAAAGTTTTGAGATAGCACTTCGCTCAAAACTCATACAACATTTCTGCACGGCATATGGTGCGTTTTGGATATTGGACAGGAGTTTATTCGCTGATAAGAAAATCTTTACCGAATGCACTATTCGCGTCCAGCAGGAGGTTTTCCGCTCAAAGGAAGATTTCATTATAGAGCATTTTGACAAATACGCCACTCCAATACTGCCTCCTGTGTGGAAGACTTTGGAGGTAGTGTCCTTCGGCACATTATCAAGAGTATTTTGTAACCTAAAAGACACCAAACTAAAAAAGAAAATTGCAAGAGAGTTTAATCTTCCGCAGCATAAGTTACTAGAAAGCTGGTGCAAATGTGCGGTTATTCTTCGTAACAATCTTGCTCATCACTCAAGAACCTGGAATAGAGTATACATAATTCAACCACAATTACCGCAATCCCTCAATGGGGACTGGATAAATCCGACCGGCATCGCCAATAATCGGCTGTATGCCCAGCTTTGCTGCCTTGCATACTTGCAGAATGCCACCCATCCCGGCAATGATTTCAAACAACAATTAAAATCATTACTGCAAACCCATCCCAATGTTGATGTTGCGGCAATGGGATTCCCTTCCGAATGGGAAAACGAGCCTCTTTGGAAATGCGAGATTTAAGCGAGATGAGCCAAAAAATCCGCGTAGGCCATGCGAATGCCGTCCTTCAGTTCCGTCTTGTAGCGCCATCCGAGCGCCGCAGCCTTCGACACATCGAGCAGCTTGCGCGGCGTGCCGTTCGGCTTGCTCACGTCCCAGCGGATTTCGCCCTCGTAGCCGATGATTTCCGCGACTAACGCCGTCAGCTCCTTAATCGTAATCTCCTTCCCCGTGCCAGCATTTACCGTTTCATTTCCGCTGTACGTGTTCATCAGATAGACGCACAACTCCGCGAGGTCGTCCACATAGAGGAACTCCCGCAGGGGGCTTCCGTCGCCCCAGCATGTTACGAAAGGCAGGCGCTGCTCCTTCGCCTCGTGAAAGCGCCGTATCAGTGCCGGCAGGACGTGGCTGTGCGTGGGATGATAGTTGTCGTTCGGCCCGTACAGGTTCGTCGGCATCACCGAGATATAGTCCGTACCATACTGCCGGTTCAGATACTCGCAGTATTTCAGGCCCGCAATTTTCGCCAGAGCATACGCCTCGTTCGTCGGCTCCAGCGCCGAGGTCAGCAGGCACGTCTCCTGCATCGGCTGCGGCGCCAGCCGCGGGTAGATGCACGACGAACCCAGAAACTCCAGCTTTCGACAGCTGTTCCGCCACGCCGCATGGATTACGTTCATCTCCAGTGTCATATTCTCGTACATGAAATCTGCCGGCGCACTGTCGTTGGCCCCGATTCCGCCGACCTTCGCAGCCGCCAGAAAAACATATTCCGGACGTTCCTCGGCAAAGAAACGCTCGACAGCCTCCTGACGGCACAAGTCCAGCTCCGCGTGTGTACGAGTAAGGAGGTTGTCATACCCCTGCCGCTGCAATTCCCGGACGATGGCCGAGCCGACCATCCCCCGATGTCCGGCAACGTATATTTTCGCGTGTTTGTCCATTTTATTATTTATTTTACGATTCCCTTTTCGAGATACTCCGCCAGGTTCGTCCGCACCTCCTCGCCGGCACGTTCCACAGCCACCTTCGCCATATCCGCATTGACCATCAACCGCACCAGTTGTTCGAACGACGTTTTCGTGGGATTCCAGTCCAGCTCCTGCTGCGCTTTCGTCGGGTCGCCCCACAGATTCACCACATCCGTTGGACGGTAGAAATCCTCGGATACCTCGACCAACACCCGTCCCGTCGCACAGTCGATGCCTTTCTCGTGTACGCCCTCGCCCTCGAACCGCAGCTTGATACCGGCATACCGGAAAGCCAACTGGCAGAATTCACGTACCGTATGCTGCTCGCCCGTGGCGATAACGAAATCTTCGGGACGCTCGTTTTGCAGGATGAGCCACATGCACTCCACATAGTCCTTGGCATAGCCCCAGTCGCGGCGCGACGACAGATTCCCCAGATAGAGCTTGTCCTGTTTCCCTTGCGCGATACGGGCTGCCGCGAGGGTGATTTTCCGCGTAACGAAGGTTTCGCCCCGACGCTCCGACTCGTGGTTGAAAAGTATGCCCGAACAGCAGAACATCCCGTAGGCTTCGCGATACTCCTTGACGATCCAATAACCGTAGAGCTTCGCCACGGCATAGGGGCTGTACGGATGAAAGGGCGTCGATTCATTCTGCGGCACCTGCTCGACCTTGCCGTAGAGTTCCGAGGTCGAGGCCTGATAGATGCGGCAGGTCGCGGCAAGTCCGCACTGCCGCACGGCCTCCAAAATGCGCAGAACGCCCGTGGCATCTATATCGGCCGTAAATTCCGGCGCGTCGAACGATACCTGCACATGGCTCTGTGCCGCCAGATTGTAGATTTCATCGGGACGTACCTTCCCGACAACCTGCAACAGCGACATGGAATCCCCCAAGTCCGCGTAATGCAGGTGAAAATGCGGATGGCCTTCCAGATGGGCGATGCGTTCACGGTAATCCACCGATGAACGGCGAATCGTCCCGTGTACATCATATCCCTTTTCCAACAGAAACTCCGACAGGTACGATCCGTCCTGTCCCGTGATGCCTGTAATTAAGGCTGTCTTCATTTTTAGCTTGTTAAGATGTTAATATAAAAATGTTTTGATGCGGTAAGCCAGCAATCCGGTAAATTTGCAGGCGTAGCAGATACACTAGCAGAGTATATCACTATACAACACCCCGTTTTTCTTGCAGGCCTTGATGCGATCTTCGATGAGGCAACGATAACTGCAGAATCCCGATGTCGAAGCGCATAGTTCCTTTCTACAATTTTATTGAATCTATTGCATAATGCAAATCGTGTCCTGCAACTGGTCAGTTCTAACGAGCCATAGACCTCATTGATCGCGATATGATAGAAGTGTTTACCTTCGATAAAGACTCCTAGTAAAATCTTACCGCCTACAGTTCCTGACTTCGTCACTCAAAATTGAGCAATTTCATAATAGGTTAATAAACAATTATTTGTAATTTTGCGTACCCTG
>CANPZS010000024.1 GCA_947588835.1 uncultured Bacteroidales bacterium | reverse complement strand
GCAATATGTCAATTTCGTTAATCATCGTCCCATTGGACAGATAAAATATGCACTTATTTAATTCAACCAACAGGTAATAATATTATAAGATTTGAAAATCAACGTGATTCAATACAGACAATAAAGAAAAAGAAGTTGACTAAATTATTTACCCAAGATATAAAGAAGTTGCCACTGAGAAATATGCAGATAAGTTTTGACCCCAATTCTATCATTCCTCTCGAAAACATCGGAAATATCTACAAAAGTGTTCGACTTGTTGATGATTGGGGCATACTAGAATCAAAAAATAATGGTGCCGTCCTCATTACTGAAGACTGGAAATATGTTATATTACCATTTGCAAACAGCATTAAATCCTATGACAACGTAGAAGAAACGGAATCTTGGAAACTACAATTAAAGGTTAGTAACAAATAGTGGTGGGGCAAGCCTTATTTTTTGCTTACCCGTACCAAGACAGATGTCCGGTAGCTGAAATCGTTCACATTCGGGAAATTGGATTCATATGCCCGGCCAATCGGGATAATCTGCGACGGCCTCTTCACGCAATGCACTGACAGGAATCGGGCGGCGGTTCGCAATCACGGTCTTTATATCTTACCGGAGGAAATGCGCGTACGTGCCCAGGGCATTATCGCCGCGGGGGGAAGTTCCCGGACAAGCAGTTCCCTCATTTTTTCCATGTAGGGGGCCACGTGGTCGAAGAATTTGTAGTAGCCGCCGCACAGTGCGTTCAGACCCGTTTCGCCCGTCTCGGTGCGGTTGAAGCGGTGCTTGGGGCATTCGCCGTTGCATGCGAAGATGTATTTGCAGCGGAAGCATTTGGACGGCAGCGAGTTGCGTTTGTTTATGCCGAAGCGGATCCGTTTTTCCTGGCTCATGATTTCATTGAGCGGCTTTTCGGATATGTTGCCGAGCAGGTATTTGGGATAGACGAAATGGTCGCAGGGGTATACGTCCCCGTTGTGCTCGATGACGGCGTCTTCCCCGCAGGTCCGGTTATAGACGCAGGTGGCCGGGCGGACGCCGCACCATGACGCGAGGGCCGCGTCGAACTGATTTACGAAGCAGATTCCCACGTCGTTGCACACCCACCAGTCGAATATGTCGCACAGGAATTTGCCGAAGGCGATGTCGGACACCGACCATGTGGCCAGCCGCGCCCCCTCGGTGTCGGGATCCACTATGTACGGCCTGCCGTTCCGCTTTTCTTTTCCCTTCTCGTCCACGGGGTATTTTACGTGCTCCACAACGGCCATGAACTGCATGTAGCGGCTCCCGATGCTTTTGAGGAACTGATACGTTTCGAGTCCGCGTCCTTCGCTCATCTTGTTGACGGTGGACATGGTGTTGAATTCGACTCCGGCGCTGCGCATCAGGGCTATGGCGTCCATTACCTTTCTGAAAGTGGGGAATCCGCCCTTGTCCTTGCGGCAGCGGTCGTGTATGTCTTCCGGCCCGTCGATGGATATCCCTATCAGAAATCCGTTGTCCCTGAAGAAATCGGCCCAGCGCCGGTCCATAAGCGTGCCGTTGGTCTGCAGCGTGTTGTGTATGACCTTGCCGTCGGCGTATTTGCGCTGCAGTTCCACGGCCTTTTTGTAGAAATCGAGGCCGAGCACCATAGGCTCCCCGCCGTGCCAGTCGAACTGCACTTCAGGAACTTCGTTCGCCCGTATGTATTCGCGTATTATCGTTTCCAGCATTTCCACGCTCATGCGCGGCTCGACTCCTCCGTATATTTCGGATTTGTCGAGATAATAGCAATAGCGGCAGTCGAGGTTGCACAGGGAGCCGGCGGGCTTCAGCATGATGTTGAAAGCCGTCGGCCCGGAAATGCGCATGGCGTCCTCTATGGAGACTGTGTCCTTGAATCGCGTCGGCATGGTGATGAATTGTCAGTCAATGAGCCATCTCGAAAGCCAGCCGAAGTATTCGCGGTGCCAGTACAGGGCGTTCTGCGGCTTCAGAATCCAATGGTTTTCATCGGGGAACACTACCAGCCTCGACGGAACGCCCATGAGCTGGGCCGCGTTGAAGGCCGCCATGCCCTCGTCGTAGGGCACGCGGAAGTCGCTGCCGCCGTGGATGCACAGGATGGGGGTGTGCCAGTTCTGCACGAGCTTGTGGGGAGAATTGGCGTAGTGGCGGACGCTCTTCGGAAGCGTGCTCCACGGAGAGCCGCCCTGCCGGATGCCCCCGAAAACGATTCCGTCGCCGCTGGCTCCCTGCTGTCCGGGAACGTATCCGTATTCATGCAGGCCGCCGTTGTCCCAGTTGGGGAACCACATTTCCTCGGTGGTAAAATACATATGTTCTTCATTGAATATGCCTGCGTGGGCTATGAAGCAGTCGTAGACGTCCCCGTGCACTCCGGCGAGATAGTATACCGAATATCCGCCGTAGCTCGCGCCGCAGGCGGCCATCTTGCCTATGTACGGCTCAGCCTTGAGCGCTCTGGCGGCGGAGAGGTAGTCTTCCATGTTCTGCCCGGGATAGTCGCCGCTGATCTGTTCGCACCATTCCTGGCCGAAGGCGGTGGTCCCGCGCCGGTTGGGCAGGATGACGACGTATCCCTGCGAAGCCATGAGGCGGTAGTTCCACCTGTATGACCATCCCTGGCTCAGCGTGCCCTGAGGGCCTCCGAGGCATATTTCGATGGCGGGATATACTTTGGCGGAATCGAAATGCGGCGGATAGAGCACCCATGTGAGCATGTCCTTGCCGTCAGTGGTCTTTATGTACCTGGCTTCGGTGCGGCATTCGTCGAGTTGTGATAATATTCCGTCGTTTTCATGGGTTATGCGGACCGGACGGCCGTCCTTGACGGCTACGAGCTCGGTGGGGAAGTCCATGCTGCAATATGACGTCAGCAGTGTACCGTCGGGGAGAACGGCGAACGGACTGTCGAAATCGTACCATAGATCTTCGTCAGTGAGACGCACCGGAGCGCCGCCGGAGACGGATACGCGGTAGATGGCCTGAAGACCTTCGGCAAGGGCGTTGAAATACAGCGAGCTGCCGTCGGCCGCCCATACCGGAGCCGCCGCGTTGTATTTGAATCCTTCCGAAAGCTCGCGGATGCCGGAGACGGCCGCCGCGCCTTCTTCGGAATACGATACCTCGGCCACGAAAAGCCTTGTCCTGTCGGCTTCGTAGCCGTTGCGCTCCATGCTCAGCCATGCTATGCGGCCGCCGTCAGGGCTCCATACGGGATCCGTGTCGTAGCCGCCGCCCATTGCAATCATGTCCGTCCTGCCGGATTCGATGTCGAATAGATATATCTCCGTGTCGGTGGAGAATGCGTACTCCTTGCCCTTCAGCTTCTTGCATGCGTATGCTATGTGCCTGCCGTCCGGACTCCAGCTCAGCTGCTCCAGTCCTCCGAAAGGCTCTAAAGGCAATTCGAATTTGGCGCCGTCTTCTCCGAGGATGTCGACGGAGCCGGCCGGAGTTATCTTTTCACCCTTGCCGGGCAGCGGCGCCACGAAGGTGTGGGGTATCCTGTCCGTCCAATGGTCCCAGTGCCGGTACATGAGGTCTTCGGTGGCGTAGGCATTGGCTTTGTCGAGGGCCGGATCGGCGTCCGAAGGCACTTCAACCGAACCTCTCACGGTGCCGGAATACATTATCCGGGAGCCGTCGGGCGATGAGGCGAATTCGCCTACGCCGTCGGGAACGTCGCTGACCGTGACGGCCTTTCCGAGCCTGTCGCCCTTGAACGGCGCTTTCTTTATCTGGCCTCCCTGTATGAACCATACCGTTTTGCCGTCAGGGCTCCATCTCGCGTTGGAAATGCCTGAGGCTTCTTTCGTGAGCTGCACGTTGCCGCTGCCGTCGGCGTTGCACACGAACAGATTGCGGCAGCTGCGGTTTTCTTCGAACGACACATAAGAGATGCCGTACAGGATGAGTTTCCCGTCGGGGGAGAGCTGAGGATCGGATATCCTGCCCGTCGACAGCATGGCTTCGGCCGTCATTCGCCCGTCTTTTATTTCGATTTCCGACGGGCCGATGTATTTGGCGGATGTTTTCATGTTTTTGTCATTGCAGCAGCCCTGCAGAATGACGAACGCTGCGGCGGCTGCGATTGTAAATTGTCTTGAATTCATCGTATATCGTTTTTTTCATTGTCTTCATGCGGCGCCCTGTAAATGTCGGCGGCGCGGAAAAGTTCTTCGGCCACTTGATTGCGGACTTCTTCGGGCTCCAGTACCTCGATGCGCGCCCCGTGTTTGCAAAGCTCCATTATGAATGCCGTGTCGGGAATGACGTAATACCTGAAAAGGCAGTTCCCGTACTCTTCCTGGCTCGGATGAAGCGGCAGGTCGCGTATATATTTGGCTTCGAGCTCCGTAGTCTTAATCTTGACTATGGACGCACTGTCGTTTTCGGGAAGGTAAATGCCGAAGCTGCGGGAAAACAGCTCGTCCACGTCGAAGCCTTCCGGCATCTTGAACTTCCGTCCGTTGGGAGCTGCGGACACTATCCTGTCCAGCCCGTATGTCCTCATGCCGCCCCTTTCGTTGCAGTGGCCCACAAGATACCACCTTTTTCCGAATTCCTTCACGGCGTAGGGGCGCACCGTCACCCTTTCGCGTTCGCCCGCGGTGTATTTGCCGTAGACTATGTCGAGTTCTTCGTCGTCTTTCATGGCGGACATCACGGTGGTGAGGAATTTCTGCCCCGAAGGTATGTCTTCCACAGAGACGCGGCCGCTGAGCCTTTCTTTCTTGAGCATGAGCAGGCTGTTCACCGTGAAGGTGTTGACGAGCCAGTTGATGGAAGCGTCGCTGTCGGTGGCGTCTTTTCCGGCCCTGATGAAATAGCGGCTCGTGCTGCGGCGGCATTCTATTTCTATCCCGAAAATCTCGGCTATGGCTTCGCGGTGGTTGTTGAATGTCCTGCGGGGATAGGGGCCGCCGTAGCGGTCTTCCCAACGGTCGCTCAGCTCGGTGAGCGAAAGTCCCTGCCCGCCGGCGTCAGTCAGCGTGCGTATGAGCCATATGTATTTGTCTATCAGCTCCGGGACCATGTTCAACGATTTTTGCCGAGTCCTGATATTATGCTTGTGCGCGAGCCGTGTATTTCGGTGGCGCCCGTCCTGTCGATTATGGAGCGGACGTTCTCTCCCGTGACGCCGCTTCCAGGCATCACGGAGATGCGTCCGGCGGCTATGGCAACCATGCGGGCGAGGGTTTCGCAGCCTTCCGGAGCCGTCGCCTTGCCGCCGGAACTTAGCACCCTTTCCGCCCCCGTCGCAATGGCCGCTTCGAGGGCTTCGTATATGTCGGCGGCGCAGTCTATGGCCCTGTGGAACGTGACAGTCATGCCGAGCCCGTGGGCCGCGTCGGCCAGCTTCCGTACTGTAGCCGTATCGACGCTCCCGTCATTCAGCAGGGCTCCTATCACGACTCCGTCCACCCCGTTTCCGGCGCAGAAGCGTATGTCTTCGAGCATGGCGTCGGTTTCGTGTCCGTCATATACGAAATCGCCCCCGCGCGGGCGTATGAGTACGTTCACGGCCTTTGTGCCCTTGGCCGCCGCCACCGCCGCAATGTCTTCGCGGGACGGAGTCAGCCCGCCGGTGCCGAGTTCACGGCAGAGTTCCACCCTGTCCGCCCCGAGGCGGAAGGCTTCCAGGGCGGCGGCCGCATCGTCCGAGCATATTTCCACAATTATTTTGCTATAGTCTTTTTCCATGTATTGTAGTCATTTTCATGTGCTGTAATAGTTTTCATGAGATGCGGCTGTAGTCGCGCACGTTGTATTTGTCTTTTCTCAGTTCCTTGAGCAGCACCGCATTTTCCGCGGAGCTCAGGTCCGGATCCTTGTCGAGTATGTCCGCAGCGCAGGAACGCGCTTCGGACAGGATCATGCCGTCATGGGCGAGGGAGGCTATGTTGAGGGCTATCGGCAGCCCGGACTGCTGCGTGCCTTCGAGGTCGCCGGGGCCGCGCATCTTCATGTCCGCTTCGGCCATTTCGAAGCCGTCTTCCGTGGAGCACATGAGGTCTATGCGTTTCTGGGACTCCTTGCTCACCTTTATGCCCTTCATCAATATGCAGAACGCGGCATCGGAGCCGCGGCCCACCCGGCCGCGCAGCTGGTGCAGCTGGCTGAGCCCGAAGCGCTCAGCGCTCTCGATGACCATCACCGAAGCGTTGGGCACGTCTACGCCCACCTCTATCACCGTTGTAGAAACCAGTATGTCGGCCCTCCCGGCCACGAAAGCGGCCATGTTGAAATTCTTCTCCTCGTTGCTCTGCTTTCCGTGGACGATGGCCACCTTGTAAGGCGGGAATGGGAAGGCTTCCGTTATGTCCTCGTAGCCTTTCTCGAGATTCTGGAGATCCAGCTTCTCGCTTTCGAATATGAGGGGATACACCACGAACGCCTGCCGGCCGAGGGCTATCTGGTCCTTCATGAATTTGTAGACGGCCTGTCTCTTGCCCTCCGAGGCCTGGATCGTCTTCACCGGCTTCCTGCCGGGCGGCATCTCGTCTATCACGGATACGTCCAGATCCCCGTAGAGGGTCATGGCCAGAGTGCGCGGTATCGGAGTGGCCGTCATGACGAGGACATGCGGCACCCTTCCTCCGGCCCCCTTGGACCACAGGCGGGAACGCTGTTCGACACCGAAGCGGTGCTGTTCGTCTATTATGGCCAGGCCGAGGGCCCGGAACTTCACATCGTCTTCCAGCAGCGCGTGCGTCCCGATTATGATGCCGACGGAGCCGTCGAGCAGTCCTGCGTGTATCTCCCGTCTCGCCGCGGACCCCGTGGAGCCTGTCAGAAGGGCGGCGTTTACGCCCGTCGGGCCGAGATATCTGGACACGTTGTCGAAATGCTGTCTGGCGAGCACCTCCGTAGGCGCCATTATGCAGGCCTGGAAACCGTTGCCGACGGCGATGAGCGCGGTGAGGACCGCCACCATCGTCTTGCCGGAGCCCACGTCTCCCTGAAGGAGCCGGTTCATCTGCCGCCCTCCGGTCATGTCGCCTCGGATCTCCTTTATCACCCTTTTCTGGGCGCCGGTGAGCCCGAACGGCAGATTGTCGTAGCATTTGTGGAACGCTTCCCCCACGCGCGGCATCGGAATGCCGTTTTCGTTTCGGCTGCGGACGTATTTCTGCTTCAGCAATGCGAGCTGCAGATAGAATAGCTCTTCGAATTTGAGCCTGGCCGTGGCCTTGGCAAGGCTGTCCTGCGAGGACGGGAAATGAATCTGCCTGAGGGCGAACCGCAGGGGAACCAGCCCCTTTTCGCGTATCAGATAGTCCGGAAGGCTTTCCTGTATCTCCGGCAGGGCCAGCCCGAGCGCCGCGTCCATGAGCCTGTTCATCACCTTGCCGGTGATGCCGGCGTTCTTCAGTTTTTCGGTGCTCGTATAAACGCCTGTCAGATTGCCTGCCGCCGAGACCTGCGAGCTTCCGGGCGCCGGCGCCGCGTCGACCTCCGGATGGACCATGTTGATGCGTCCGTTGTAGAGCGAGGCCTTGCCGAAAAATATGAACGTCCTGCCCTTTTCAAGCTTTTCTGCAATCCATTTGAGGCCCTTGAAGAATATTATTTCCATCTGGCCGGAGCCGTCCTCTACGATGACGCTGAGACGTTTCATCCTGCCGCCTCCTGTCAGCCGCACTTCCGTCACCGCGGCGAGTATCTGCACGTATGCCATGTCAGGCCTGACGGAGGCTATCGGATGTATGGTGCTGCGATCGATGTACCTGAACGGGTACAGCCTTATGAGATCGCCTACGGTATGGATTTCCAGCTCGCTGCCGAGGAGGGCGGCTCTCTTGGGCCCCACTCCCTGCAGAAACCGGATATCCATTTCCAAGGCTCCCATACGACGGCCGTCTATTCGGACATTCTGGACTTCATCATGGCGTCGTATGCCGCACGATGACGGTAAATGTCTATGGCGCAGTAGATCGCCGACATCATGGAACGGGGGTCCGCCTCATCGCGTCCGGCTTTTTCGTACGCGGTGCCATGGTCCGGCGAAGTGCGCACGAACGGCAGTCCGGCGGTGTAGTTCACGCCCCTTTCGAAGGCCAGCGCCTTGAACGGAGCAAGCCCCTGATCGTGATACATGGCGAGCGTGGCGTCGAAGCGTCCGTAATTGCACAGGCCGAAAAAGCCGTCCGGCGAATACGGGCCGAAAGCCATTATGCCCATGCTCTGGGCTTCCTGCACCGCAGGCAGTATGATGGACTGTTCTTCGTCGCCGAGCAGGCCGCCGTCGCCGCAGTGGGGGTTGAGCCCGAGCACGGCTATCTTGGGCGAAATGACGCCGAAATCCCTTTTCAGCGATTCCTGCATCAGTTTCAGCTTGCTTATTATCTTCTCCTTGGTAAGCTGCAGGGGAACTTCCTTGAGCGGAATGTGGCCGGTGACGACGCCTATCTTGAGCTGGTCGCTTATCATGATCATGGCCGCTTCTTCCACGCCGAATTCTTTTTCAAGATATTCGGTGTGTCCGGTGTATCCGAAGCCCTCGTTCGCCATGGCCCTTTTGTTGATGGGCGCGGTCACGAGCACGTCCGTGAAGCCGTTCTTCAGGTCGCTTACGGCGCACTCGAGCGAGCGGATGGCGGATTTGGCCGATTCGGGCGTGGACTGTCCGGGCTCCACGAACACGTTGTCCGGCAGGCAGTTCACTATGTTTATGCGCTTGTCGTGCGCATCTTTGGCCGAGGAAATCACATTGGTGTCCATCTGCTCCAGATCGTGTATATGCTTTCTGTAGAAGCCGAATATCTTGGACGAGCCGTAGATGACGGGGGTGAAGGATTCCAGTATCCTTGCGTCGGCGAGAGATTTGATTATGACCTCGTAGCCGATTCCGTTGCCGTCGCCCTGAGTGATTCCTACAATCAGTTTTTTGTCGGTAGAGTTCATTTTATTAAGTTGTTTTCAATTAAATATCCGCTGTCCTCATGCAGGGCGGCTCCTTGCGCGGCTTCTACGGCAAGCGCGTCGCATCGCTCGTTTTCGGGATGTCCCGCATGTCCCTTTATCCAGTTGAAATGTACCCTGTGCCTGCGGTAAAGGGGCAGGAAGCGAATCCACAAATCGATATTCTTTACTTTTGCGAAGTTTTTCTTTTCCCATTTTTCAAGCCAGCCTTCCGTCAGGGCCTTCACCACATATGAAGAGTCGCTGAACACCTCCACGCGGGCATTGTCCCATTTGACGGCCTCCAGTCCGGCTATGACCCCCATCAGCTCCATTCTGTTGTTGGTGGTGAGCGCATAGCCCGCGGACAGCTCCTTGCAGTGGCCGGCACATTTCAGCACGGCTCCGAAGCCTCCGGGACCGGGGTTTCCTCTTGAAGCTCCGTCGGTGAAAAGGTATATGACCGGTTTCTCCATGGCTGTGCCTTATCTGCGGAAACAGGGATTATTCTTCGAAAAACTTTAGCACGGCCCCGATGAGCGAGGCGCGCTCGTCTTCGCTCTTGACGGTCTCTATGGGGAAGCCGAGGCTTACGCTCCGGTAGTTTCCCGCATCGTAGCACACGCCGGCCGGAATGAAATTCTGGTCGTAACGCAGGAACGTCCGGGCCTTTTCGCAGGCGGGAAGGATTCCGTCCACGTTTTCGGCGCTGTAGATCTCGTCGTTTGGAAGCCTGTGGAACCCGATGCTCCGGTCGTAGGGTATCATGTCGTTGGCGAGGGGGATCACCGTTTCGCCGGCCGTGGCATAGTTGGTCAGCCATTTATAGCCGAGGACTTCCTGTACGAAAGCCTTGGTGCCGGCCACGTACGCCGAATCCTTGTCCACGGGGAATACCTGGTCCCATACGTCGGTGGCAATGTGCGCGCCTGAGATGAGCACGTGCCCGCCGCCGGACGTGAAATCGCGCAGCTTTTTCTGCAGTTCTTCGGGGAATACCCTGTATCTGTCGGGAACGGCGCCCCGTCCCACCTTGGTGGTCACCTGCTTGCCGCAGATTATGTCGGCGGCGAAAATGCCTTCGCTCAGCGCGGGCACTTCAGTGAACGCCCCGACGCTCGCCGAGCAGAATGAATACCCGTTGTCGAGAAGGGCCCTGCCGTGTACGGAGGGGTAGTCGAAAGTGTTGCCGATGACGATCTGTCCGGCCTTGTCGGAGTAGGACGCGCCGAATCCGGGGCAGTCGTCGTCCATCCACGGGAGTTCGCGGCGGAATTGATACATGCTGCCGATGAAGTTGATCTCGTTGCGGTACGGAACGCCGCTGTCGAGCGCGTCGTCGAATCCTGCGAATCTCTCTGAGTCGAACCATGCCGGGGAAGAAAGCCTGTCGAAATTGTTCACCACGAGCACCGTTCTGGACGGATCGGCCCATGAGTGCACGCCTGCGCTGAGGATTTCGGAGGGGAAACTTTTGCCGCCGTCATTGTAGGCCACGATCTTGAACTCGTACACATGTCCGGGCTGTATTTCTGTCTTGGCGGCGATCCTGCCGTCTTTTTTGTACGTGTCGCCTATGATTTTCCCGGTGTCGAACGCGCCTCCGTCAATCCTTGTGTACAGAATGTAGCCTTTGGGAGCCGCGCTGCTTTCCGACGGATCCTCCGTGGGAAGCCAGCTGAGCTCGACCGCCTTGTCGTTCTTTATCAGATCGGCGGCGAAGGAATGTACTGGCAGCGGCTGTACTGCATAGTCGCAGCCGTACCTGTTGCTGAGATATTTCAGCATGCCTTTGTAGATCGCCCTGGATACGGTGAACCGGAAAGTGGGGTCGAGGCCGTATTTCATGTCGGCGAAATTCTGGTGCGAAAGCAGTTCGAGCAGCATCCCGGGAACGGAAGTGGTGCGCGATTCGCTGTATGAACGGTCCCACAGGAAGCGTCTCGTCCAGTCGGGCTCGAAATCCTTCCTCACGTCGTCGACTATCTGCGTCTGGACGAAATCCGCAAGCTCGCGGCAGTTGTAGCGGCTTGTGCCGTCGGGGAGCTTTGCCTCTCCGTTGCAGAGCAGGGTGTAAATCGACAGGGTGCCTATGATGGAATCGTTGGGAGTGGTGCCGGCATCCGTGTGCAGCGCGAACGACAGGTCGAAAGGTATGCCCTTGCCATCGGCGTCCGGATTGGCCCTCGACCCTCCGGCGAGGTAGCTTACCCATGCGCCTCTGCCGGCGTAGTCCTTGGTGTAGTCATCGTCCCAGTCGTCGGTCAGTTCCGGATCCATGCCGCTCCACTGCATGGCGTACAGGGCGCCTTCCGTGAAGCTCGGCAGGCCGGAGGTCATGTAGTCGGAGTGTCCGACGGTGTCGAGTCCGCGGGCCACCTTGCCGATGCCTCCGCCGATCTTCACCGCGTCGGCCGTCACGACCGTCCCTTTCTTGAATTTCCCGCCTTCCGCGGGGGTGTTCTCAAGCGTCACGCAGCCGTCCGAGCCCTCGTCGAATTCGAAGGTCCCGAGATAGATCCACATGCCGCCTCCCATTTTTTGGTTGACGGAGAACCGGGACGTGCCGCCCATGTGCCTTACGGTGTAGCTTGCGCAGTCGGTGCTGTTGGGCAGGGTCTTGTATGATACGTAGACGGCATATTCGCCTCTTTTGGGAATCTGGGGGATCCAGCTCGCCGTGGCGTAATTGCTTTTCTCGCTTTGGGCGGCCTGCACCATCCTGGCAGTGCCCATGCGGAAAGGATTCTCGCGGTCGAAATATATTTCTTTGGCATCGGCGAAACCCTCTCCGGCATCGCTCCACGCCCCCGTCTCGCGGTAGCTTCCCTTTTTGCGCATAAGCCCCCGGCGCGGTCCGGCGAACGAAGGGTCGTTGTCGCAGATGACTTCGTTGGCCTGGATGTCCCTTTCGCGCGGCGTCATGACGTATGCCCCGGCATTTTCGAGCATGGGGATCAAGAAGGGGATGACGTAGCTTTGGGTGTACATGTCCTCGACGGTACGGAGCATGGTGGCTCTCTGCCACTCCCATCTCATGGTCTTGGCCTCATAATACCGTCCGTGGCTTTGCCACAGGGCTATATGCCTGTCCTCAAGGCCTTTCGTGAACTTCATCCCGTCGGCGGGACGCACTATCGGGACGTATTTGCCGCGCGGATCGTTGATGCGCAGCCGTTTTGACGATGGTTTGCCGTCGTCGCGGAGCTCGGAGGTCACGATTCTCTCTATCGGGGCGGAGCCGCCGTAAATCACGCCTATTGCGTATTTTCGATATTGCGCGGGAAACTGCCGTTTCAGTTCGTCCCTGAACCATTTCACGTCGCCGTCATGCCACGGATAGTCGCTCAGGCAGGCGTTGAAATAAAAGTCAAGGAGATTGCCGCGTTTCATTACCTTCTCAAGGCGCAGGGCCGACTTGACGGTGGTCCTCTGCGCCAGGAGCGTTTTCAATGAATCTCCCGCCGGCCTGAAATCATCCGTGACGCTGTGGGCGTCCATGGAGAAATTCATCAGGCCGAAAAGCAATGTGGTCAGCAATAATATTTTCTTCATGTCCGTGTATTTATCGTCGTTTTCCTATCGATTTTTCTGTTCCAATATCATTTCTCCGAAAAATTCGGGCCTGTGGAAATCCGGCTTCGGGGTGTCTATGGGATTCCAGCTCAAGAAATGGGGATGGGCGGTCTTGTCGCCGCATTTGTAGAAATTGCAGCGCAGCTTCTCAGGCGGATTCTGCCCGTCCACGCCTATTAGGTCGAAAGGAATCAGCATGATCACCGTCCAGCAATGGATGTCTCCGCTCGTTTCCACCGCTTCGTGGGGGAGCGTGGAAAACCGTATCACTCTTGAAAGTTCTTCTGCAGTGAAGTATTTCGTTTCGGAACGGCTGTACTTCTTGCTCGCAAGCAGCGATCCGATGCACGTCAGCTCGAAATTGTAATAGGAGCCGTCGGCCGGATCCTCAACGAAGAATTCGCAGCAGCTGTCTTCCCAGGAGCGTCCGTTGTCCTCGAGGGCGACGGCGCGCAGGTCGAGCCCCCTCACGTTGAATCTCACGGCAAGGTATCCGTCGCTGCGGGCGACCGCGACTCGGCAGTCGGGGCAGTACGGATATTCATCCGGCCAGTTCACCTCGCATACTCCGGCCTTCGCCGCATGCTGCTCCATCGCGAGATCGAGCTCCGCGAAGGACATGTTCTCCAGCATGGCGATGAATGGTATCAATATCTTGTACATATCTTGAATTATTTTTGTGTCAGGCGGTTCAGGCGATCTGCATGTCGTAGAGCCGCTTATAATAGCCGTTCGCCCTGATCAGATCATCGTGGCGCCCGCGTTCGGCTATGCGGCCTTCGTGCAGCACTATTATTTCGTCGGCGTTCTTCACGGTGGAAAGCCGGTGCGCTATGGCGATGACGGTCCTCGTGGACACGAGCCTGTCCAGAGCCTCCTGCACCATGCGTTCGGATTCAGTGTCGAGCGCGGCGGTGGCCTCGTCCAATATGAGTATCGGAGGGTTCTTGAGAATGGCCCTGGCGATGCTGACGCGCTGCCTCTGGCCTCCGGACAGCTTGCAGCCCCTGTCGCCGGCGCCGGTGCCGTAGCCTTCGGCCTTCTCCATTATGAATTCGTGCGCATTGGCAGTGCGGGCCGCAGCCGCCACGTCATCCATGTCGGCATTCTCCGCTCCAAATGCTATATTGTTGAAAATGGTGTCGTTGAACAGGATGGGATCCTGGTTTACGTTGCCTATCAAAGCCCTGAGAGCATGGACGTCCACAGTCCTTACGTCCTTGCCGTCAATGGTGACGCTTCCGGCGGTGACGTCGTAGAAACGCGATATCAGGTCCACGAGCGTCGACTTTCCCGAGCCGGACTCACCGACGATGGCGACGGTCGTCCCCTTCCTGATGTCAAGGTTGATGTCGTGCAAAATCTGCCGTCCGTTGTCGTAGGAAAAGTCCACGTGACGGAAGGATATGCAATCGTTGAAGCCGTCGAGCGGAAGGGGATTCTCCGGCTCCGGCACCGTGGCCTCCGCGTCGAGTATGACGTTGATCCTCTCTATGGAAGCGAGTCCGCGCGGAATGCCGTATGCGGCGCGGGACAGTTCCTTTATCGGGGCTATGATGGAATACAGGATCACCATGAAATAGATGAACGTGGGCGCGTCCATGAAATTTTCCCCGAACAGTCCCTTGCCCCGTATGATCATAAAGCCTCCGAACGACAGGACGATCAGCAGCATCACCGTTCCGAGAAATTCGCTCACGGGGTGCGCGAGAGCCTGGCGCATGGCCACGCGGTTGTTTTTGCGCCTCATGGCGTCGGTGACGTGGCCGAACCTGGACGACATCTTGCTTTCGGCGTTGAACGCCTTCACCACCCTGAGCCCTCCGAGGGTTTCTTCCACCAGCGACATGGTGTCGCTCAGCAGGGCCTGCGCCTCCTTTGACCTGCGTTTGAGCTTTTTGGCTATGACGCCCATCACCCACATGAATCCGGGGAGGAAAATGACGGTGAAGAGCGTAAGCTCGGGGCTGAGAACCAGCAGGGAAGCGAAATAAAACAATATCAGGATGGGATCCTTGAACAGGAGGTCTATGGATGATGTAATGGACGTCTCCACTTCCTGGACGTCGCCGCTTATCCTTGCTATGATGTCGCCCTTGCGCTCTTCGGAGAAGAATCCGAGCGGCAGGCCGAGGATCTTGTCGTAGATTTTCATCCTCAGGTCCTTCACGATGCCCGTGCGTATCGGGATCATGACAGCGCTTGAACCGAAGTAGCATCCCGTCTTGACGGCGGTCAGCAAGGCCATCATAAGGCACATCGCCAGCAGCGTCCACATGGCCCCGTGGTTCGCCATGAGCGTCCCTATGTACCAGTATGCATTGTTCATCACCTTGTCTGTCAGCGACATGTCCGGCGTGTCCCATGCTATGAACGAGTATACCGTAGTATCCATCTTGAACAGGATCTGCAGCATCGGGACGAGGAAGGAGAATGAAAAAATATTGAACACCGCTGACAGGATGTTCAAGACTACCGCTCCTCCGAGGTATGATTTGTAGGGTGACAGGTATGTCCTGAACACCCTCATGAATTCGCGCATTGCAGTTTATTGGTTGCAAACTACAAATTTAGTCTTTTCCGCAGTCTTTGCAAAAAAGTGCCCGCATTTTCTTCCGCCCTATATTGATCTTACGAGCCAGTAATACATCAGAAAAATGCGTTTTTTGAATATTCCTATGTTGATGGATGAGAGATTGTCGGCGGGCTTGTTGTTGTTCATCGTGATGCCGGACGTGAACATGATGGAGGGCACCTTGTGCTCCACGAACCATTTCTGGTCGCTCACTTTGCGGAAAAACAATTTCGTGAAATCCTTGCTGCCGTAATAGTCGAAGCCGAGCTGCAGTCCGAGCCCGTATTGCGCGTTGCATGCCGCGAGATTGCTTTTGCCCATGCCGGAGCCGTCCGACAGCATTATGAGAAAATCGCTCCTGCCGGGGGTGAGGGGTGCGTCCGTGCCTCCCACCTGGTCGATGTTCACCATCATGGAAATCCTGTCCTTCGTGACCGTCCGGCCCGTCACCGGGTCCGTCAGCCGGCCTTCTTCGATGGTGTTCCAGAAGGCTTCCGAGCCGCTGAGACTCATCCCCTTGCCGTCGAACGCCACGAAAATGATGTTTTTGCCGTAGGTCCGTCCGAGCCGGTTCATCTCCCTGACCATCTTCGCTATGCAGAGCATCGCCACCACTCCCGAAGCGTTGCTGTCCGCTCCCGGGTAGAGTACTCCTTCGAGGATGCCGATATGATCGAAATGGGCTCCGACTATGACGTAGCCGCCTCCCGGAGAGCCGGGAAGGAAGCCTATGACATTGTGCCCCGTCTTGCCCGAGGGGGCCGTGAAGCCCCTTGCATAGCAGCCGTCCATCTTGAGTAGCCCCGTTTCGCGGAAACGCTGTATCAGCCACGTCTTCGCGAGCGCGGAGCCTTTGGAACCGAGTCCGCGCCCCTCGCAGTACGGGCCCGTAAGAAAGGCGAGATCAAGGCGCAGGTCTTCGTTTTTCACTATGTATTCCGCGTTTCTCGGACTCGGGGTGTAGTTTCCGCCTGCGGCATGCGTGCCGGAAATGAAAAAAAACAGGGCGGCGATTGACAATGACAATATTTTTTTCGGCATCGGGTCGTTCGGGTACAATAAATGCTTATATTTGCACTTGTCCAAAAAGGAGTCCAAAAATAGATATTTTATAGTTTTTTCGAAAATTTTTTCGGTACGCAATGGCTTTTTTAAAGGAAAAAAGGGTGTCGTGGCTGTCGGGGCGCATCGCAATGTGCGCCGCGGTGCTTGTCGCCGTCATTTTATCGTCCGGCACTCCATGCCGCGCCCAGTATGACAAAGACGTATTCTCGTTCCGCGGCCGCAACGCGCTCGCGGACGGCAAGTTCTCCGAAGCCATTTCGAATTTCAACGTCCTCGCCTCGCTGGACACGACGGACTACTGGACATTTTTCTATCGCGGCATAGCCAAATACAATCTCGGCGACGTGCGCGGGGCGCAGCAGGATTTCAACACGGCTGTGCGCCTCAATCCCGTCTTCACTTCCGGATATCATTACAGGGCCATAACATACAACCGCTTCGGACGTTACGACGAGGCCATCGGCGACCTGGAACGGGCTATGATGCTGCGGCCCGGCTACATAGGCCTGTATTTCACGAGGGGAGTGACCTATTTCCTGTCGCAGCAGTTCGAAAAGGCGGTCGCCGATTTCGACAGGTACATACGCCGCGAGCCGCGCGACCCGTCCGCCTTCCTCAACAGGGGGGCTTCATACCTCTTCCTCGGCGACACCCTCAAGGCGATGGCCGACTACAACAAGGCCATAAAGTTAGACCGCTTCGAGCCCGAAGGCTATGTCCGCAGGGGCAGGCTGTTCGCCGCCGGAAAAGAGTACGATGCCGCCATTGCCGACATGAACAAGGCAATAGAGCTGGACACGGCCAATACGTTCGCCTATTTCAACAGGGCGCTCATGTATTACGACAGGCAGCAGTTCAATGAAGCCATGGCCGATCTGAACAAAGTCCTCGAATACGAGCCAGGCAACGCGCTTACGCTCTATAACAGAAGCCTCATCAGCGCGCAGGTGAACGACTACGAATCGGCCCTCGCGGACATGGACCGCGTCATCAACATCAATCCGAAGAACGTGCTGGCCTATTACAACAGGGCCTCGTTCTTCATAGGCATGGAGCGATGGTCCGACGCGCTCGAGGACTACGACAAGGCCATAGAACTGTACCCGGATTTCGCGAAGGCCTATATGAACAGGTCCTATGTCGAGATGCAGCTCGGCATGACTGAGCAGTCGAAAAAAGATTACGACACTGCTTCGCGCAAGATAAGGGAATACGAAAAGGCCACCGGCGAAAATTCGGCCTCGTTTGCCGACACCACCAAGAAATACGGTTCCCTGCTGGCTTTGGACGCCGATTTCGCCAAAAAGAATTTCGACGACGAGCTCCTGCAGCACAGGGACATCGACATAAACCTCAAGCCGCTGTACCGCTTTGTCCTTGCCAAGGACGTGGACGGGGTGAACTATGCCCTCGCGCGCAAATATGAGAATGCGCTTCTCGACCGTTTCATAAAGGCGCTGCCTCTGCCCGTCGCCGTAGACGGGGAGACGGGCAGCGTTCCGGTGGACGTGCCGCCCGACATTGACGCAGGCGACCCGGCGAGAACCCAGTTCCTGCTTGCCCTCGGCGACATAGAACGCCGGCAGTACAACGGCGCGCTCAACCGCTACGATGCGGCGATAGAGAACGGCGGCGAAGGGTATGACGCTCTGTACAAGGCTTTCTACTACATGAACAGGGGAGTGCTCCGGGCCGACATGATAGATTTCATCGCGTCGATGGAGACCAACGTTCAGACCCTTGCCATGGACGACAAAGGCAACATCAGGGCGCGGGTGCGCGATCAGGTGAGCCACGACTACGACTATTCCGAGGCGTTGGAGGACATGGAATCCGCTGCCGGACTCGTGGACGACATCCCGTACATCCATTTCAATCTCGGCAATCTGTACTGCCTGTCCTCGAAGCCTGTGGACGCCATCAAAAGCTACGACAGGGCCATTGGGCTGTACCCCTATATGGGGGATGCCTATTTCAACAGGGGCCTTGTGCTTATATATCTTAAAGACAAAGAAAAAGGCTGCATCGACCTGTCCCGTGCGGGTGAACTCGGCATAGAGGACGCATACAGCGTCATTTCACGTTATTGCGACGAGGAAGACGGCGGCATGCAATGATAATGTTAAAAATAATATACGATGAAGAATTTATTTGCCTTTACGGCGGCATTGGCCTGCGCCGCGTCGGCGCTGTCCTGCGGAAATGAAGAACAATACCATGTCGGCAGGCTCGCGTTTCCGGAGGGGGCTACGTTGGACGAAAAGGTGGAGACGGCCGCCGGCCTCGTGCCGGAGGAGCGCCAGCTCGAATGGCAGAAGAACGAACTGACTGCGTTCCTGCATTTCGGCGTCAACACTTTCACCGGACGCGAATGGGGCGACGGGACCGAGGACCCGTCGCTGTTCATGCCTACGGATATGGACTGCGACCAGTGGGCGGAAATATTGTCCGCGGCCGGGTTCAAGCTCGCCATCCTGACCGCCAAGCACCACGACGGTTTCTGCCTGTGGCCTTCCGCCGTGACGGAGCATACGGTGGCTGCATCCCCTTTCAGGGACGGGAAAGGCGACGTAGTGAAAGAATTCGCGGAGGCCTGCCGGCGCCACGACCTGAAGGTGGGGCTTTATCTTTCCCCATGGGACAGAAATGCCTCATGCTACGGGGACACGCCCCGCTACAATGAGTTCTACATCGCCCAATTGACCGAACTTCTGACAAACTACGGGAAGATAGACGAGATATGGCTTGACGGCGCCAACGGGGAAGGCCCTGACGGCCGGAAACAGGAATACGACTGGAAGGCCATATCGGAGACTGTGCGCCGCCTGCAGCCGGACGCCGTGCTCGCGGTGAAAGGCGAGGACGTGCGCTGGGTGGGCAATGAAGACGGTCTCGGACGCGAGACTGAGTGGTCCGCGACTGTTCTGGCCCCTGCGCTGTTCAATGACGTGACCGGACAGAACGAGGCTCTCGGCATCGCCGAAAAAGCCCCTGACCTCGGCAGCCGGGCCATGCTCGAAAAGGCGGACAATCTGTATTGGTATCCTTCGGAAGTGGACGTTTCCATACGTCCCGGATGGTTCTATCATGACTATGAGGACTCGTCGGTGAAATCGCTCGAACAGCTTAAGGAGATTTATTTCCGCTCTGTGGGCATGAACTCGTCGTTGCTTCTCAACGTGCCTCCCGACCGCAGGGGACGCATATCGGCGGCCGATTCGGCGAGGCTGACGGAATTCGGCGTCTGGGTGCGCATATTGAATTCCGACAACATGATCAGCGGAGGCAAGGAAGTCAGGCTGCGCAAGGAACGCCCATCCTGCGAATATCATGTCCGTCCCGAATCCAGATTCAACGTGGTCATGCTGCAGGAAGACATATCAAAGGGCCAGAGGGTGGAATCCTTCACTGTGGAGACGTTCGACGGGAAAGAGTGGAGCGAGGTGGCTTCCGGGACCACGATTGGCTACAAGCGCCTGCTGCGCATTCCCGAATCGGAGGCTTCCATGATCCGCGTCACCATCAATGCGGCGAGGGGCGACGTGCATCTGCTGCGCCCCGGACTCTATTTCGCCGAATAAGCCGTTGTTTCGCCCGGCGGCAGGGCGAGCCGGCAGGAGGATGTTGTTTCGCGGTCGTTAGCGATGGACAGAAAGGAATTCTTTTACAGACGTTTCAGAGACGGGATGAAGTTCGATCTTACATCCGGTCAGGATTCCCTTTTGCGCGAGGCGGCCGATTTCGTGACATGCGATGACGCTGACATACTCGTAGTGAACGGCTATGCCGGCACAGGCAAGACTACGGTCATGGCCGCGGTGGTCGAAGCATTGCGCGGCATGGAAATCCCATGCGTGCTGCTCGCGCCGACGGGCCGCGCCGCCAAAGTGCTTTCTTCATACACGCACATGTCCGCGTACACAGTCCACAAATGCATATACAGGCGGAAGTCGACAGACGATGCCGGATTCGGACAATTTTCCCTTGCCCCCAACAAGGCACGCGATACGCTGTTCATAGTGGACGAAGTCTCCCTGATGGGCATCGGCTCCGCGGACGGCAGACAGACGGCCGTGTTCGGCAGCGGCGACCTGCTCGCCGATCTCGTGGAGTTCGTGCGGAACGGCCGGGACTGCCGGATGATCCTGGTAGGGGATTCCGCGCAGCTGCCTCCCGTCGGGCTTGAAGAAAGTCCCGCATTGTCACGTGACTATATGTCGCAGATGGGCGGAGTCCGCTTCTCCGTGCTTACAGAGGTCGTGCGCCAGCAGAAAGAATCGGGGATATTGCACAACGCAACGCGTCTGCGCGAAATCATTTCCGCAGGAAACGGAGAAATACGCAGGGACGCGCTCGGGCTCAGCCTGAAGCCTTTCGACGATGTGGAGCGCATAGGCGGGGAAGAACTGGCGGAATGCATTGCGGACGCCTACGGAAAATACGGAGAAGACGAAACCATCGTGCTTTGCCGTTCCAACAAAAGGGCGATCCGTTACAACGCCGGCATAAGGGCGCAGGTGCAGTACCGCGAGGAGCGGCTCGTGCGCGGCGACAGGCTGATGATAGTCAAGAACTGCTATCAGTTCGTCGGCGATGTCAAAGAAATGGATTACATAGCCAACGGAGACATGGCCGTGCTCGCGGGCATATCCCGTTTCGAAGAACGCTACGGCCTGCATTTCGCCCAGGCTACGCTGGCATTTCCGGATTACGGAGGCCTCGAGCTCGGCGCGAAGGTCCTGCTCGATACGCTCGATTCCGAGAGCGCCTCGCTTGATTACGGGCAATCCGAGCGGCTGTACAGGGGAGTTTCCGAAGATTATGCGCACCTGTCCGCGAAAAAACGCTATGAAGCCGTGAGGGAGGACCCTTATTACAATGCGCTTCAGCTGAAATACGCCAATGCCATCACTTGCCACAAATCCCAGGGAGGACAATGGCAGTGCGTGTTCATAGACAATCCGTTCTGGCAGGATACGCTTGGCACGGACGACTTGAAATGGCTTTACACCGCCTTCACGAGGGCAGTGCAGAAAGTCTTTCTGGTAAATTTTGATGACGAACTTTTTATAGATTGAGATAAAATGAGAAATGTATTTGCAATCGCCGCTCTCGCGGCGGCGACATTCTTCTCTGCCGGGGCGTGGGCTCAGGAATTCAACCGCATCCCGGTGAGGTGGAAATGGCTCGGTTCCAGGGAAGCCGTTTTCACGTATGACGGCTCATTCACCGATTCTACGGCATTTTCCTTGGATGCGCGCACGCACAAAACGACCGTGGGCGTAAAGGCCCCGGCGAAATATGCCGATTTCCCCGTAAAGCCTGAGGGGGCCGTGAACCTTACCTTTTCTCCGGACTCCACCATGCTCGCCTTCACCAGGGACAACGATCTGTACGTGGCGGACATAGCCACCGGCGAGGAAAGGCGGCTGACCTATGACGGCACCGGCCTCATCCTCAACGGCTACGCCTCGTGGGTGTATTACGAGGAGATATTCGGACGGCCCTCGCGGTACAGGGCGTTCTGGTGGTCTCCCGACAGCAGAAAGATAGCATACTACCGTTTCGACGACAGCCGTGTGCCCATGTTCCCGATATATTCCCCCTTCGGACAGGACGGCTCCATAAGGGAAACGCATTATCCCAAGGCAGGGGAGAACAATCCCGAGGTGCGCATAGGCTTCGTGGACGTCGGCGGGGCTTTCAGCGTCCCCGAATGGACTCCGCAGACAGTGTGGGCCGATTTCGACCCTTCGGAGGATCAATATTTCGGCACGCCTTTCTGGAGCAGGGACGGCAGGGAACTTTTCATTTCCCGCATGCCCCGCATACAGAACACGCTTGATCTTTACGGCGTGTCAGCCGCCGACGGCTCGAAAAAGCACATCTATCACGAAACTTACCCTACATGGATCGACTGGATTGACGGGATGCTTTTCACCGACAAGGGAATGTACATGGCCCGCAGCTTCGAGACGGGATGGCAGCAGATTTATTTCCTCTCCTACGACGGGAAGGACTTCCGCCGCCTCACCTCGGGCCCCAACTGGCACATCTCCCTCGTGAGGGTAGATGAAGGCAGCGGCGACGTGTATTTCACTGCGCAGAGGGATTCGCATGTGCGCCAGGCGCTCTACAAGGTAAACCAAAGGGGAGTCGTGACGGCTCTCACCGACGTGAACATGAACGTGTCCAGCGTGTCTTTCTCTCCGGACGGCAGGTATTTCGTCGCCGCGCTCTCAAATATGAGCACCCCCACGAGAGTAGTGCTGTGCGACACGCGCATATCCAGAAACGTATATGAAGTGGCCGACATGCGCGGTCCGGACTTCTATTACGGCAATTATTCGCTGCCCCAGATAGTCTATATCACCGTGGGCGACGGGCTGGAAATACCGGCTTCCATAGTGTATCCCAAGGATTTCGACATGTCAGGGAAATATCCCGTGCACGTGGACATATACGGAGGGCCCGATACCCCGATGGTGACGGATACGTGGTCGTCTCCCGAGCGCTACGAATGGTGGTCGGACAACGGCATCATTTCGGTCACCGCGGACTGCCGTGCTGCGGGCCACAACGGCCGGGCTGGGCTCGACGACATATACAAGCACCTCAATACCATAGAGGTGAACGATTTCGTGTCATGGGCCGATTATCTGAAATCCCTCCCTTACGTGGACGGGGACAAGATAGGCGTCGAGGGCTTCTCATTCGGCGGCACCATGACGACGATGCTGCTCCTCACCGCATCCGATTCGTACCATTACGGCATCGCCGGCGGGGGAGTGTACGACTGGAAGCTGTACGATACGCATTACACGGAGAGATTCATGTCCACTCCCGAAGACAATCCGGAGGGCTACGCCTCATCGCGCGTCATGGGCCATGTGGGAGGCTATCCCGCATTGTACGGCTCGGAAAACGATGATGTATTGCTCAAGCTCACCCACGGCACGGGAGACGACAATGTGCATTTCCAGAACACCCTTCAGCTCGTGGACGAACTGCAGAAGCAGGGAAAGAAGTTTGAACTCATGATATATCCGGACGGGATGCACGGCTATGGAGGCTATCAGGGACGCCATTCGTCGGCCGCGGACAGGGAGTTCTGGCTGAAGCATCTGAAACGATAAGATAATCGTCGCCGCCGCCGTTCCGGAAGTCGATGCGCACGCCGAATACGTGGGTGTCCCCTCCGGAACGGCTTCCGCATCTGGCCCTCAGCTGCTCCGACGTCATGCGGATGTTGCGTGCCGTGAATTCGGCGCATGGCCATTTTTGTCCTATATGTCTGAAGCTGCTCCTGCAGAGCGGCAGTATTTCTTTGACGGAAAAGAAGTCGCCCGCCCATGCGGCTTCGGCCCGGATGCCGTCAGTCATGTAGAGGTGTGTCGAACGTCCGAACTTCATCATGCCGAAACGGCTGCACGGCAGATTGAACGCCCCGGCCTTCATGAGGGCCTTGCACGGCTCGAAAAGCAGTCTGCCTCGCAGTGACGGCAGCATTTCTTCATTTTCGGGCAGGCAGGGGGCGGAGCCGCTTTCTTCGGACGGCGAAAAGACGAGCCTGCCGCCGGTGTCGGACACTATTTCTACGAAGTCGCCGTCATGTTCCCTGTCGAGCAGGAAAAGCAGTTCCTTGCATTCGCCGGCGGCCGCGACGATATGCACCTCTTTCACGGCCCGGCTCCCCGCCGCCTCGTTGAGGCGCCCGGCCATCATGGAGATGTCGGCCATAGGGGATATTTTCAGCAGCACGTACCTCGATGCTCCGAGAAGTTCGGGAAGGAGGACCGTCACGTCGGGGGAGCAGTCTTCAGGCAGAAACGCCTTCCTGCCGTCCGGCTTCCGCCTGGCCGGATCCACGAAAACGGCATTCGGGCGGAAACCGCCGAGTATCTCCCTTACAGGAGTTTCGCCGGCCATACAGTTCCTTATTATGATATTGTCGGCTCCGAGCAATCTGAAATTGTGCCCGGCGGCCGCCGCGAGCACGGGATTCATTTCATTGTAAAGCACCTCTCCGCCGAGTCTTGAAAATGCCTCCGCGTCCGCTCCGAGGCCTCCCGTAAGGTCCGCAATCATAGGGCGTTCAGGGCATATTCCGGACAGAATGCCGGCCTTGTACGCAGCCGTCTCCGCGGAGCTGCATTGCTCGGCCGACAGGGGCAATGGCAGCCTCAGCCCCGGAATCATGTACCATTGCGGCAGCTTGCGCCGGATTTTCCTGCGGCTTTCGATGGTGCTTGCCGCGAGCTCAACGTCTATGCCTATCCACTTATGGCGGGACAGCAATAGGGCGGCGACGTCGTCGTCAGCATGTTCAAGAATGAATTCAGCGAAACCGTCGCGCTCCGCGGCGTCATTCTTCGCCATGGTCCGTCTTGTCGTTGCTGCGGAACTTGGCTTCCACCACGTTGATGACATAGTCTCCGCACTTTTCGCATTCGGTCACTATGTCGAGATAGACCGTGCCGCAGGCGTAGCTGTACTCGTGTGAATCCAGATCCATTATGTTCTGCTCCTTGAGAGTGTTGCGGAGCTCGTTGATGGCGCTTTCCGTCCTGAACGAAGATTCGTGGTCGCGGCTTCCGGCCAGCACCTCCGTCATCTTGCCTATGGCTTCCGACACGAGGGTGAACATCTTTTCCAGGTTGGCCGCCTGATTCTCCGTGAACGCTATTCCGGAATCCCGTTTGCGCTTGTATGCGCGGGCGAGGTTGAAGCAGCCGTCCGCAATGCTCTCCAGCTCGCTTATCTCGCGGAGCATGGCACGTATCTTGGCCTTGGTCTCGTCGCTCAGATGTGCGTCGCTGACCTGCCCGAGATATTTCCCTATGGCGCTCTCCATGCGGTCGCTCTGGTCTTCGCCGCGCTTTATCTCATCGAACAGCCGCTCGAACCCGTCATTGTCGTCCTTGGCTGAAAGCTCGCGTACTTTGCCGAAAAGGACAGCGGTGCTCTCGGCATAGGCCTGAATCTCCTTCTGCGCCTGCAGCACGGAGATTTCAGGGGTCTTGATGATACCGACCTGGATGAATTTGAGGCTTGCGCTGATGTCGTCGTCATTCCTGCCGGTTTTGATCACTTTGCAGGCTATTTTCTCTATCTGAGGAATGAACCAAATGAGAATGAATGTGTTCGTGAGGTTGAACAGGGTATGGAACGTGGCGAGCGTGAACGACAGCTTCATGGGGCTCAGCGACTGCGCCGCAGGATCGAGGCCGACTACGCGGCACACCGTCCGCACGAACGGATAGAAGAGGCACAGCACCCAGATCACGCCGAATACGTTGAAGAATAGATGCGCGAACGCCGCCCTGCGCGCCTGCGTGTTCCCCGTGAGCGCGGCGAGGTTGGCCGTCAGCGTCGTGCCTATGTTTTCGCCGAGGACGAGCGCGATGCCCTGATATATGGTGAGGACGCCCGTGGAGCACAGCAGCATGGTAATGGCCATCAGCGCCGCGGAGGACTGCGCGATGCAGGTGAGCACGGTGCCTATCAGAAGGAACGCCAATATCGTAATATAGCTTTCCGAATTGAACGATGCGAAGAAATCGACCACGGCCTGATTCTCCGCCAGATTGAGAGACCTGCCTACGCTCTGCAGCATCCCGAGGGCGAAAAGCATGAACGAGAGCCCGAAAATGAAGTCGCCGAGGAAACGGCGGCTTTTGGTATGTATCAGGATTATCGCTATCAGGAACATCGGCCACACGACGGAGGTGATGTTGAACGAGAATCCGACCGACATTATCCATGCCGACATGGTAGTGCCGATGTTGGCGCCCATTATCACGGATATGGCCTGCGCCAGATTCAGCAGTCCGGCATTCACGAACGATACCGTCATAACCGTGGTCGCCGCGGAAGACTGCACGGCCACCGTAACGAGTGCGCCGGTAAGGACGCCGGAGACCCGGTTGGTCGTCATACGGCCGAGAATGTGGCGCAGACCGCGCCCCGCCATTCTCTGGAGAGCGTCGCTCATCACTTTCATTCCGTACATGAGCAATGCTATGCAACCGACAATCTGTAATCCGGCGGAAAGATAATTAGTCATATCAGAGTTTTTTCTATTCCGCAAAAATACTCCAACACTTTCGACTTTGCAATACCTGCCGCGGACGTCGGCGGATTATCTGCGTCCTATGCAGGTGTATGCGAATCCGCAGCGGGCCGCTTCGTCGGGGTCGTAGATATTGCGCCCGTCGATTATGAAGGGATGGCTCATGAGCGAACGCATGCGTGCCCAGTCGGGCATGCGGAACTGTTTCCACTCCGTGACGATCATCAGCGCCTCGGCACCTTCGAGCGCGTCGTACATGTCGGTGGCGTAATTCACTCTGTCCCCGATGCGCCTGCGGCATTCGTCCATGGCCGCCGGGTCGTACACCGTCACCGTGCATCCCGCCTTCAGCATGGATTCGATGGCTATCAGCGATACCGCCTCCCTCATGTCGTCGGTGTCCGGCTTGAACGCAAGTCCCCACAATGCGACTTTCCGTCCTTCGAGCCTTCCTCCGAAATGCAGTGACAGTTTCTTGAACACCACTTCTTTCTGTTTGGCGTTTACGGCCTCCACCGCTTTCAGCACGTCCATGCTGTAGCCTTCTTTTTCCGCTGAACGCACGAGGGCTTTCACGTCCTTCGGGAAACAGCTGCCCCCGTAGCCGCAGCCGGGATAGAGAAATTGGTTGCCTATCCTCGTGTCGGCCCCGATGCCCCGGCGGACCATATTGACGTCGGCTCCTACGAGTTCGCACAGGTTCGCGATGTCGTTCATAAAGGAAATCCGGGTAGCGAGCATCGAGTTGGACGCATATTTGATCATTTCGGCGGAAGCGATGTCCGTGAACAGGATGCGGAAACTTTTCAGCAGCATGGGCCTGTAGAGGCTTGCAAGCAGTTTCCGTGCGCGTTCGGACTCCACTCCGACGACTACCCTGTCCGGGCTCATGAAATCTTTGATCGCCGTCCCTTCCTTGAGAAACTCCGGGTTGGACGCCACGTCGAACGGAATCCTGACGCCGCGGGCTCCGAGTTCCGCTTCGATTATAGCCTTGACTTTCTTCGAAGTGCCTACGGGAACGGTGGACTTGGTCACGAACAGGATGTATCCGTGCATGTTCCTGCCGACGGTCGAAGCCACTTCGAGCACATATTTCAGATCCGCGCTTCCGTCTTCGTCCGGAGGCGTTCCCACTGCGCAGAAGACTATTTCCACCGAATCGAGCAGCGAGGCCAGATCCGATGAAAATGAAAGCCGTCCCTCTTTCGAATTTCTCCGGACAAGATCCTCCAGCTGCGGTTCGAAAATGGGCACGATGCCTTGGCGCAGGCGTTCGATCTTCTTTTCATCCACGTCGACGCATGTCACGTCGGCCCCCATTTCCGCAAAGCAGGCCCCGCTCACGAGTCCCACATATCCTGTACCTACTATGGCTATGTTCATAACGCTTCCATTTATTGAAATCCGACGGGGCAAAAATATTCATTTTTGTCAAGATGTCAAACCGTATCCGGCCGCCCTGCCGCCTGCGCCGTAATGCGTATTCCACGAAGAACTCATTGACTTATAGCACAAAAAGGGAAATTCTCAACAACCGACGGATGTGTGTATTCTTCGTAAGAGAGAATACAAACCGGACCGCAAAGTTACGATAAATATCTTATCCGCCAAACTTGACGGGACAAATATTTTCTTTGTGAATACCCCCCCCGAATTCCAATTAACTGTGCTGCAAATGGTTGCCTGACCGTTCCGAGAACGGATGCTACACTTCGGCGCACATAGGTTTCAGTAGGGGCCATGCATTGTCGCAAAGAGCGGAAAGCGAGGATTGTTTTATAAAAAGTGACAAAAGTCAAGCAAGTTTTATTCATGATGCATTGTATTGCGCAGATATTCAGCATGTTGCAAAATGATGTTCTCTCTTACGAAGAATAAACACCAAAAATCATAAGGTGACAGAAAAGCCGGAGAAAGAGGTGGAGAGCAAGCGGACTTTTTTGCGCGACATTTGTAACTGCAAGATTTGTAATTGGATACAAAGTCTTGGAGGACTAGTAGAAATGTATTTCCCTGAATGATCGGAACGGCTGGTGCAGATAAGGAGCTGCGGTGGTACGCCATGCGCGATTTGTCGCGCAGGCACTCCAAAGGTCCGGCATACAAGACGCTTGCGGCGATGGGGATGGAAATTTTCACCCCGATGACCCGCAGGGTGGTCGTGGAAGGAGGCCGGAGGACGAGCCGCGAGGAGCCGTTCATGTCGGACCTGCTGTTCGTACACGACAGGCGGCCGCAGTTGGACGAGGTCGTTGAAAAGATAGAAAATCTTCAGTACCGCTATGCATGCGGAGGCTATTGCAAGCCGATGGTCGTACCTGACGGCGACATGGAGCGGTTCATGCGCGCGGTGCGGAGCACGGTCATGCCGCGGTATTATCGTCCTGAAGAGATTACGCCGGCGATGTGTGGGAAGCAGGTGCGTATCGTGGGAGGAAGTCTGGACGGATACGAAGGACATCTGCTGTCGGTGAGGGGCCTGAGGCGCCGGCGTCTTATGGTGACTTTGCCCAATTTTCTTGTGGCGGCCGTGGAGGTCGATCCCGAATTGATGGAATTTTTGGAATAGCCTTTTCTTAGGAACAGCCTCATCATATCTTAAATGGAAATGTCTGAATTGTATGAAATGACGGAGGCATTGCGTCAGCTTCCGCCGGAAGAAGGCATGTCTGACGAAGCGCTGGCTGCGTTGATGGAGGCTCATCTTTCCGTCGCGAAGATGACGGCAGTCGGCGGCGATAGCGGGTATGTCAGCGGAGAGAGTGTGTCCTGCGGGGGAGAGGCTTGGTACGGCAGCGTCGCATTTCACCGTGCGGCGATTGATAGGATCTTCGGAATCTGCCTGAGGCGCTGCCGCAGTGGTTCGTCCTTGGAGCGCCGCAGCCGCCTTGTCCCCGTGCTGTACAATATGTTTCACATGCCTGATGCGTCATTCGACGTCCGCAGGGAAATGATGGCCGGTCGCCGTGCCTGTCGTGCCGTAGAGGAATGGCTGTCCAAGGCCGGCGATGCTTCCCGTCCGGTCACCGGAGAGGAACGCCGGACGGAGTACGGGATACTGAACTGCATCATCGAATTCATGCGCTATGCTTCGGAAGAAGACAAGTTAGAGAATCCTGCATTTCAATACATGCGCAGCCGCGTGGAGACATGGGCAGGGGAGTTAAGCGCCGACGGCAGTTGGGAAGGCATCGGCACGGGCGAGGCATTGCGGCGTGTAGACGTGATGACGGGAAACTCGAACGTCCACGGCGACAATCGTTTCGATGCGCTCATCATGAAAGCCCGCAGCCGCTGCTTCGAGCGGATAATCGGCTGCGGAACTGAGACAGTGTCCGCTATGGCAAGTACGTCGGATATGACAATCACTGCTGCCGTGAAGTCTACGATGCTGAACTCCCGTGAGGTGTTCATGCTGTACCGGACATTGACGTGGGGCATCGGCCCTGCCGATTGGAGCCGTGCGGAAGCCGTCGCGAAGGTGGCGTCCATGCAGCTGGAGGCCTGCCCGCAAGGCAGCGACGGCCGCCTGTGGAGCCTTGCGGTGCTTATCGACCTGTCGTGCATGAAGATCAACGAAGCCGTAAAACGTCGCACCTTGGCGCAGAGTGCCTGAATCTTGACGATGCCTCCGTAACCGTATTCAATAATTGGACTGTTCTGACAAGGAATGGCAAAGTACGCCTTGATATTTCTCGTGTCCTTCCTGACGTCCTGTTGGATATTCAGGTACGTCCTGCGTATAGCGATAGCGAAGAACATCGTCGACAATCCGGATGCCCGCAAGCTGCAGAAGGAGCCGGTGCCGGTATTAGGCGGTGTCGCCGTGGCCTTCGGCATCCTCGCCGCGACGGTCGTCGGCGGTATGTTCTGCGACATGTCGCAGGTTTATCCATTGACAGGTATCATGATGATTATGCTCTACGTAGGTGTAATGGATGACATATTGGGGCTCTCCCCGCGTCTGCGGCTTCTCATCGAAATCCTCGTCGTGCTTGCCCTCATATACACGACAGGCTTCGCCATCGACGATTTTCACGGGCTGTGGGGCATCGGCCGGCTGCCGAAATGGCTTGCCGTATGTCTGACCGTCTTTG
>CANPZS010000023.1 GCA_947588835.1 uncultured Bacteroidales bacterium | reverse complement strand
GCAGAAGTACCCCGATTACGGGTTTTATTGTAAGTGTTTCAGTATGATATTCAGCAAAGTACACAGCTTACGGATAAAAGTACCCGAATTACGTATTTTGCCCTATGATGCTTTTATAATCGGGGAAAATATATTTCCTTTGTATTGCGAATAAGAAATATACGTTATTGAAAGAAAAGTATTTATAGAATTATGGATTACACTGCGGATATAGTAAAGGCTGACACCATCGAACAGTACAACCGTTTTTTCGGTTTCGAGACACGCCACCCGTTGGTCGGTATCGTGCATTTCGACGGCTCTGTGTCGCAACCAACGCACCGGATGACACTGGGATTTTATGCGCTGTTTCTCAAAAAGACGACCGGGTGCATCATCAACTACGGAAAGACGGTCTATGATTTCGACGATGAAACCGTAGTGAGCTTCGATCCGGGACAGACAGTCGGCATCCACCGGATAGAGGACGGTCCCGCACCGGAAGCCATCGGTTTGTTGTTCCATCCCGATTTCCTGCACCGTACTTCGTTGGGGCAGAAGATGAAGCAGTATTCGTTTTTCTCCTACGCATCCAATGAGGCGTTGCATCTTTCGACGGAAGAACGCATCATCCTGCAAGATTACATGAAGAAGATTGTCCGTGAGTTACAGCATCCTATCGACAAGTTCTCCAAGTCGCTGATTGTTTCCAACATCGAGGTGCTGCTCAACTATTGCATGCGTTTCTACGAGAGGCAGTTCATCACGCGTGAGGATATGAATCACGATGCGTTGGCACGTTTCGAGCGGCTGCTGGACGAGTATCTCTATTCGGATACGGCAGCTAAGGAGGGAATCCCGACCGTGAAATATTTCGCCGATAAAATTTGTCTTTCGCCTAATTATTTCGGGGATTTGGTGAAGCAGGAAACGGGGAAGACAGCTCAGGAGCACATACAGTTGAAAATGATAGCCGTAGCCAAAGAACGGATGCTCGATCCGGCAGGTACAATTAAGCAGATTGCTGAATCGCTGGGCTTCCAGCATCCACAGCATTTCGTCCGGTTCTTCAAACGGCAGGAGGGCTGCACGCCGAAGGAGTTCAGGAACAGGATGACGGCTTCATAAAAGTCTGAAATAAAGATGCCGCTTGAATTTATCGTTCAGGCGGCTTTTTGATATTAGTCAGATGGCTTTTGTCCCCAACTTCCATAGCGAACCTATTGTTTATTACCCTACACCCAAAAGTTTACTTTGTTTTTTTCTATACGTACCCGGATTAAAGTAAACCAAAATTTGGCTGCAAACCGGCTATATTATATAAAAACATCTCACTCATATCTTTCCCCAATGCCACGATTTACATTGAGCTAATCAAACAATCCGTTTACCAGATTAACAGCATCGTCCTTTTTCTGGTTGATGATTTTAGCGTACACCTGTGTCATTTTCACATCGGCATGACCGAGCAGTTTCGAGGTAGTATAGAGGTCTGCTCCAAGCGTTAGCATCATCGTTGCAAAAGTATGGCGGGCACAGTGGAAAGTGATAGGCTGTGCAAGGAAAAGCGGACAGGTGAAGATAAAACGTAAACCGTTTGAAATGAGCATTGTTTCGGTATTCTGCCAAGTGAAGAAAATGCAAATGACAACGAAATATTGAGGTTGTTCAGTTACCAAAACGTTAGCCGCCCTGTTACCGAAACGGACAGTGGTAACGGAATGAAGTAAGATGAAGTCCGCACCGTTTCGTTTGCGCTCATACACAATATTTTGCATATCAAGGAACGCTTATATGGCAAGTAAATTTGCACAACCCAAATATAAGCGTTATGAAAGTAGAAAAATTCAAGGTGCTGCTCTACCTCAAAAAGAGCGGACTGGACAAGTCGGGCAAAGCCCCGATAATGGGAAGGATTACGGTAAACCGCACGATGGCGCAGTTCGGATGCAAGCTGTCCTGTACGCCCGAACTGTGGAATCCCCGTGAGAGTCGTCTGAACGGGAAGAGCCGCGAGGCGGTGGAGACTAATGCCAAGATTGAAAAGCTATTGTTGGCGATAAACACCGCATTCGACAGCCTTGTGGGGCGTAAGGTCGATTTTGATGCCACCGATGTGAAAGACCTTTTTCAAGGCAGCATGGAAACACAGATGACGCTCATGAAAATGACAGACGCGGTATGTGACGATATCAAGGCTCGTATCGGTATAGACCGCGCGAAAGGAACTTACCCTGCCTATCACTATATGCGGCTGACACTCGGAGAATTCATTGAAACCAAGTACAAGGTCAAGGATTTGGCTTTTGGGCAATTGACGGAACAGTTCATCCACGAGTATCAGGCTTTCGCGACAGAAGAGAAGGGATATGCTATAGATACAGTCCGCCACCATCTTGCCGTCTTGAAGAAAATTTGCCGCCTCGCCTACAAGAAAGGGTATTCGGAAAAATGCCATTTCCAGCATTTTGCCCTGCCCCAGCAATCGGAAAGGACTCCACGGGCATTAAGCCGCGAATCGTTCGAGAAAATCCGTGACGTGGAAATACCAGCTTACAGAAAATCCCACATGCTTGCGCGTGACCTTTTCCTGTTTGCCTGCTATACGGGCGTGTCATACGTCGATGTGGTTTCCATTACAAACGAGAACCTGTACACGGATGAGGACGGAGCGTTATGGCTGAAATACCGCAGAAAGAAAAACGAGCATCGGGCGAGTGTGAAACTCCTTCCCGAAGCGTTGGCACTTATCAATAAGTATCACAGTGAGTACAGGGAAACCTTGTTCCCTTTGCTTCGCTGGTCAAATCTCAGAAGGCATATGAAAGCGTTGGCGGCATTGGCAGGAATTAAGGATGACTTGTGCTACCATCAGGCAAGGCATAGCTTCGCCTCGCTGATAACGCTTGAAGCCGGAGTGCCGATTGAGACCATCAGCAGGATGTTGGGACATTCAGATATTTCCACGACTCAGGTTTATGCCCGTGTCAGTCCGAAAAAACTTTTCGAGGACATGGACAAGTTCATAAAAGCTACAAAAGATTTTCAATTAACCCTTTAACACCGAACATACAATATGCGAAGCACATTTTCACTATTGCCCTACATCAACCGCGGCAAGGTAAAGGCTGACGGTACGACTACTGTCCTGTGCCGTATAACCATCGACGGGAAGCAGGCGGTCATAAGCACAGGCATTTATTGCCGTCCTGAAGATTGGAACGGCAAGAAGAACGAAATAAAAACCGTAAGGGAGAACAACCGCTTACGTGAATACCTACGTCTGACGGAGGATGCCTATAATGAGATACTGAAATCGCAAGGTGTGGTCAGTGCGGAGATACTGAAGAACTATATCACTTTGAATAATATCCATCCGACTACCCTCCTGCAAATGGGCGAATGGGAACGGGAGCGGTTGAGGAAACATTCCGAGGAAATAGATTCCATATCTTCCTACCGCCACTCAATGTATTACCAAAAGTACCTGATTGACTATCTCACGTCTTTCGGGAAAAAGGACATTGCCCTTGAAGAAGTGACGGAAGATTTCGGTAAGTCCTACAAGGCGTATCTGAAAAAGTGCAAGAATTTCGGGGCATCCCAGACCAACAAATGTATGTGCTGGCTGAACCGTCTGCTGTATCTTGCCGTGGACAGGGATATTATCCGTGTGAACCCTTGCGAGGATTTGGAATATGAACCGAAGCCGGAGGCAAAACACAAGTATATCAGCCGTGAGGAGTTCAAGAGAATCCTTGCCACCCCGATGTATGACAAGCGTCAGGAACTTGCGAGGCGGGCTTTCATCTTTTCCACACTGACCGGGTTGGCGTATGTGGACATAAAGCTCCTGCATCCGCACCATATCAGACGTAATGCGGAGGGCAAGCGGTATATCCGCATCAACCGCAAGAAGACGAATGTGGAGGCATTCGTGCCTCTGCATCCCATAGCGGAACAGATATTGTCACTATACAACACAACCGACGATGAACAGCCCGTGTTCCCTCTTCCCAGCCGTGATGCCCTCTGGTTTGATATCCACGAGATGGGCGTTATCATAGGGAAAGAGGATAACTTGTCCTATCATCAAAGTCGGCACAGCTTCGGAACATTCCTGATTTCGGCGGATATACCTATCGAGAGTATTGCCAAGATGATGGGGCATTCCAATATTCGGACGACACAGGGTTACACACGGATAACCGATGATAAAATCCCGAAGGACATGGACAAACTGATGGAACGCAGAAAGATACAATCTACCGGCGAAAAGACAGATAGCAATAAGTAAAACAGTATCAATTCAGTACATTATGGACAGAGGAATAATAACAATCAGTGAAACGGGTACGGTCACTATGCCGACTGTATCCGTGTGGATGACGCAGTTCGAGATAGCCGATTTATTCGGGGTGTTTTCATGTGATATTCGCAAAGCGATTCATTCCATCTACAAAACAAGGAACTGAATGAACTTAATACAATGAAGTATCTCAGGCAAGCGAATGGAATCAATTATGACGTTTACAGCCTTGAAATGATTGTAGCCATAGCATTCAGAATATGCAGTAAAGAGAGTATCCTGTTCAGACGATTTGTAATAAATGAAATCAGTGGCACTAAGAGAGGAACTCCGGTTACATTGCTTGTTTCCTGTGGCAGGGATAACAACCGATGGTATAATTGAAGTTCATTCCGTCAGTCACCAGTTCCCGATGCTCGGATGCAAAGGTAGCGCATGGCACTGATGGCAGCGGCAAGGTCGGGCGGCAAAGCCGTTTCGGGCAGAATCTTCCTCCTGTGGAGCGTATTCAGCCCGAAAACCTTGCCTCTGCCTGCCATACGCTTGAAGGGCATCCGGTAACGGAAACAAGCGACTGACGGAAAAATCAGAAGACAGGAAAAAAGGAACGGCTTACAGACGAAACAGAATTTTGACGCTTCATCCGTAAGCCGTTCCCTTTTTCTTTTGCCGGAAGTCCATTGCTGGCGCAATCACTGGGCAAACGGCAAACTGCGCTCCTTCAAGAAAATCACGTGCCTGTCAGCCGATAAGCGGAGCGGTAGCCGTCATTTAGCATCTTCTCTATATCGGATTCACGATAGAGGATTTTTCCGCCCAACTGGATATAGGCTATCCGTCCCTCGTTGCGGTAGTCCTGAAGTGTCCGGCGGCTCACTTTCAACCGTGCCGATACTTCCTTGTCTGTGAAGAAACGTTCGCCGCCCAGTGTCGGGCGATAGTTGGCGGTCAGATGCTCGAAGCCGTCCAGCAGACGGTCAAGGCTGCCCATGAAGTGGATTATCCACTCGCTGTCCTTGTTAATCAGTTCATTCATGTTACTTTGGATTTAGTGGGTATTGTTAGTTTACTTCGTTCATTTCATCAAGTTTATATCGTCCTTCCTTTGAACTTTGCTTCTTTTCGCTGCAAAGAAAAGGGTAAACCTTTACAAAACAATGGATTTTCCAGAACTGGCAGCTTGTGGCACAACGATGTAGCGGTTGTCTCCGGTAATAATGGTTGTATAGCCATAATATACACTCACCCCACTGATTGCCGTATCCATACTATAATGGATAGGAAAGGACTACCATTGCCGTATTCTTTGCAAGGCGAAACAAACCGTTCGCAGGGTTGGAAATAAGCCCTTATTTCTATTTCGCATCATACTCCGTCTGATCCAAACAATCCGGCAAATCGGTGAAGTCTGCGCCACCGTTTCCATCACCATAAAGCAAAACCTCACAAAATTGTCTGAGAGAATCCAAGTTGTTGACTGACTGTACTAAAACGTCTTACTTTGCTTGCAACAATCGGTCGAGGTACTGACCAAGACCACAGTAATAACTTAATCAACCTGTTTTATGACAATGAAAAGAGAACCAAGTATCAGTGAGCAGCAGGCTCGTGAAATCGTGGAAAGAATGGGACGCAGGGAATCCCGCAGTGAGAAGTCTATGGACGACTTCTACAGGAACATCGGTCTGGATCCGGAACAGCTGGCACAACCCAGCAAGACCGTCATGAAAAAAGCGGAAACAGCGACGGTGGATGAACCGTCAGGCGAAACACCTGAAGATATGGTAGTGCCGCAGAAGCGTGTCAGCAGCAAGCAACGCAGGCTGTCACTGGACGAGTACCGTACCGCTTACCTGCAAGTTCCTAAGATAACCGACGCAAGCCTGTGTTCGTCAGCGGTGAGGTGCGTGACCGGCTGGATGGGATTGTCCGCCGTCTCGGCGGGCGTGGCATGAGCGCATCGGGACTTATTGAGAATCTCGCCCGCCTGCACCTTGAAGCCTACCGGGAGGACATCGAGCAGTGGCGCAAACTCTGAGTGGATTACGGTAAAACCGGTCAAGTCAGTGGATACACTCCATCGGCTTGACCGATATTCCAAATGAGTTATTATACTCACAAATCAATCCGACAGGCGGAGGATTCCTGTGTCTTCAAAGACACAGCAAGATATATTTTCAGTTACTCCGGTTGATTCCGGTAACTGAAAATTCTTGCACTGCCGTGGGCAGAATTATCCTCCGCAGTCGGATAATTTCCAAGTTTTTTAATCAGAGATTAGACTATGGATGACCCATAAATTGAAAAAGATAGGATGAAAAAGAACAGCAAGTACGGGAGGAATCCCATATTAAATCCGAAGAAGCACTGTGTGATGGTGCGCTTTGACGATGCGGAATGGAACAAGTTCCTCACGATGTATGAGGAATCACAGGTGTACGCGAAAGCCGTCTTCTTGAAGGCTCACTTCTTCGGGCAGAAGTTTAAGGTGCTGAAGGTGGACAAGGCTATGTTGGAATACTGCACCAGACTGTCCGACTTTCACGCCCAGTTCCGAGCCATCGGCACGAACTACAACCAAGTCGTGAAGGAATTGCGTTGCCATTTCTCAGAGAAGAAGGCGATGGCATTGCTATACAAGTTGGAGAAGCAGACTATCGACCTTGTGAAACTGAGCCGGAAGATTGTGGAGCTTTCGAGGGAAATGTATGCCAAGTGGGAACAACAGAAGGAATAATTCCATCGCTCACTGGAGAAGCATCGCAGATACACAATCCTGCTAATGAACGAATTACATCGGGAGATTTCATCGCTGACCATATCATCATCAGACAACCGGGATTGTATGCGAAAGACGAAAACCGTCCCAAAAGTATGAAAATATAGAATTTTCATTTATTTGAAAAGCCATTTGGAGTAAACTTCGCTCTGAATGGCTTTATTTCTCAACAGAATTAAAGACTGTTCGGATTAAAATGCTTAACTTTGCAAATGGTTGTAGCGCAGTTATATTAAACAATTAAGAATGGCAGACTTTAACCCGTATATAGATAAGATTGATATGGACTTTTGGCGCGAACTTTGCGCTAAAGAGGGAAAATTATGCCTTTATAAAAAGGGAGAGTATTTCCTTCATTGTGGAGATACAACAAAAAATGTATGGGGGTTCATCAAAAAAGGATATTTCAAATACTCCGTGACCGACTCGGAAGGTAATACACATATAACCGGTTTTTCATTCTGTGACACGCCATTGGGTGACTATTCAAGTCTTGTATTGAAAACTCCAGCCGTTACTGATATTATTGCAGCCACAGATGCGGAAGTGTGGGTTTGTAGCCGCAACATTGTTGATGAACTCTTTGAAAAAGACTTTAAGTTACATTGTGTCATATCAGACGGATTTTTTCACCAGACATACGACAGGTTTTTGAATCTGTATCGCCAATCTGCGAAGGAACGTTATATTCATATATTAGAATATTGTCCTAATATTCTTCAAAATATAACGCTCAAAGAATTGGCATCATATCTGCAAATCACACCTACATACCTTAGCCGCATTCGCAAAGAAATTACTTTTGAAAAATAGAGCAGATGAAAAGCAAGGCTAATTTTAACCCATATATAGATAAGATGGACCTGAATTTTTGGCGTGAACTTTGCGTCAAAGAGGGTAAACTTTGCCATTATAAAAAGGGAGAGTATTTTCTTCATCGCAGAGAAACACCTAAGTATTTCGGTTTCATTACATCCGGTGCTTTTAAATATACTATCATTGATACTGATGGAAATGAACATACCACGGGGCTTGCATTGTGCGATAATTTAGCCGGAGACTTCTATAGTTCCATTCGGAAGGAATCGTCATTGGTGGCTCTTCAAGCGATAACCGATTCAGACGTATGGGTTTGTAGCACTAATCTTTTTAGACAAATACTGAAAGAAAATATAGAATTACGTTGCGTTATGGCAGAAGAGTTGTTTCGGCAAACTCATGACAGATACCTCAATCTTTATCGGCAATCTCCCAAAGAACGGTATTGGGAGTTGATAAGATGCTGTCCTAATATATTGCAAGATATTACGCTCAAAGAACTTGCCTCCTATCTGCAAATTACGCCGACCTACCTTAGCCGTATCCGCAAAGAAATTACTTTTGGCAAGGAATAATACTCTTAAATAAGTGCCCGTAATGCAACTCTCAAAATAGTTTGAGAGTTGTTTTGTTTTATACCTGTAATTTTGCAGAAATATTCAATCATAAAGGTATGAAACATATTTTGTTTACCATATTTATATTTGTAAGTGGGATTGAGATGTACTCGCAAACCCGATCCCAACTGACAGGAGAGATTTATACTACGGAGAATACCCCCGTCGCTGATGCGGTTGTGATTCTAAAAGATTCATTAGTTAATACAACAGCGTATAACATCGTATATTCTGATAGTTTAGGGCGATTTTCTGTCCTCGCTCCAGATGCACGTGCCAACCAATTGCTCATTAGTTGTTTGGGATATAAACAAACTATATGTCCTTTATCTACAAGTATAAACCATTTGCAAATTATTCTGAAAGAAGATAATAGCATAAAATTGGATGAAGTAATTGTAAAAGGAATAAGACAACGGACCAAAGTGGAAAGCGACAGATTGGTATATAATATGGATGCCAACCCATTCAGCGATGACAATGCTTTGGAGGCTTTTAAGTACGTTCCTTTCGTAGCTTCAGATGGGCAACGATTTTCTATCATCGGAAAAAGTGAAACGAAAATTTATGTGAATGGTAGAGAAAAGAAACTTGCTCCAGATGCTGTAGGTGATTATTTGAAGGGGCTTTCCGCTGATCGAATAAAAAGCATAGAGGTCATCCACTCTCCAAATAGTTCGTTTCGGGGAGAAGGAAATTTTGGTATTATCAACATCCTGTTGAAGCAGAAGGAGGATGAAGGCTTACAAGGCTCATTGTCCGCACAAGTATGGCGAACACACTACATGAAAGAGCGCGGCAATCTAAATCTAATGTATCACAAGAATAAATTGGCACTGAATTGCATGGTCGGTTTTTCTAATCAAAGCGACTGGAAGAAAGATGAAACGGAAAGTTTTCTAAAAGAAACTACCACAGCAGTATGGCAGAAAAGCAAAATAACAGGCTTTACCCGACGTGCAAATGGAACCATAGATTGGTCATACCAGCTCTCCGGCAAGGACGAGTTAGGAGGTAACCTCAATTTCTCTTATTCCAAACTTGACTGGACTGATAAAGGACGGTTAAAACAAACGGATGCGGATAAGGAAGACATGTTAAGCGTACAACATAATAACGATTTGGGACGCGACAGAACGGATGCGGGCATTAATTTATTTTACCAACATCGTTTCAACCAACAAGGACAAGTGTTGAATATTGATTTCGATTACATCTATAGCCGGAATAAACAGTTTGTATGGAATCGTATGGACAATTTGGATGATAACCTGCAATATCTCTCGCCTTATAACTATTATCAGGAGATAGTACCTCAAAGCAGTAATATATGGTCAAGCAAAATAGAATATAGGCAAAACGTAGGTAACAATCAATTAATGGCTGGTTTAGATAGCTATTATTCAAAGATTGACAATAAAGACACTTTCATGCAAGGTACAGATGACGGCTATGTAGAAGATAAAAAACAAAACAGTCACTTTGCATTGGAAGAATGGACTTCTGCCTTGTTTGCCAGTTGGAAAAGAGAATGGATTTCCGGTTTTTCAACCCGTTTGGGCTGCCGATTGGAATATACTGACTATACTACCCAACAATACTCATTGCAGGAGAAATCGAAGAATGATTTTGTAAGGGTATTGCCGAATCTATATATCAACTGCCGGTTATCACCCAATCATGTGTTCTCATACATTTTTTCCAATTGAATGGAACGTCCGGTATTTTCTTTATTTAATCCGTTTAAAGTTTATACATCTGCAACAAGCTATACGACCGGAAATGCAAAGTTGAATCCGGAAATCATGTACGGACAGACTTTGCAATATCAATTTTTCAAGCGATACATTTTTCAGGCAACCTATCAGCGTGTGAATAATCAGATTTATGAACTGACGTTTGCTACAGATGACAACATACAGGTGACCACTCCTGTTAATGCGGGAAGGTTTGAGTATGTCATGCTTGCATTGAATACAAATACCTCTTATTTGAAGGAGTATGCCAACTTGGATATAACGGTTTCTTATTTGTGGCAGCGCATGAATGACATTGAATATGAGAACACCCATACCAAAGGGTACCATAATGGTGTATTTCAGATAGATTTGAATAATAACTTCACTTTGTCAAAACAGCATAAAATCTCGTTTGATATGAATGTGTCGTACAATACTAAAGATGTTTCTTTCTATACCGAAACTCCAATGAAACTCTATCTGTATGGGCAATTGAAAAAACGTTTCAAGGCGTGCCAATTATCCTTATATGGTTTTTGTAACCTATATATGTATGACGGAAAGATGACAACACATTGGCGGAATAAGTATGAAACCGATAATATACAACGTATCAGTCTAATTAAAGGGGAACCTATCGGTGTCGGTCTTCGTTTCAACTACTATTTTGGGAACAAGAAAGTGAATGGAACAAATGAGCGTAAAACTTCCGGTTCAGAGGCGAAGAGAAGGTTATAATTAAAAATCCATGTATAATATCAAACTAAAAAATTGGATAACATGAACTATCAACTTAAATTGTGGAGCATGATATTGCTTCTAAGTATTGGACTATTGGCGAGTTGCAGTGATGATGACAATGATTCTGATCCAACATTGACCGCTTCGGAACTGATGCAAACAACTTGGAATGCTTGTGTTTGCGATTATGACGCAGATGGAAAAGAGGTCGTACACGAAGAATATCTGATTGTGGAATTTCTCACTGAGACTCAGGGAAAAAGTATCAATGGTGAAGGTAGCGGTGACCCTTCTGCAGTATGGGACTTATACTATTACATAGACGGTAGAGTCATTACTTTTGAGAGTAGTGCTTTGGTGGGCAATTGGACAGTTATTGAAAAGTCCAAGAATAGTATTGTACTTCAGTCTTATCGTCCGGAAAAATCAGTGGCGACATTGACCAAACTGTATTGATATGATGAAAACTTTTAGAAATGCACAAACCGCAATAAGAGTAATAGGCTGCTGTTTATTCATCTTTGTGGTCTCATGTAAGCAGGCTTCGATGCTGCATCGGGAAAACGGTTGGTATCTTATCACAGACGGACAGAAGGATAGCCTTGCAAACAGTCCGATGGTAACCGTCAAGGACTTTGCTGCGATAGAACTTGTTTCTGATGATTATGGTCTCCGGGTTATATCGGGAAAGGTAAATAAGCAGAAACAAAAAGTATGGGCAGATGCTACAGAACAAGCTATTGGGCAACGGATAGGTTTTGTATTTAATGATACGGTCATTACCGCCCCGATGGTCAATGCAAGAATAGAAAGCGGTACTTTTCAAATCAATGCCCCGCACGGACATGATTTGGAACGTATCTTTAAGAAACTACAAAAAGAAATTGAGACATCAAGGTTGGAACATTAAATATTAACTATAAAATGGGGACATTAGGCTGTGTGAGCGATATGCTCCAGCGAGATAAGGAGAACAGGGCACTGCGCAAGATAGGGCGTGAGCGGATGAAGGAAACTCGTCGCCGATTGCTCGAAGTAAGTGCCTCCTCTCACTCCTCCCACCTCTCGTTGGAACAATTGGAGGATATTCGAAAGAATACATTGGAAAAGGAGGAATTGGAGCGTAAGAAACTCAATAGAGCCTTTTTAGTCATAGGCTGCATTGTATTGGCAGGCCTTCTCTTTCTTTGCTTATTTATTACCTGCCAACTAACGTAAGTTCCACATCGGACAAACTGGCAAATCCACGAAGAATTTTGGCGTTAGTGAAAGTTGCAGTAATAAAACAAAAGGAATAGATATGGATAAATGCAAAATAAGACGTTGGCTTAAAGATGATTTTTCCACTTTGGCTAAATATCTTAATAATAAAAAGATATGGGATAATTGCCGTGATAGTCTGCCATATCCTTACTCTGAGAGCGATGCGCAACAATTTATCCGATTCGTTTTAAATCAAAGCGAACAAAATAATTATTGCATCGAAGTAAATCAGGAGGCTGTCGGCAACATAAGTTTTTCTCGTGGCATTGACGTGGAACGCTACAATGCTGAATTAGGGTATTGGCTTGCCGAACCTTATTGGGGTAAAGGGATTATGACTCAAATGTTAGTACTTGCTATTCGTAGCTATTTTTCCCATACAGATGTGATACGTGTTTATGCAAATGTTTATGCTGGTAATATGCCATCAATGAGAGTATTAGAGAAAATAGGATTTCGCAAATGTGGCATACATCGTAATGCCTATTTCAAGAATGGGAATTTTTTAGATTGCCACTGTTATGAATTGCTAAAAGCTGATTTTAGGATATGAATATTATGATACGCAAATTAACACAAGATGAATATAACAATGCTGCCGATTTGTCCTATCAAGTATGTATGGAATGTGGCAGGAATGATTTCACCCAAGAAGGTATCGAAACCTTTAAAAGTTTCGTGTATGACACATCGTTGATGAATGCACTTGACATATATGGAGCTTTTAACAAGCATTTATTGATAGGAATAATCGGTGTACATCGGGAAAAACAACATATATCCCTCTTCTTTGTCTTGCCGCACTATCATCGGCAAGGAATAGGAAAATCGCTATTTGACTATGTAATGAGTGAATGTAATTTTACTTATATAACAGTTCATTCTTCAACCTATGCAGAAACTTTCTATGCATCTTTAGGTTTCAAAAAAGTGGGTAAAAAAGAGCTTAATAAGGGGATTGTAAGTATCCCTATGGAGAGAAATATATAATTATTGCCAAAAAGGTCTTCAAAAGGTGGAATTTACTATAAAGAAACAATAAAATGAAGAAACATAATTATTTCACAATACTATTGGTAGCTATTCTTACTATGGCAGGGCTGACTGCGTGTAATGACGATGATGAAGAAGGTAGGAAGATAACCGGTTATAAGGAACACACGCTTACGGTAGCTTCTGTAAAACTCCCCGGTGTTTTAACATCGAGTGGCAGCAATGTACTTGCAGATGTATATGCTGTAAAAAACGAGCAGTCCACCGATTGGGAGGCTCATGGAAGCATCGGTAAGTTTGAATATGAAGAAGGATATGAGTACCAAATACGCATCAGTGAAACGAGCTATCTGGATTATAACATGGGCGATCCGGCATGGACTGAATACGAACTATTGGAAGTCATATGGAAAGAACGCAAGGTCTCTGAAAATTTACCTCCTCATTTCATCCCGGACTGGTATTTTGAGCAACGTTGTCCGTATATCAATTCTGAATTTGCTTATGCCATTGAAGCCGACCAAAAAGATGAGATTGAAAATGACCTTAAAACCGATGCAACCTATAAATTCGGAGGCTTGCGTTGTTATATTACTTTTACAGGAACACGTAAATGGTTCTTATTGGATGTCGATATGCACATTGTTAATCAAGGCTTTTTGATTAGCAGGGGCAAGGAACCAACAGAGTTCCCTGAATCATATAAGCTCCTTCTGCCGGAAAGTAAAGTTTCCGGATATGGAGAGTTTTATTTTGTTAAAGGCGATGATATAGAAGACTCTGTAATGCAATATGATGTGTTTATATATGCTCAGAATCGAACACCTGCACCGCAGAATGTTGAGATATGGCTATATAAAGACCTTACGGCATATTACCAAAACAAATACCCGGAAGCTAATGTCAAAGCTGTTGTGATTCGCTATATGGTGAAGAATTTGCAACAGTAAAGTCTTTTTACACATCATGGAACTAAACAAGCATTTTGATTATACTGATAATTACAGTGAGATAGTCCATACCACACGGCTGATAAGTGCAGAAGAATTGACTGATAGATTCTTCTGCGCACCGCAGTGGATTACTGCCTTGATGAAGTTTCGTAATGCCATAGTGAAACCTTTTGGTCTGAAAGGAGAGAAGAATTTATCGGATCTTGTCATTGTCGAATCCGATAGCCTTGCGACAATAAGCAAAAACGACAAACACCTTGATTTTGTTATTGCATTTATGACCGAAAAGCGCATGAATGACAGCCTATATCTATCGGTTTGTACAGATACAATAACCGTATGGGAAAATTCTATTTTGCAATAATAAAACCATTTCATAGGTTAATCTGCAAGATACTGTTAAAACGGGTCAGGAGAAATTTATAATAATGCCTATCCTTGTCCTTTGCCACATCGCCAATTTTATCTATTGATGATATGAGTTCAACTAAAAACATAGCGGTCTTATGATGTCTCATGAAACAGGTTATTGAAATAAAAAATATCCGTACACTGACGGCTCTGGGTTACCTGCTGATAGCTTTGTTGGTGAGCGGTATCGTTTACACTTGGTTCAGCGAGTGGCGGGACATGGAGAGACTAGAAACTATGAACCGGCAGATAGAGAGTTTCCGTAAGGAAATAAACATTATCCATATCCAGCTGATAAAGTTGTCTCTTTTAGGCGAAAGCGTATTGGAATGGGATGATGAAGATTTAGAATGTTACCATATTCAGCGTATGGCGATGGACAGTATGCTGTGCCGTTTCAAAACGATTTATCCGGTAGAGCGCATCGACAGCGTGCGCCAGCTTCTTGAAGATAAGGAGCAGCAAATGTACCGGATTGTCCAGGTGCTTGACGAACAGCAGGCTCTCAACGAGAAGATAGCCCGTCAGATACCTGTAATCGTGCAGAAAAGCGTACAGGAGCAGCCACAAAAGCCAAAGCGAAAAGGGTTTCTTGGCATATTCGGCAAGAAGGAAAGACCAAAACCAACCGTAACCACCACGATGCTCCATTCCCTCAACCGGGATATGATAGCCGAGCAACAGGCGCAAAGCCACCATCTATCGGAACACGCCGACAGTCTTGCTGCAAGGAATGTGGAACTTAACCGACAACTGCAAGAACTAATTCGCCAAATGGATGAAAAAGTACAAGCTGACTTGCAAAAGCGAAACACAGAGATCGCTACCATGCGTGAGCAGTCGTTTATACAGATTGAAGGTCAGACTGGCTTCGTTCTATTACTTTTGATTATCTCCTATATAATCATACACAGGGATGCCAAACGTATCAAGCGGTACAAACGAAAAACGACAGATCTAATCGAGCAACTGAAGCTATCAATCGAGCAAAATGAGGCACTCATAGCCTCCCGAAAGAAAGCGGTACATACTATTACCCATGAGTTGCGTACACCATTGACGACAATAATCGGCTATACCGAATTGTTATGGAAGGAATGCAGCAATGGAAACAATATGCATTTTCTTCAAAGCATACAGCAATCCTCAGACCGTATGCGGGATATGCTCAATACCCTGTTGGGCTTCTTCCGTTTAGACAATGGCAAAGAACAACCACGTCTTTCACCTTGCCGAATTTCAGCAATCACGCACACACTTGAAACGGAGTTCATACCAATAGTCATGAACAAAGGACTATCGCTGACAGTGAAGAACGTATGTGATTCCGTTGTGCTAACTGACAAAGAGCGAATAATTCAAATCGGGAACAACCTGTTGTCTAATGCCATGAAATTCACTGATAACGGCAGTATATCCCTGATAACGAATTATGATAACGGTACACTGAAACTCATTGTTGAAGATACGGGAACAGGTATGACCGATGAGGAACAACAACGGGTATTCGGTGCTTTTGAACGTCTGTCTAATGCCGCCGCAAAGGACGGCTTCGGATTAGGATTATCCATCGTGCAGCGCATCGTGGCGATGCTTGGCGGCACAATCCGGCTGGAGAGCGAAAAAGGCAAAGGCAGCCGCTTCACGGTGGAAATACCTATGCCGATAGTTGATGAACAGACAGTACAATCCCGTCAAAGATATGTCCGCCATAATGAGGCGTATCATGAGGTAATTGCTATCGACAATGACGAAGTGTTGCTACTGATGCTTAAAGAGATGTATGCGCAGGAAGGGATACACTGCGACACCTGCAATAGTGCTGCGGAGCTGATGGAAATGATACGCCGGAAAGAATACAGTCTGTTGCTTACGGATTTGAATATGCCAGAGATTAATGGCTTCGAGTTGTTGGAACTGCTACGCACCTCCAATGTGGGCAATTCAAAGACTATCCCGGTAGTCGTGACAACCGCTTCGGGCAGTTGCAGCAAGGAGGAACTTATAGAACGGGGATTCGCTGGATGCTTGTTCAAGCCGTTTTCCATATCGGAGCTGATGGAGGTTTCAGACAAGTGCACCATGAAAGGCAACAGGAATGAAAAGCCGGATTTCACCTCCCTGCTGTCATACGGCAATGAAGCCGTCATGCTGGAGAAACTGATAGCGGAAACCGAAAAGGAAATGCAGTCGGTCAGGGATGCAGAACGGCGGCACGCCCTTCAGGAACTGGATGCCATGACACACCACTTGCGCAGCTCGTGGGAGATACTCCGTGCCGACCAGCCATTAAGGGAACTTTATAAACTGCTTCATGGGAGTGCCGCTCCAGAGCATGAAGAACTGACCGATGCAGTGTCTGCCGTACTGGATATGGGCGCGGAGATTATCCGATTGGCAAAAGAGGAAAGGAGAAAATATAATAATGGATAAAACAAAAATCATCGTGGTGGAGGACAATATCGTATATTGCGAGTTTGTCTGCAATTTGTTGGCACAGGAGGGATTCCGTACCGTGCAAACATTCCACCTCTCGACAGCAAAGAAACTTCTGCAACAAGCGACAGAAAACGACATCATAGTTTCAGACCTGCGGCTGCCTGAAGGCGACGGTATCGACTTGTTGCGCTGGATGCGCAAGGAAGGTATGATGCAGCCTTTCATCATCATGACTGACTATGCCGAGGTGCATACGGCAGTCGAAAGTATGAAACTCGGCTCACTGGACTACATACCCAAGCAACTTGTGGAGGATAAACTCGTCCCTTTGCTCCGTACCATATTAAAAGAACGGAGTATCGGAAGAAACCGTATGCCAGTGTTCTCTCGTGACGGCTCGGCATTTCAAGTCATCATGAAACGAATAAGGCTGGTGGCTCCCACTGACATGAGCGTGCTGATATTCGGGGAGAACGGTACGGGCAAGGAGCATATGGCACACCAACTGCACGACAAAAGCAAACGGGCAGGAAAACCGTTCGTCGCGGTGGACTGCGGTTCACTCACCAAAGAACTTGCGCCATCGGCTTTCTTCGGACACGTCAAAGGAGCGTTCACAGGTGCGGACAACAACAAGAAAGGCTATTTTTACGAGGCGTAAGGCGGTACGCTGTTCTTGGATGAGGTTGGCAACCTCGCACCGGAAACCCAACAGATGTTACTCCGAGCCATACAGGAACGGAGATACCGCCCGATAGGTGATAAGACGGATAAAAGTTTCAATGTCCGCATCATCGCCGCCACCAACGAAGATCTGGAGGCGGCTGTGAACGAAAAGCGATTCCGGCAAGACCTGTTATATCGTCTGCATAACTTCGAGATAATAGTTCCACCACTGCGCGACTGTCAGGAGGACATCATGCCACTGGCGGAATTTTTCCGTGAGATTGCGAACAAAGAACTGGAATGCGACGTTATCGGATTTGACGGGGAAGCCCGTAAAACATTGCTGACCCATGTTTGGCCGGGCAATGTCCGTGAGCTTCGGCAGAAAATCATGGGTGCGGTGTTGCAGGCGCAGACCGGGCTTGTCACAAAAGAGCATCTGGAACTTGCCGTAACGAAACAGACCTCGCCCGTCAGCTTCGCCCTGCGCAACGACGCTGAAGACAAGGAGCGGATTCTGCGTGCGTTGAAGCAGGCGAACGGAAACCGCAAGGTTGCCGCCAAGCTGCTCGGGATAGGACGTACAACGCTGTACAGTAAACTGGAAGAATATGGATTGAAATATAAATTCAAGCAATTATAGTCAATAATTTATTGAATTTGACTATCTGCAAAAAGTTATTTCAATCAAAAATACTGTGTTATTGTCCGTATTTCATTGTTTTATAGCTAATTTTGTATTGAAAATTAAAAGATTTGACACTATGAATAGAGGAGAGAAAATCAAAGTATACTTCAAAATGAATAGTCGATATTATGGATTATTCAATATCATCCAAATGGGTACAAATGGAATCGTAGATTTGAAAATAACTGATTATTACAACGGTTTGGCAATTATAACCAATAACGACCAAGATAATGAAAAAGGATATCTGACTGAAAGTGAGATAGACAAATCAAGATTTGTCAACCAAATAGAAATGTCGTATCATAAAGATGGAAGTTTTTTATATAAAATAAAAGACGGAGGAAATGTAGAATATTCGAATCCCTATGGAAAAGGAGAACGATGGACTTCAACAGATAATATAGATGATTTTCAACCAATATTCAATATTGCTATCCGTCGAATGGAAATCTACAATAAATCATCTGAAACTCCAATCTTAAAGTCAAAAGAAGTAGCTTATATTTGTGAAAATGATGATTTGTTTGAAAAAAGAGGTTCTTATCTAGTCATATGTTATATTCGAAACAAAAACATTCCACTAAATCGGTTTACAAATTCATAATCATATTCGGATATAATTACATCATTAAATGAAAGCTTAGACTTATGTATTTTTATTCAACGACACAGCTATCCCAAGCCAAAACCATATTACTCAGAACATTTTGAAGGAATGATTACACCGTACCTAAACAATTCCATCAATTTTTGCAATAAAGATTTCGCTAAAGAAGAAATGATGGAAAAATTAGGGAATGCTGTTTTTCCTGACTTCGTCACTCAAAATTGAGCAATTTTATAATAGGTTAATAAACAATTATTTGTAATTTTGCGTACCCTGATTTTGGGGTACGCAAGCCGAAAAATCATGTTTATTAAGCGAAAAAAGAACAGATCGGGAACGACGAGCATAGTTGTTGCCGAGAAAATAAAAGGCGAATATAGCGAGCTGGCAACCATTGGAATCGCTAAAACAAATGATGAGATAGAGGCACTTGCCCAACAAGGTCGTGAATGGATTGATCGGGAGCGGCAACGGCGACAGCCGCGTCTTGACCTGTTCGGGGAAGAACGCGAAAGATGTGAGACAGAACGGCTGAATGTTGAGCAGTTTTTGTCAAACATCACCAACATCACAATTGACGGAGCGGATCATTTAAATAATTAGGTGTATGAATCGAAATGAATATATAAAAGGGAATAAAATCATTATTCCTTATGGAGTTGTTGAAATAGAGGATGAGTTGTTTAAGGATTGTTCACAAGTAACGGAAATAGAACTCCCAAGAAGTGTGAAGAAAATTGGGGATAGGGCTTTTTTGCATTGCAGCAGTTTGACAAGCATCAAGATCCCCAATAGCGTGACGAGCATCGGGGCCGATGCTTTCAATGGCTGTGGTGGTTTGACAAACATCAAGATTTCCAATAGCATGACGAGCATTGGGGACTATGCTTTCTGTGGTTGCAGCGGTTTGATGAGCATCGAAATCCCTTCCGGCGTGACGAGCATTGGGGACTATGCTTTCTGTGATTGTAGTGGTTTGACGAGTATCGAGATCCCCGACAGTGTGACGAGCATCGGGGAAGGTGTTTTCAATTATGTATTTAGAAGCGTAGAACAACCAAAAATAACCAGAAACATCCAAGCGTAAATCTTTATCTATCAGTATATTCTAAAAATTAACACTTTTCGGCTGCTTTTTGATGCTTCCCAAATTTCCACATATTTTTGAGACGTATTTCTGACGTGGAGAATTTGCGGAGCTTGTTTTTTGTCACATCGTGCAGACAGTTTACAAGGGTTTACAACCGTTTACGACAAGCGACAGCAACCGCTCCTACTTGCAGCGATGGTAACACCGTGTAGAAAGGCGACAACGATTGACTACTGTTTACCTCCGTTCACCGTTTCAGAGATACACGATTGAAGGAATGAACCAGTAAACGATAAAGCAGCATGAAAACAACCAGAAAATGCAGTTTTTGCGGCAAGTCATTTGTAACCCGGAGCGGGGTACAGAAATATTGCAGCGAGGCTTGTCAGGCAGAAGCCAAACGAGCCAGAACGGAACAGAAGAACAACCTCTTCAAAACCGCCCGGCCAATCATGGAGATACAGCATCAGGAGTATCTCACCTTTTCCAAAGCAGCCATACTCATGGGTTGTTCCCGACAGTATGTTTACAAACTCGTAGCCCTCGGCAAGCTGAAAGCCTCACGTATCAGCAACCGCATGGCATTCATCCGCAAGGCGGACATCGAGCGGATGCTGGAAGGCAACCCCTACCACCGCATCCTGCCCGGCAGCACTTCCGCACAGAAAAAGTTCACTCCATCGTCTCCACTAGCCAAAAAAGAAAAAAGGGAAAAGGAAACAGACGAAGTGATGGACTTCTATTCGGGCGAGGAGGTAATGTTGCTCTTCAAGGTCAAGCAGTCGTGGCTATACACCACCGCCAAGCGCAACCGCATACCTATCTGCCGCATCGCAGGGAAGAACTATTACAGCAAAAAACACATTGACGAGTTTTTCGGTGTGGCAGTTGATACCAGCAATATCACCGACTGGCTCCTGATTGAAGAAGCGGAAGAACTGTTCGGCATGAAGCCGACCGCACTCCGGGCATACACCCATCGCCACAAGATACCGACCAAAAGAGAATACGGGCGTACCTACTACTCCAAATCCCATCTGAACGAACTCCGCAGGACAGACCTCGTGAACGATGAACGCTACTACACCGTGGAGCAAGTCCGGCAGATTTACGGACTTTCCTCCGCCAACATCTGCCATATCGTCAAGGTGAAACACATCGAAAAGATAAAGGTAGGTGTGAAAAACCTGCTTTTACGCTCTGATGTTGAGCGTGTTATGGCTGAGAGGGAGAAACAACCGTGAGCAACCGACATTGCCGGAAAATTATTTCAAAATGATTGCCGTGGAGGTATTCACGGTTGTTTCACGTTGTTCCTTTGCCACCGTAAACACGGGGAACACCTCCGAAAACGTACAACTTAAAAACATCATCAATATGAGCAAATGCAAGACAGTAACCTTGCGCAAGCGCAAGATTAAGAACGGGACACAGTATTCGCTGTGTCTGGACTATTATCCCGGCTATCGTGACAACGCCACCATGAAAGTGATAACACGTGAAGCACTGGGAATTTACATTTTCGCCAAACCTGCCAACCAGCAGGAGCGTGACTTCAACGCACGCATGATGAAAAAGGCGGAGATACTCCGTAACCGACGTTACGAAGCCATCTTCAACGAGAACAACGGCTTCTTTGACAAAGCCAAGATGAAAGGGGATTTCCTCGCCTACTTCAAGGAACTGGCAGATAGGAAGAATATCAAGTGGCAACACGTCTATAAGCACTTTGAGCGTTTTGTAAACGGCAAATGCACCTTTGAGGAGGTGGACGTGGACTTGTGCCGCAAGTTCATGGAATACCTGCTAAACGCCCCGCAGTCCATACACACCAACCAAAAGCTGCATATCAATTCTGCGGCAGGCTACTGGTCGGCTTTCCGTGCGGTACTTCACACCGCCTACCGGGACAAGAAGATAAAGGAGAACCCTAACGGATTCTTAGACCGCATCGAGTGCATCCCCACCATGAGGGAGCATCTGAGCCAGGAGGAACTGATACGGCTTGCCGAAACGCCATGCGAAGAAGATGTCTTGAAAAGGGCGTTCCTTTTCGCCTGCCTGACCGGACTGCGGAAGAGCGACATTAGGCAGCTCACTTGGCAGCAGATACAACCGTACACCAACGGCAAGATGTTCGTGACCACCCGTATGCAGAAGACGAAGCAGATTGTACACAATCCCATCAGTGATGAAGCCTACGGACTGCTCGGGGAACGGCATGAAGGGCTTATCTTCGAAGGATTCAAGGATAAGATGCTGCAGGGTCCCCTAAAACGTTGGCTGTTGGCGGCAGGCATAACCAAGAAAATAACCTTCCATTGTACCCGGCATTCATTCGGAAGCCTGCACGTGGAAATGGGTACGGACATGGCTGTCATACAAGCCTATATGGGACACAAGAACATTACCACCACACAGATTTATTCCAAGATGGCGGCACAGCAGATGTGCGAGGTCGTGGACAAGATAACCCTGAAACGCAAGGAGGCATAAGGCATCCTCAAAGTCCGGGATATTCAGAGGGAGCGGTTATTGCGTGGAGCTTTAACCGCTCCCTCTGTTTTTTGCCCACCATTCCTTAAAAAGTCCTTAAAGTACGATAATCGGGTGCGATTCCGGACATTTGGTGAAAAACATTGAAAAAGAAACCGCTAACCAAGGATAATGAGTAATAATTGGAAGAAGACTATTAAATTTGCAAAAACAGCAACAAGTAACAACCGAATAAGACAAGAAACATGGAACAGTCCGTAAAAGACAAACATATCATTTTAGGATTTGTCGGCTTTGCCATCCTCCTAATATCTTCCATAGCGACACTGATTGTCGCAGAGAAATTTAATCAGGACAACTTTGTACGCCTGATAGTTTTTGTATGCAGCAACCTCCTTGGCTGGCTGCTCTATCTATCTTTCCAGACAGTCATCTTCGACACATACGAAATCTACAGAATCAAGTTCGGCAAGAAAAAGACACCTGCCGAAATTACAGAAATTCGGGAAGACCAGCCCCAAGATGCACACAAGCCTGTAACCCCGGCATCAATGGCGACAGGTGGGGAAGCAACCCCGGATATAAGACCGACAGAGATTGCCATATCCCCGGAGCTTCACGAGAAAAACCGTGCCGATTACGAGGACAGGGAGCAACGGGAAAATGAAGAGCGCATCGCTATGGTCATGGAATACATCCATTTCATCATGCCCCGTATCGCAGACAAGGAGACAGTGAACCACATCTGTGGCGAGGTCAACAACTGGATGCGGCTTCACAGTTACAAGCCCAAGCCGATAAAAGGACGGCTGACCAAAGACATTTCAAATATTCCGCTCCGCCATTTCGTGTGGAATATCTCCGAGCGTTTCATGTACAAGAAATACTATACGGGGGACAACCGTGCCCGCTTCATCAGCACCCTTTTTCCACGGGAGTTTGCCGATACGGACATAGCGACCATCAAGAACTTCAAGGTAGAGCCGTTAAAGACACTGATTCCCATTGACGAGCCTGAAAACGGCAGACTGGATTTCCATTATCCGGCAGATTATGTACGGGAAAAGTATAACCAGCCTTTCAATAACCAATAATCACGGGTAATCAATAACAGATAACTGTCTGTATCACACCGTTTCCCGAATAACTTTACCCATCATTCACGGTTGGGCATCGTTATTCGGGAATTATTTTGCAATGACCTTTCGTGGAGATATTCACGGCTGTATCATTCCGGTCCTTTGCGCCATGCCTTACAAAAGAGGCGAGTACGCAAATGGAAAAAACAATGATTACATTCAACGACCTCCCGGAGGTTGTGGCTCAGCTTCGGGACGAGGTGATGAGCCTGAGAAATCTGCTTACGGAGCAGCGCAGTGAGAACAATGCAAAGGCGGTGGACACCCATGTGCCAATGTCAGTGGAAGAGGCGGCGGAATATCTGGGCATTCCCAAGGGAACACTCTACATGAAGCTGTCGGAGGGAAGCATTCCTGCCACTAAGCCCGGCAAACGCTATTGTCTTTATAGAGACGAGCTGGACAAATGGCTGGAATCCTCCCGTAAGAATCCCGTACCCCTGTCCGATGAGGAACTCTGCGAATCCATATCCTCCTCCCACCGCCGCAAGCCCGGTCAACGTAATTGGTAAACGTCATGGAAGAGGACAAGAATTATATCAGTCTGATACATGGCGACCTGACGAGGGCGACCCAAGTGCAGCACGGGATGCCGGACAGCATCGGTGCAATGAGTATCAAGACCGCAAACCGGACGATACTTGAAGCATCGCTGCTGCCCATGCCCCGTGCGCTGTGGGACAGTTTCTGGTATGAGGGGGAACTGTCCTGCCTCTTTGCGGATTCCAATGTGGGCAAGTCCATCCTTGCCGTGCAGATAGCCGACCGTATCGCCCGGACGGACAATGTGCTGTATCTGGACTTTGAACTGTCCGAAAAGCAGTTCCAGCTCCGCTATACCAACGAGCATGGAAAGCCCTACACTTTTCCCGAAAAGCTGTACCGGGTTTCGCTTGACTGCAATTCGTTGCTGGAAGCCGATTTCGAGGAAGCCATCATGGGAGGCATTGAGCAGATGGCTCTGCAAACCGGGTGCAAGATTTTCATCGTTGACAATCTTACCTATTTGTGCTGTGCTATGGAGAAAGGCGATGCGGCAGGACGGCTGATGATACAGCTCAACAACCTCAAAAAGAAATACGGGTTGTCCGTCCTTGTGCTGGCGCATACTCCAAAACGCTCTTTGGACTGCCCCATCACGTCCAACGACCTTGCTGGCAGCAAACGGCTTTACAATTTCTTTGACAGCGTGTTTGCCATCGGAAAGAGTGCGCAGGACGGAGGGCTTCGCTATGTAAAACAGCTCAAAGTCCGATATGGGACATTCTCCCACGATGCGGACAATGTAATCATCTACGAGATTGAAAAGATGGATGCTTTTCTGCAATTTGTGTTCAGGGGCTATTCAACGGAAAAGGAACACTTGAAAAAACTTGGCGACAATGAATCCAGCCAGAGGGATTACCAAATATTACAACTGTCCCAGTCGGGGAAGTCCGTCAGGGAAATAGCCTCACAGGTAAATTGCGGAAAATCCACCGTCAGCCGGATAATCCAGCGCAACAGGAAAGTGGAGGAATCAGCCGCCCCAAGTGTCCCGCTGTCCCAACCCGTAGGAAACGGGACGGTGGGACAATATGGGACAGGTGGGACAACGGAGGAAACAAGGCAGACGGGGCTGTTTATCGGTCAGGAAAGAGAGGAGGACAAGCAATGAAACAGCCTGTACATATCTGTATGAAGGATAACCGCCTTGTTTATCGGAGCGGTAACTTCCAGAGTGTCCCAAGGTGTCCCACTGTCCCGACCCACAGGACGTGGGACAATGGGACAGGACGGGACGGTAATAATTTCATTGAAAAATAGAGGAGGCAAGCAATGGGTAATTATACATTACAGAAATATAAAGGAACGGCAACACGGCATACCTGTCCGAACTGCGGGGACAGGCGTTCTTTCACATACTATGTGGATGAAAGCGGTACGCCCCTGCACCCGTCTGTCGGCAGGTGCAACCACGAAAGCAGTTGCGGGTATCATTACACTCCAAAGGAGTATTTCCATGACCACCCCGAATGCCGTACTGCCAACGGTTTCTCTTTTGACAGGCAAAAGTCGGAACAGAAGTCCGTACAGAAACCACGGCAAGCAGCCATAGGCTACATACCGCCAAAGTATGTGGAGAGGTCGCAAAGCATGCATAGCAATTTTTTCCGCTTCATTTCATCGCTCCTTGATTCTTATTACGGCAGCAAGGCAAAGGAAGTGTTGAAGAGGTTGCTGGAAGAGTACCGTTTGGGGGCTACCCGTGACGGGGCAGTCATCTTCTGGCAGATAGACCGCACAGGCAGGGTACGCACGGGCAAGGTGATGCAGTACAATCCCAATGACGGACACCGTGTCAAGGACGGACAGGCATCGGCAGTGGACTGGATACACAGCCTGCTTAAAAGGCGGCATGAGCTGGCAGAGGAATGGCAACTGTCCCAATGCCTGTTCGGTGAACACCTGCTGGGCACTTATCCCGATAAGGTCGTGGTCTTGGTGGAATCCGAAAAGAGTGCCGTTATCGGCTCTGCCATCTTCCCCGGTTATGTATGGCTGGCGACAGGCGGCAAGAGCCAGCTGAGAGAGGAAAAGCTCCGTGTGCTGACCGGGCGCACCGTGCTCCTCTTTCCCGATGCGGACGGCTATGCGGAATGGAAACAGCGTGCCGGGAGCATGACCTATTGCAAGACGGTCGTGTCTGACATCATTGAGAAGAATGCCACCCCGGAGCAGAAAGCGGCACATATTGACATAGCCGACTGGATTGTCTTCCAGATACGGGAAAGCAAAATAAATTGTACAGCCGACCACTTGGTCGAGGCGGAAAGAATCCTCTGCCGGATGATAGAAAAGAATCCCGTCCTGCAAAAGCTAATAGATGATTTTGACCTTGTACTGGTCGGTGCATCCCCAATCGGCAACAGCGGTGAAAACCCTCCTTAACGGAGGAGAACGGAAGCCGTAGGCTGTGGGTAACAGACAATGGCTTGCCATTGATATAGCCCACTATAACTACACGCTCCGCTTCCGTAGTTGTGGGCTCTCCCGAGGGGATTAAGGCTTTGCCCTAATAACCCACTCAGGGCGTTTCACCCCTGAGAACCCAGAGCAAAGAGTGACCCTCTCTTTGCAATCTCCGCTTATGGGTGGTTGTACCCCTAAGAACCCCGTGCGGTTATGAGCGGACAGCAATAAGTTTAATCAACAACCCAAATCATATTTTGAAAATATGGCTACAAAAAGCAGTATACACATCAAGCCTTGCAAGACCTCGTCAAGCGAGGCTCATAATCGAAGGAGTGCCGAGTACATGCGTAATATCGGCAAGTCCCAAATTTACATTGTGCCCGAACTCACTGCCAATAATGAGCAGTGGATAAATCCCGGCTTCGGCAATCCCGACCTGCAGGCGCACTATGACTACATTAAGCGGATGGTCAAAGAAAAGACAGGTCGTGCCATGCAGGAAAAGGAGCGTGAACGCAAGGGAAAGAACGGAAAGATAATCAAGGTGGCGGGATGCTCACCAATCCGTGAGGGTGTGTTGCTCATCCGACCGGACACGACACTGGCAGACGTACAAAAATTTGGCGAGGAATGCCAAAGACGCTGGGGCATCACACCGCTCCAAATCTTCCTGCACAAGGACGAGGGGCATTGGCTGGGCGGACAACCCACCCAAGAAGACAAAGAAAGTTTCAAGGTGGGCGAAAAATGGTTCAAGCCAAATTACCATGCGCATATCGTGTTCGACTGGATGAACCATGACACAGGCAAGAGCCGCAAGCTCAATGACGAGGATATGACCGAAATGCAGAGCTTGGCATCCGATATTCTCATGATGGAACGTGGACAGTCAAAGGCTGTTACAGCTAGGGAACATTTGGAACGTAACGACTTTATCATTGAGAAACAGAAGGAGGAAATGAAGCGGCTTGATGCCACAAGGCAATACCGGGAATATCAGTTGGAAATGGCTAATCAAAAGATGCAAGAAACTGAAAGCATTACCAACGCCCTTATCGAAAAAGCAAATGAGAAAGAACGACAGAGCGAAGACCTTGACCGGGCTATCAGCGAAAAACGCTCCAAGCTAAACAGGGAAAAAGGGAGCGAACTTCTGAATGCCGCTGTCGGCTGGGCTACCGGGAAATCGAAAGCCCTGAGAAATGAAATAGAGGATTTGCGCAATGAGATTTCCACGCACGAGGAAACCATTGAGCGGTTACAGGATAAAATCCAAACCATACAGAGTGACCACCATCGGGAACTGATGAAACTGGAAAGTAGGCATCAATCAGAGTTGAGCCGCAAGGAAGCGGAACATACGCAGGAGACCACAAGGTTGAAAAACCGGATTGCATGGCAAAGCCATATCATCGACTGCCTCAGTTTCCTGCTGCTCAAAACAAACGACATCTTCCGCAAGGCTGTTTACTGTGTCGTCCGTTTTGCCCGTGATTATTACAAGTCCCGTTTTGATACGGAACAGGTGTCGGACATCAAGAGTGCCCTTAACCTGTTCGGGGAGGACAGACAATCACTCCGGGCTGCCAGAGATTTCCTGTATTTCACCGCCAAGCAAAAGGGCGGGTTTGACAATCGGGAACAAATCAAAGCCAGACGGGAAGTTGACAATGTGGTGGAAGGGAATTATGACCAACAGCCGAAAAGAGGTTTTTCGATGAGAAAATAAAAGCCATAATGTAAAATAGTCAACTAAACAATTAAAGGGGATAGTGTCTATCCTCTCCCCTTTAATTACTTGAATAAAGACTGATATTCATCATCGTCTTGCATCTTTTTAACTAAAAACTCAACCCATTTTTCTGTATATAGATAACTATTATTAGGTTCATCATATAAACAGTATTCTGGCTTTGTTTTTTCAGGGTTATCTGAATTCCTTTCTGGACGAACTTCATATTTTTTCCAACACCTCGTATGAGTATCGGAATTAAATTTATTAACTTGTTTTTTCCCTCTTATAATCTTAGGGTTACCTAACCGTTCCTGAACTTGTTGTATTACGGTGGCAGGTTTTAATGTCCCTTTATTTACAACTGGAATATGCTTTTCCTTGATTAGTCCTGCGATTCTTTCAACTTTCTTTTTTTCATCATCTGTCAGTTTATCATATGGGAAGAACTGAACAGGAAGAGCATCTACTGACTTATGGTTAGCAACTTGAATCAAGAATGCTTTAAAAGAATACTCTCCGCTCTGCATAATATCTGTACTTATTGACGCTCTATATTTATCAATAAATCGAGTAATTTTTTGAGCATCTTTGCTCATTTTTATCCCCATTGCAAGAGTTCTCGAAGAGGGAAATAGTTGCAATGCAAAGGACAAAGACTCTCTTAGGCAATAATCTTCACCAAACTCTTTCTCTACAATCTTATCAAAATTTAGCAATAGAGCTTGGCACTCTGCGAAAATATTAGCATCTAATTCTGGTAAGAATTTATGCTCCAATTTATTTCTTAATGGAATAAAGAGTTCGATGTTTTTCCTTATTGCACAATCTTCTCCTTTGAAGTATTCTTTTACACATGTGGCTAACTCCCAAAATTGAATTTCTCCATCAACTCTTTTAAATCGTACTTTATTTTTTTTCTCGATAAAATGGTTTTATCCCCCTTTTGAAAAATATTGCATGAAACAATGATGTCCATGCGATACACATTAAAACAATGTACCCACCTGATTTAAATTTCACAGCAGGTTTATTATATGTTTCAACTGACAACAAAGCAGAATCCAATGCTTTATCCAAACATAATTTAACATTTAAAGGTAATCCTCTACTCATAATATATTTTTGCGTACAAATAAATATAATCAAAAAATGATAACCAGATAGGATATGAAACTTTATAGCTAACTTTCGTTATCCGAATCCGCATAAAGTTCACATTGCCGGATAACGGTTTCGAGAGCAGCCTCTTGTTCCTCTGGTGGGTATTTGTACTTTTTCAACAATCGCTTCACCATAGAGCGCATCTTGGCACGGGCTGATTCTTTCTGTCGCCAATCAATGGTCTTGCTACTACGCAGGGCTTCAGTCAGTTCTTTTGCCATAGCAACAAGTTGGCTGTTTTCATAGAAATCTCTTACGGCTTGCGGCTTTGTCAAAGCATCATAGAAAGCCTGTTCTTCCTCGGTCAGTCCCAATTCAGATGCTTGTCCCGCATTGGCTTTCAGTTCTTGCGCCATTTTGAGAAGCTCCTTAATCACTTCCTCGTTGGAGATAAGCCCACGGAGGTATTCAGCAAGCCGGGCATCAAGCATTTCACTGAATTTCTCGGCTTCAACCATTCTTTTTTTAGCATATTTCTTGATGTGTTCTTCAAGCAGCCGTTTGAGCAATTCGAGAGCAAAATTCTTCTCTTTCATCTCGGCTATCTCTTTCAGGAAATTCTCATCAAAGAGTGAAAATTCCGAGCCTTTTGTATTGAGAATTTCCACAATTCCCTCTGCCTTGATTGCAACTTTCAACAGTTGTGTGATGCGTTCGTCTATAATTTTACGGGTAATTTTATTGTTTCCCGAAAGGCGCAAGAGCAATGTCCGTACAGCTTCAAAATATGCTTCTTCAAAACGTTCTGCAGGGGTGAGCAAACTGCGGCAAAGCGAAGCAGCCTGTGACAAGCGTTTGCTTTCTTCCATAAAGACTTTTCTCGCCTCGGCAGGAACGGCATCCACAAGAATAATGTTACCATTTTCATCAGTTTGAGTGGTAGGTTCGGACGAGACAAGGTTATCCTTATCAAGCAACACGTTCACACCACCTCTAATGAGGTTAGCACGCTGCAGATTGGAACAATCGGAAAAAGAGGAATAATCGTAATCGTTCATACATTCCCGGCAACGCTTGAGTGCGGCGACGAACTGTTGATAGGCGGTTGTCTTGATGTTCGGGTCGCCGTAGTTTTTCTTGTCACGTCCTGTATAGTCGTGCATGGCCTTTTTGAGAGCCTTGGCAATGCCGATGTAGTCCACTACTAAACCGCCGCTCTTTTCGGGAAACACACGGTTTACACGGGCGATAGCCTGCATAAGATTATGTCCTTTCATCGGCTTGTAAACATACATTGTGGCAAGCGATGGAACATCAAAGCCTGTGAGCCACATATCGACTACGATAGCGATTTTTAGCGGTGAATTGTTATCTTTGAACTGGCGAGCCAGTTCTTCTTTACGTGCGGCAGAGCCAATGATGTCGTTCCATTCTACAGGGTCTTGGTTTCCTTGCGTCATAACTACGCAGATAATATCTTTCCATTGAGGACGAAGCTCCATCAACTTTTTATATATGTCTATACCAGTAGCACGGTCAATCGCTACTATCATGGCTTTTCCGGTGAGCAAGTCGGCACGGTTGTTTTCATAGTGATTTATGATGTCCTTGCAAAGTGTGTCGATGGTTTGTGGGGCTGAAAGCAAGGCGCGTAGCCGTGCATTTTCACTCTTTGAACGTTTGATGTCCTGTTCGTCAGCACCTTCTTCCGCCAGTTTATCATACTCGTCATCCAACAATTTGAGCGTGTCCTCGTCCAAATCCAATTTTACCAAACGACTCTCGTAATAGACAGGCACGGTAGCACCATCTTCCACGGCTTGGGTCATGTCGTAGATGTCAATGTAGTTGCCAAACACCTCTCTCGTGTCGTTGTCGTCTTGTTCAATAGGCGTACCGGTGAAGCCAATAAAAGCCGCATTGGGCAGGAGTTTGCGCACGATAGCCGCAAAGCCGAGTTTCAGTTCTCCAGTTTGTGTATCAATCTTTGTCTTGGTGTTTGATTGTGTGCGGTGGGCTTCGTCGCTAATCACAATCACATCCGAACGGCTGGTGATGAGCTTATCACGGTCTTTGAACTTTTGGATATTGGCAAAGATTATCCCGTGGCTCTTGCGCTTTTCGAGCAATTCATAGAGGTTTTCGCCATCAGTAGCTTTGATTGGTTTTTGGCGCAAATAGTCGCTGCACGATGCAAAAGTGCTGTGCAGTTGGTCGTTCAAGTCAAGACGGTCGGTTAGCACAAGCAAGGTCGCACTAAGCAGATTTTTCAAGAGTTGGTGGGCATAGAACACCATCGAAAGGCTCTTGCCCGAACCTTGTGTGTGCCAGAATACGCCGATTTTTCCATCATTGCGTTGCAGGGCTTGTTTGGTACATTCAAGGGCTTTCTTCACGGCAAAATACTGGTGATAGCCAGCGAGTATGCGTATCTTCTTATCGCCACCCATTGTAAGGGTAAAGTTAGCAATTATATCAATGACCCGATGCTTCTCAAATATGCCGTTGAAGAATGTTTCAAAGTCGGCAAACGCCGTGCTTTCATAGCTTCCATCCGTGGTTTTCCATTCCATATATCGGTCAAGCGGTGCGGTAATCGTGCCTACTCGTGTGTCTGCCATATCACTTATCACGAGCATTTGGCAAGCAGTGAAAAGTTGCGGAACAATGCGCATATAGTTCTGCAACTGTTGGTGGGCTTCCTCCGAGTTCGTCACTTCACGGGAAGGGGATTTCAACTCAACAACGGAGATTGGCAGTCCGTTGATGAATACCACTATGTCGGCACGTTTGGTGGATTTGCCATTTGTAACCGTCCATTGGTTGGCAACCACAAAAGAATTGTTGTTGATATTGTCTGTGTCGATTATCTTGATATGGTCGCTACGCAATGAGCCTTGAGCGGTTTTGAAGGTCACATCCAGCCCATTTTGCAGCCAATCGGTGAGGGTTATGTTTGCACTTACCAAAGGTTGGCTGAATTGTTCTCTGATTTTGCGGATGGCTTCATCCACGGCGGCGACTTTGTCCGCTCCGTTTATAGCCAACATTGCCTTACGCAATGCTCCCGGTATGGTGGAATCGGTAAGTTCCCTGCTGGTATCTGCGTCAAGTTCCGGGCTATAATGG
>CANPZS010000022.1 GCA_947588835.1 uncultured Bacteroidales bacterium | reverse complement strand
TTCTCGCTGTCGAAGCCAAATGCTTCGGCGGTTATCCCGAGCTCATTTACCCGATTTCCGGCGAAATCTTTGCAGATCCCGAGAATTCTGACGAAATTTACGATGAAGTTGCGCATAAGCAGACAAATAGTGGTTATCGGTGTAGCTACCACTAATTTACTAAAAATCTGCATATTGCGCAACTTTTTCATTTATAAATCCTTAAAATTCTAATTCAACCAACGAGTTTATATTTGTATTGTCCTAATATGCTCTCTTACTAAGAGTTTGTACATCTCAGGGCTTCGATGATTCCTTTGTTCGCATCGTCTATCACAGAATTTTCCAGCATGGCAAGATAAATCTGCGTCGTCCTTTCGGACGTATGCCCCATGCCGGCGCTGATGACGGACAGCGGCACACGATGGTTGCGGGCTGCGGTCGCCCAGCTGTGGCGGGCGGAATAAAACGTCAGCCCCGGAATCCCGGCCACGGCGCAGAGACGTTTCAGATTTTTGTTGTGGTATGACATGGCCGCCCTGTATTCTCTGTAGGCTTTCTCTGGCAGGGTGCTCCTCAGTATGGGGAAGACATACGGCCGCGCTTCGTCGGCATAGCGCTCGATGATGCGCCGCATCTCCGGCTCGACGCGTATCTCTATTTCCTGGCCTGTCTTGCGTCGGATGTAACGGATCCGTCCGTCGCGGATATTGTCGCGTTTCAGATAGGCCATATCCACGAACGACATGCCGCGCGTGCAGAATGAGAACAGGAAGAGGTCGCGTGTCAGCGTCAGCCAAGGCAGACGCGTCAGATCCAGTCCGATGAACCGTGCGATGATATGCTCGTCCACCGCCCTTTTGCGGGTGCGGTCTATGCCGGTGTAGACGTTCGCGAAAGGGAAAGTCTGCTCGGCCAGCCCTTTGCGCACCGCCTTGTTGTACACCGAGCGCAGAATGCGCATATAGAACGAAATGGTGTTCCGGACGATGCCGCGCTGTACCAAATAGGCATTGAAACGTTCGATCAGCGGCTCCGTGACGGCCGATACCGGAATGTCGTCGACAATGAACCGCCGGAAGCACATCAATGTGTATTCGTAGTTCTTGGACGTTCCCAGACGGTTGCAGAGGCGCAAGGAGTCGATCTGTTCCCGCATGAACGCGCAGAACGTCATGTTGCTTCCGGACGCGCGGAAACGGCGGACGATGTCGTCCACGGAATAGGAGGCGCCCGTCTTTTCGAAAGCGTGGATGATGGACAGCAGACGGGAGGCGCCGCCGTCGATGTTCGCCTGCATGACGGCATATCCGGGCGCCGATGAGGCTACTTGCCGCCGCTCCTCATCCCATTGCTCCGGGAGGATGCGGACATGAGTCGTGATCCGTCTGATGACGCGCATGTGCGTTACCTGATAATAGATTGTTCCGGCCTTGCCGGCGACGCTCGAAGGGCGCATCTTTACTTTAATGGTTGCCATAATAATATGATTTTAAATAAGGTAAATTGTGTGTCCGTCGGACTCGGCCATGGATGCCGGCATCATATCCGGCCCATGGCCGCCACCTCCAATTTCGTGATTTTTCCTCCGGACCGAACGGCCCGGACGGCGGCGGAGCCTCCGATGATTTCCATGCCGCCATATACGAAAAAACCGGCCCTTTCGGGTCGGCTTCGGCCGATGGTCCAACGGCGGCAAGGCGGAAAAAAACTCGTTGATGAGCCTAAAGCTATCGGCAAATAAGCCGGTTCAGGGAATAAAATTAAAAGGGTGTTATCCGGCTATGACGGTTGCCGGGGTAGCCGACGTCTGCAGGTCAGATGAACTTTGGGATTAGGCCGGCGCAGATGACAGCGATATCCATCAGGCACAAGATTTTTTTGAAAAATAGAGATTTACGTCTAACCTATATTTTCAGGCATAGGACACTGTTGTCCCTGCCGAATAAGCAAACTTCAGGGTTATTGTTTTTTCGGATTAATTATTTCATTTAAGGACCTCCCATTCGCCGTCTTTGTCAGAGCCATTACGGCGAATGATGCCGGCTTCCCGCAGTTTCGCTATATTCTTATATATTGCACGCTCAGAAATGCCAAGCATCGGAACCAATTCTTCTATTGTAATATGAGTATTCCCGCGCATGGCCTGAACAATTTTCACTGAACTTTTCACTGAACTTTTTCCGCCGTGCTCGGCAACAATTCCTGAAGCGGCCACCAATCGAAGAGTCAGTTCCACCCTGTCATCATAGGCTCCAAAATGCTCTTTAATTTCCGGATCCGGCCACCCGTTGTCGTTCCAGCCAGTCTTGATGACATCAGCGCCGCTGCCTGCCTTGTCGCCGGTACCAATGAGTCGGAACATGGTCTGCAATATTGGATTTCTGCAAATGCTATGGCCGCCCTCATAAAACTGTTCGATGGATATCGGAATTTACCGTAAATTTACGGCGAATTCCGGATAATTTCAACTAAACGATTCATATTTAACGCAATAGCTCAACACGCATTTCTTTCATCATAAAATAGCACTATTGTCATCTTTTATACGCGAAAAGCTCAGTGCCGGTGCAACGCGCAACGGCGGCAAGGCTAAACGACGGACGGCAAAGTCAAAATAGTTGTTCTTTCGGGTAATTTTTGTAATTTTGCAGACTGCGTGCGCAGAAGCGCACAGAACCGGTTGAATTTAAACATACAAGATACCAATGGCAACAAAAGATTCTATCGAACAGAAACAACAGGCTATCGTAGAGGGCGCGGTTTCCAAGAGCGAACAATTCTTCGATGAGCACAAAACGTTGATTTACGGCGTTCTCGCGGCCGTTCTCGTAATCGGCATCGCACTTCTGTGCTGGTCAAGATTTTATGTGCAGCCGAAGAAGGCCGAGGCTTCGTCGCAGCTTTACCACGCAGAGCAGAACTTCCAGGCCGGCAACTATGAACTTGCGCTCAACGGAGACGACAACTATCCCGGATTCGACGAGATAATAAGGACCTACGGCAGCAAGGCCGGAAAGGCCGTGTACATGTACGCCGGCGTCAGCGCCCTGCAGCTCGGCAACTTCGAGGATGCCATCGGCTACCTTAAGAAATATAACGGAAAGGACAAGATTCTCGCCGCGCGCGCAACGGCCTGCATAGGCGATGCTTACGCCGGTCTCGGGGAATACGCCGAAGCCGTTTCCTATTTCGAGAAAGCCGCAGCCGTATCCGACAATCAGTTTTCGGCGGGCTATCTTCTGAAAGCCGGCATAGCCAGCGAAGAACTCGGACAGTTCGACAAGGCCCTCGGCTACTACAAGAAGATAAAGGACCAGTATCCGGGATCTTTCGAAGGAGCTGAAATAGACAAATACATAAGCCGCATAGAAGGACGCCGGGAATAAATCTTCGGTTTTCCACGGGACGGACGACAGAACAATTCTATTTATGGGAAGAGCATTTGAATTCAGAAAAGAGCGCAAGCTGAAACGCTGGGGGCACATGGCCCGCGTATTCACCAAACTCGGAAAAGAGATAACCATCGCCGTCAAGCAGGGCGGTCCCGACGTGGTGGGCAACCCGCGCCTGAGGGCGCTTCTGGCCGAGGCCCGCAACGAATCCATGCCTAAGGAAAACATCGAGCGAGCCATCAAGAAAGCCACCGAAAAGAGCCAGGGAGACTTCAAGGAAGTCATCTACGAGGGCTTCGGGCCGCACGGCATAGCCTATCTCGTGGAGACGGCCACGGACAATACCACCAGGACCGTAGCCAACGTCCGCAGCTATTTCACCAAATGCGGAGGCTCGCTCGGCACAAGCGGAAGCGTGTCATTCATGTTCGACCGCAAATGCGTGTTCCGCATAAAGAAGACCGACGCCATTGACATCGAAGAACTTGAGCTCGAGCTCATCGACTACGGCGCCGACGAAGTCTTCGAACAGGAAGTGGAAGACGAGAACGAAAACGTGAGCGTGGAAATATCCATCTACGGGGACTACACTTCATACGGCAACATCCAGAAATACATAGAGGACAACGGTTACGAATTGATTTCCGGCGGCTTCGAACAGATTCCGAACGTGGACCTGAAAGACGTCGCTCCGGAAGAGCGTGCCGTGCTGGACAAGCTTACGGGGCTGCTTGAGGACGACGAGGACGTCACGAACGTCTACAGCACGCTCAAGCCGGCCGACTAAAGCCGGTCCGCGGAAGCCATATAAAATGAGTATCAGCTCATAAGACAAATGCGGGCGGCGGATGCCGTCCGTATTTTTTGTACCTTGCCGAAAGGCCCCGCTCCGGCGGCAAGTTGCATAAAAATACGAAATGGTTTATATTTGCAGATTGTGATTCAATATCTATAAATACCCTTGAAACATGAGTATTCAACAGGAAAAAATCAAAAAGCTGGTAGAGCGCAGAGCTTCGGCACGTCTCGGCGGAGGTCAGAAAAGGATTGACGCCCAGCACCAGAAAGGCAAGTTGACGGCACGCGAAAGGATAGCGCTTCTTCTTGACGAAGGCAGCTTTGAAGAATTCGACATGTTCGTGCAGCACCGCTGCACCAACTTCGATATGGACAAACAGCATTTCGACGGCGACGGAGTGGTCACGGGCCAGGGAACCATTGACGGAAGACCGGTATATGTGTTCGCCCAGGATTTCACCGTGTCGGGAGGGTCCCTCTCCAAGACGATGTCCGAAAAGATCTGCAAAGTGATGGACATGGCGCTGCGCAACGGCGCCCCCTGCATCGGCCTCAACGATTCGGGCGGAGCCCGCATCCAGGAAGGCATAGACGCCCTTGCCGGCTACGGCGAGATTTTCGAGAGGAACATACTGTCGTCAGGCGTCATTCCCCAGATATCCGGCATCTTCGGTCCATGCGCAGGGGGCGCGGTCTATTCCCCCGCCCTCACCGACTTCACCCTCATGGTGAAGGACACTTCGTACATGTTTCTGACCGGTCCCGCCGTAGTCAAGAGCGTCACCGGTGAAGACGTCAATCAGGAGCAGCTCGGCGGAGCCAGCGTACATGCCTCCAAGAGCGGCGTAGCGCATTTCGCGGCAAAGGACGAAGCGGAAGGCATAGCCGTCATAAAGGAACTTCTGAGCTACATTCCGCAGAACAACATGGAAGAAGCCCCCATGGTGCCCACCGACGATCCCGTGGACCGCACGGACGACAGCCTCAACGAGATCATTCCCGACAGCCCCAACAAGGCCTACGACATGTACAGGGTAATAGGCGGCATAGTCGATGACGGGAAATTCTTCGAAATACACAAAGATTTCGCAAAGAACATAATAATAGGCTTCGCCCACATGAACGGACGCAGCGTGGGAATCGTGGCGAACCAGCCCAAGATACTCGCCGGCGTGCTCGACATCAACGCATCGCGCAAGGCCGCGAGGTTCGTGCGTTTCTGCGACGCATTCAACATTCCCATCGTCACGCTCGTGGACGTGCCCGGCTTCCTCTGCGGCACGCAGCAGGAATACGGCGCGGTGATCACCAACGGCGCCAAGCTTCTGTATGCATACGGCGAGGCTACCGTTCCCAAAGTCACCGTGACGCTGCGCAAATCCTACGGCGGCGCGCACATAGTGATGAGCTGCAAGCAGCTCCGCGGGGATCTCAACTATGCATGGCCTTCTTCGGAAATCGCCGTCATGGGTGCCGACGGAGCGGTGAACGTATTGTATGCCAAGGAAATAAAGGCCGTGGCCGATCCTGAGGAGCAGAAAAAAATCTACGCCGAGAAAAAAGCGGAATACGACGAACTGTTCAGCAACCCGTACCAGGCCGCGCAGAAAGGATACATCGATGACGTCATCGAACCGCGCAACACGCGCTTCCGCGTCATAAGGGCCTTAGAGCAGCTTGCCGGAAAGAAGCAGGAAATACCTGCCAAGAAACACGACAACCTCCCCCTATAGTTTCGGCACATGAGCAAGAGAACAATATTATCATTCATCGCAGCGCTGTCGGCATCGATTTCCGTCCTCAACGCCCAGAACGCGGTCGACCTCATCATATCGGAAGTCCTTGTGGAGAACAGGGAAAACATTGCGGACGACTACGGAGAGCACAACGGATGGATTGAGATATTCAACACGTCCCAGGGAACGGTGAATTTCGCCGGATGCTTCCTGACGGACGATCCCGGCCAGCCGAAAAAGTACATGGTCCCGAAAGGGGATCTGGCCACCAAGCTCGGTCCCCGTCAGACGGCCTTGTTCTACGCGAGCGGAAAGAGCGAAAGAGGCACTTTCCATACCAATTTCACGCTGAAACGGGGAAGCACGGTATATCTCATCAGCAATGACGGACGCACCGTAATAGACTCCATAGACATACCCGAAGACCTGCCGGCCGACATGTCCGTGAGCAAGGCGGCCTTCGACGCAAAGGAGATGGATTTCGTGACGCTCGACGAACCCTCGACGCCGACGCCCGGGAGCAAGAACGGCTCATCTTCGGCGGAAACGGGGAGCAGCCGCATACAAAGGACCGATCCGCACGGCTGGGTACTCACTCTAACATCTGTATCAGTGGTGTTCTGCGCCCTGGCCATCCTATGGATCATATTCACCTACATCGGGAAGCTGTCCGCAGGAAAAGGCGGGAAAGGCCGGACCGAAACGGCCTCCGGCAAAGCCAAGGCGCGCAGGAAAGGCGCTCCGGACGCGGAGACTGCCGCGGCCATTGCCCTTGCGCTGGATCGGGAGTGCGGCGGCGAGACCTATGCCGCCATAGCCGCGGCCCTGCATCTATACCTTGAAGGCACCGTACACGACGAAGAAAGTTTCGTCATCACCATAAAGAGGTCCGAAGGCTCCGGATGGAACGCCAAGGGGCAGACTTTCAGGAGACTGCCGAGATAGGCCCGGCGGCCGTGCGCCGTCGGAAAAACGACGAAGAAAATAAAAACGACAAAATATGAAAACATACAAATTCAAAATCAACGGCAATGAATACAACGTAGCCGTCAACTCCGTAGAAGGCAATATGGCCGACGTCACAGTGAACGGAGCCGATTATAAGGTAGAACTCGGCGAGACGCCGGCTGCGGCGGCCCCCGCCGCGAACGCGCCGGCCCCGACGGCGTCGGCAGCCGCTCCCGCGGCTGCGCCGGCTCCTGTACAGGCCCCGGCGGCCGGCCCCGGCGAAAAAGTCACCTCTCCCCTGCCGGGCGTTATAATAGAGGTGTCCGTCAAGGAAGGACAGGCCGTCAAATCCGGCGACAAAGTAGCCGTCCTCGAAGCCATGAAAATGGAAAACGAGATTCCGGCCACCAAAGACGGCACCGTAACGGCCATACATGTCAACAAAGGCGATTCCGTCCTCGAGGGCGCACCCATAGTCACCATTTCATAGCGGACGCCTGACGACAACCTTATCTTCACTGTACCGTAAAGCGATTACCAATGAGTCAGATTATCGACAGCCTGCGGCAATTCTGGCAATTCACAGGATTCGCCAACTGCGAATGGCAGAACATAGTGATGATACTGATAGGCGCTTGCTTCATCACGATAGCCATCCTGAAGGAATGGGAGCCTCTGCTTCTCGTGCCCATCGGTTTCGGAATGATCATAGGCAACATTCCCATGTTTCCGGGCCTGAACATAGGAATATATGAAGACGGCTCAGTCATGAACATACTGTATCAGGGCGTGCGCCAGGGATGGTATCCGCCCCTCATCTTCCTCGGCATAGGGGCCATGACGGATTTCTCCGCGCTGATATCCCAGCCGAGGCTGATGCTGATAGGGGCCGCGGCCCAGATGGGCATTTTCGGGGCATACCTGCTCGCACTTGCGTTCGGATTCGCCCCGAATGAAGCCGGAGCCATAGGCATAATCGGCGGAGCCGACGGTCCTACGGCCATATTCCTGTCGTCCAAGCTCGCCCCGGACCTGATGGGCGCCATTGCGGTCTCCGCGTATTCGTACATGGCCCTCGTTCCGGTGATACAAAGGCCCATAATGCTGCTGCTGACGACCAAGAAGGAACGCCTCATAGAGATGCCCAAGCCGCGCGAAGTGAGCCAGCGGGAAAAAATAATATTCCCCATCATAGGATTCATAATGACGGCTTTTATCGTGCCGTCGGGACTGCCGCTGCTCGGCATGCTGTTCTTCGGCAACCTGCTGAAGGAGAGCGGAGTCACGCGCCGTCTCGCCGAGACCGCGAGAGGGCCGCTCATCGACATCGTCACCACCCTCATAGGCGTCACGGTAGGCTGCTCCACGCAGGCCGACAAATTCCTGACGGGCAAGTCCCTGATGATATTCGGCCTCGGACTGCTCTCGTTCGTCATCGCCACGGCCACCGGAGTATGCTTCGTGAAGCTGCTCAATCTGGTGCTGCCGCACGGCAAAAAGATAAATCCGCTGATCGGCAACGCCGGAGTGTCGGCGGTACCGGACAGCGCGCGCGTATCTGAAATAGTGGGACGCGAATCCAATCCCAAAAATCACCTTCTGATGCATGCGATGGCCCCCAACGTAGCCGGCGTCATAGGCTCGGCGGTTGCGGCCGGCATCCTGCTCGGATTCCTCGGATAGGCGCAGCACAGGCATGTGAAGACAACCGGCCTGGTACCCGATGCGGGCGCCGGGCCGGCTTGTTTTGCCGCGACGCTTCGGAATTCATTCATTTTTTGCTTTTGTCCTTTTTATTTATTTATTTTGTAAAAACACGTCTATCAATAATTAATAATATGGATAAACTGGAGGAACTGACCCAGAAACTCTACAACGAAGGACTGGCAAAAGGCAAGGAGGAAGGCATAGCCTTGCTTGAAAAAGCGCGCAAGGAATCTGAAACCATTGTCGCCGACGCTGAGGCTCAGGCACATTCGATCATCGAAAAGGCCCATAAAGAAGCCGAAGAATACAGGACCAAGGTCGAGAGCGACCTCAGGATGGCCGCGCGGCAGAGCCTGGAGGCGATACGGCAGGACATCGAAAACGCCGTAACCGGCACGATTACGGACGGGCCCGTGGAGAAAGCCATGTCCACCGACGATTTCATAAAGGAGATTATCAGGGCCGTCGCGGCCGGATTCAGTTCCGAAAATGCGGCCGACCTCAGCATCGTGCTTCCGGAGAAGCTGAAAGACGGCCTCGAGCCTTTCGTCAAAGGCGAATTGTCCGGACTCCTCGGCAAAGGCGTGGAAGCGTCATTCTCGAAAAAGATAAACGGCGGATTCAGGATAGGCCCCAAAGACGGCAGCTATTTCATCAGCCTCACCGACGACACTTTCCGCAGCCTTATTTCCGAATATCTCAGACCTACTGCCAAAAAGCTCCTTTTCGGAGAATAGTCCATGAACAATTACGAATACCTGATAGCCTGCCTGCCCCCTCTTACGCCGGAATGGCGATATTCCGGAGAGGGTTCCTTCGACGAGTTCATTTCGGAGATACGCCGAAACTGCTCCGCCGGCGACAACGCGCTCGTGGATTTCATGCTCGAAGGCCTTGACGGGGACAATCTGGACACGGAATTCTACCGCCGGGCGCTCGCCCACCGCAACCGGTTCATCCGGGAATATTTCCGGTTCGACCTCAATCTCCGCAACGCCAAGGTGAATTACCTCAACGCCGCTCTCGGCCGTCCGGCGGGAACGGACGTCATTACCGGACTCGATGAAGACGGCGAGCCGCTTTTCGACGGCGGGGAATTCGACGAGAAGGAAAAGGCGGAGTCGGTGCTCGCCTCCGACGACATACTCGCGAGGGAAAAGGGGCTGGACGACATGACGTGGACGAAGATAGACGAACTTACGGCCTTCGACTATTTCGACATAGAGGCCGTGCTCGGATTCATAGCGAAGCTGCACGTCATCGACCGCTGGTTCTCATTGGACGAAGAACGCGGGAAAGAGATGCTCCGCACCCTCGTCAATGAAGTCAGGGGCACCTTCGGGGGCGTAAGGTATAAAGCCACCAACGACTGAATGATAACACAACGTTAATGATATGAAAACTACAGGGATTGTAACCGGTATCGTTTCCAACCTCGTCACGGTGGAGGTAAACGGCCCCGTGGCCGAAAATGAAATCTGCTACATCGATCTCGGCGGCGTGAAGATGATGGCCGAAGTCATCAAGGTCAACGGCAACAAGGCCCAGGTGCAGGTGTTTGAAAGCACGCGCGGGCTGAAGAACGGGGACACGGCGGAATTCGAGGGCAGGATGCTCGAGGCGACGCTCGGCCCGGGACTTCTTTCCAGCGTCTACGACGGCCTGCTCAACGACCTGACCTCGATGGAGGGAGTCTTCCTCAAAAGGGGCGAATACACGGATCCGCTGAACCATGAGAAACTGTGGGAATTCACTCCCCTGGCCGCTCCCGGCGACAAGGTGGCCGCCGCGGACTGGCTCGGCGAAGTGAAGGAGGGCTGGCTTCCGCACAAGATAATGGTTCCTTTCTCCTTCAAGGGCGAATACACCGTAGAGTCGATCGCGGAGGCAGGTTCATACAATATCGACAAGGAAATAGCCGTGCTCGTCAATGCGGACGGCGAGAAGGTTCCCGTCACCATGACACAGAAATGGCCCGTGAAAGTCGCCATAAAGGGATACAGGGAAAAGCCCCGTCCATACAGGATAATGGAGACCGGCGTCCGCGTCATCGATACGCTGAACCCTATAGCGGAGGGCGGCACGGGATTCATCCCGGGGCCTTTCGGATGCGGCAAGACCGTTCTGCAGCATGCCATTGCAAAGCAGGGCGACGCTGACGTGATAGTGATGGCAGCCTGCGGCGAGCGTGCCAACGAGGTAGTGGAAATATTCACCGAATTCCCCGAGCTGGTCGATCCCCATACGGGCCGGAAGCTTATGGAACGTACGACCATCATCTGCAATACGTCCAACATGCCCGTGGCGGCCCGCGAGGCTTCCGTTTACACGGCCATGACCATCTGCGAATACTATCGCGCCATGGGGCTCAAATGCCTGCTTCTGGCCGACTCCACCTCCAGATGGGCGCAGGCACTGAGGGAGATGTCGAATCGTATGGAGGAACTTCCGGGCGCCGATGCGTTCCCGGTGGACCTGTCGGCCATCATAGCGAGCTTCTATTCGAGGGCCGGCATGGTGGTGCTCAACAACGGCAGGACCGGTGCGGTGACCGTCATAGGCACGGTATCCCCCGCCGGCGGAAACCTCAAGGAGCCCGTCACCGAATCCACCAAAAAGGCCGCGCGCTGCTTCTATGCGCTCGAACAGTCCAGGGCCGACCAGAAAAGGTACCCTGCCGTCAATCCGATAGACTCCTATTCCAAATATCTGGAATATCCCGAGATACGGGAATACCTGGACAAGACCATTGAGCCCGGATGGGTGGACAAGGTCCAGAAGGCCAAAAACATAATCAGGCGCGGCCGTGAAGCCAACGAGCAGATAAACATTCTCGGCGACGACGGCGTGCCGATGGGCTACCACATACAGTTCTGGAAATCCGAGCTCGTGGACTTCGTCATCCTGCAGCAGGACGCCTTCGACGCGGTGGACAGTCTCTGCCCGCTCGAAAGGCAGCGCTTCATGCTGGACTTCGTCCTCGGCATATGCGACAGGGAATTCGAATTCGAGGATTTCGAAAAATGCCGCGACTGGTTCAAGAACGTCATCAATGAACTGCGCCAGATGAATTATTCCGAATTCAAGAGCGACAGATTCAACGATTATCATAAGTCAATCATCAAACTCGTGGAAGAATATGGCAAATAAGGCGTATCAAAGAGTATATACACACCTGGAAGCCATCACAAAGGCTACAGTGTCGCTGCATGCGAAAGGCGTTTCCAACGACGAACTCGCCGTGGTCGACGGCAGGCTCGCCCAGGTCGTACGCACCAAAGGCGATCTCGTCACTCTGCAGGTATTCTCAGGTACCGAAGGCATTCCTACGAATGCCGAAGCCGCATTCCTCGGAGAGCCCCCGGTGCTGAAAGTGGGGGAACAGCTGTCAGGACGTTTCTTCAACGCCTACGGGCACCCCATAGACGGAGGCCCCGAGACGGAGGGAGAGGAAAGGCAGATCGGCGGCCCGTCCGTCAACCCCTACAAGAGACGCCAGCCCTCGCAGCTCATTCCCACGGGAATCGCGGGCATAGACCTCAACAACACCATAGTGTCGGGACAGAAAATACCTTTCTTCGCCGATCCCGACCAGCCCTACAACCAGGTGATGGCCGACGTGGCCCTGCGCGCCGACGTCGACAAGATCATACTGGGCGGCATGGGACTGAGCAACGACGACTACCTGTTCTTCCGCCATGCATTCGAATCCGCCGGAGCGCTCGACAAGATAATCTGCTTCATAAACACGACGGAGGATCCGCCGGTGGAAAGGCTGCTGATTCCTGACATGGCGCTCACCGCGGCGGAATATTTCGCCGTGGACAAGAACGAAAAGGTTCTCGTACTGCTTACCGACATGACGCTGTATGCCGACGCGCTGTCCATAGTCAGCAACCGCATGGACCAGATTCCTTCCAAGGACTCGATGCCCGGCTCGCTCTATTCCGATCTTGCCAAGATATACGAAAAGGCCGTGCAGCTGCCTTCGGGAGGCTCCATCACCATCATAGCCGTCACCACCCTGAACGACGGCGACATCACGCACGCCATCCCCGACAATACTGGCTACATCACCGAAGGACAGCTGTTCCTGCGTGCCGACCCGGACAGCGGCAAGGTCATAATAGATCCGTTCCGCTCCCTGTCGCGTCTGAAACAGCTCGTACAGAACAAAAAGACGCGTTCGGACCACAGCCAGGTCATGAATGCCGGGGTGCGCCTGTATGCCGACGCGCAGAACGCCAAGACAAAGCTGGAAAACGGCTTCGACCTCAGCGACTACGATCACCGCTGCCTCGCATATGCCAAGGAATATGCCGAGCGGCTGCTTTCCATAGACGTAAACATATCCATCGACGAGATGCTCGACACGGCGTGGGAACTTTTCTCCAAATATTTCACCAAGGCCGAGACAGGCATCAAGCAATCGTTGACAGACGAATTCTGGGTTGAGAAATAGCCATGGCGATAAAGTTTCAATACAACAAGACTTCCCTCAACAACCTCGGCAAGCAGCTCAAGGTAAGGCAGAACGCGCTCCCCACCCTGCAGAACAAGGAGTCCGCGCTGCGGCTGGAGGTACGCAAGGCGAAAGACGCCTCCGACCGGCTTGCACGGGAACTTGAAGACGCATTGAAAAAATACGACCATCTCGCCGCCCTGTGGAACGAATTCGAGTCCAATCTCATAAGCATAACCGACGTCGGGCTGAAGACGGTGAAGGTGGCCGGAGTGAAGACACCCGCCCTCGGGGAGATATGCTACGAACTCCGTCCTTTCAATGCATTTTCCAAACCGGCATGGTACGCCGACGGTGTCGCGATACTAAAGGAACTTTCGCGGCTCGGCATAGAATCCGAAGTCTACATGGAGAAACGCCGCATCCTGGACTACCAGAGGAAAAAGACCACGCAGAAAGTGAACCTGTACGAAAAAGTGCAGATTCCAGGATACAAGGAAGCCATCAGGAAAATAAAAAGATACATGGAAGACGAGGAAAACCTGAGCAAAGCCTCGTCCAAGATAGTAAAGACAAGGCACGCCCTTGAGGAGGAGGAAGCACACAATGATTAGCCGTATGACAAAATACTCCTTCATCCTCCTTGCCGGAGAAGGAGAAAGTTTCCTCGGAAAATTGCAGGAACTCGGGCTTATGGACATCACGCGTTCGGCAAAGCCCGTCGACGAAGATTCCTCCGCCATGCTGGAAAAGGCGACTGAACTGAATAAGACGATCGCCGACATGCGGAAAATGGATTTCGACAAGGATCCCGACAGGGACGCCATAATCCGTGCGGCGCAATCCGTCCATGTCCCCGCCGGCGACACGGAGCGGCTCATGGCCGATGCGATGGCCGGATTGAAAGAATACGAAGACGCCTTTGAAGCCAAACGCAGGGAGGCCGATGAAAAGCGCCCCTGGGGCGATTTCGACGCCGGACTCATACGGAGCCTCGCGGAGCAGGGCTATACCATCCACTTCCATGTCATTGACAAGAAAAAGTTCAGGAAAGAATGGGAGGACAAATTCGCCGTAGTCATAATCGACGACGGGCCGAAGGTAAGGTTCGTTTCCATAACCGGTCCCGGCGACGATGCGCTTCCCACGGAAGAAGTGCCGGCTCTTTCGTCAGATTTCAAGGAGGCCGAGGCGGAGGCTGAAGTCTTGAAAAACAAAATAATAGAGACAAAAGGCCTTCTGTACGCCCTTGCGCCGAAGGTGCAGGAACTCGAAGACCGGAGCCGCAGGACGCTCGAAGATCTTGACCTGTACCTTGCGGGAGCCACGGCGGTGAAAGCGGCCGAAGACACCGTAGAGATCCTCGTAGGATATGCCCCTGAAGACGACGAAGCCGCCATCACGGAATACCTTGACTCGACGGACACATTCTACCTGAAAGAAAAGGCTACGGTAAAGGACAATCCGCCCATCAAACTGAAGAACAATTTCTTCAACCGGATGTTCGAAGTCCTGACGGACATGTACGGCAGGCCGTGCTACGACGAATTCGATCCGACGGTATTCATAGCCATATTCTTCCTGCTGTTCTTCGCATTCTGCATGGGCGACGCCGGCTACGGGATCATTCTCATCATCGCCGGACTCGCGATGAAGAAGGTCAAAAGTTTTGCCTCCATGGCCCCTCTCGTCACGACGCTCGGCATAGGTACCGTCATAGTGGGATTTTTCTTCCACAACTTTTTCTCCATGGACATTTCTACATGGGCCTGCATACCGGCAGGAGTGAAGAAAATAATGCTTCCGGCGAAGATGGCGGGCTTCGACGCCACCATGGTGCTGGCCCTTGTCGTCGGAGTCGTGCATCTGTGCCTGGCCATGATAGTCAAGACAGTAATGGCTACGAAGAACAAGGGGTTCCTGAATTCGCTGAGCATCTGGGGATGGACGCTTCTCATAGTGGGAGGAGTCGTCACGGGCGCATTCGCTCTCGCGGGAGTGTTTGACGCCGCCGTCACCAAATGGATCATAATCGTGCTCGGCGTCATCTCCGCAGCCGGCATATTCCTGCTCAACAACCTGCACCGCAATCCCCTGCTCAACATAGGCACCGGATTATGGGAGACCTACAACACGGTGACGGGGCTGGTGGGAGACGTCCTCAGCTACCTGAGGCTCTATGCCCTCGGACTCGCCGGAAGCATGCTCGGCTTCGCGTTCAACGACCTCGGCAAAATGGTGCTCGGGGACGGGAACGGCATAAGCTGGGTGTTTTTCATAATAATAATCATAATAGGGCATACGCTCAACCTTGCCATGGCGGCGCTCGGCGCTTTCGTCCATCCGCTGAGGCTCAATTTCCTCGAGTTCTTCAAAAACTCCGGATATGAAGGGCGCGGCAGGCGCTATGCACCATTGCAGAAAACAAATAATAATCAATAAACATTTAAAATTATGCTTAACAGTATTCTCGGTTATCTCGGACTCGGACTTGTATTGAGTCTTGCAGGCATAGGCAGCAGCATCGGTACAACCATCGCCGGCAATGCAGCCGAAGGCGGGTTGAAAAAGAGACCTGAGGCATCAGGCAGCTACATGATTCTCTCCGCCATGCCGGCCACCCAAGGCATATACGGGTTCGTGGCGTTCTTCATGATGCTATCCAATATGAAGGCCGACCCCGCCAACGGACTCCTGATTTTCGGCATAGGACTCGGCGTAGGCCTCGTCTGCCTGATTTCGGCCATACGCCAGGGACAGGTCTGCGCAAACGGCATAGTAGGCGTTTCCCAGGGACATGAGGTGCTCACCAACACCCTCATATACGCCGCCCTTCCGGAGTTCTACGCCATCCTCGGACTCGTAGGCGCGCTGATGGTACTTTAGCGGTACATGATCACCGAACATCACGGGCAAATGGGACTTGTGAAAAGTCCCGAGGCGATGTATGAAAATATCAAAAAATTGGGAATCGTTCCATTCTTCGTGAATGCGGTTCCTGATTTTTCGATAGAGGAAATGACTCCGGCGGAACTGTGGTTCAACGAAGACGAACTCGGACCGTGGGATTGGAAGATTCACGTCGTGGAATGCGGAGACATAGCCTACGGGAAATTTCTGTGCGGCGGCAAAAGCGCCTTCGCCACCGTCGAATGGTACCGCGAACTGATGAATTACAGGCGGGCCCTGCCCAGATACAGTCCGGAAGGGCTGCAGCTGACCGCGCTTGAAGCCATAAAGGAGGCCGGAGGGCTCACGACGAGGGAACTGCGTAAAATATGCGGACTGAACAAAAGCCGCATGGACGGAGTGATGACCAAGCTGCAGATGGCCACAAGGGTGATAATAGGAAACTTCGAACGGCAGTACAGAGGCGGGGACCTGCATTACAGCGGCTGGCAGCTCGCATCGTTCTGCACCCCGGACGCCTTTTTCGAAGATTACGACATGGATTCAGGACATTCTCCGGAGGAATCGGGCGAACGGATCTTCGAACATCTTCGCGACATCGTTCCGGATGCGGACGAAAAGCAGCTCCGGAAGATGATCGGATAGAAAATCCATTTGCATATTTGTACGAAAACGGCTATATTTGCAGACTGAATCATTAATTGCAGAGAAGAAAATGAAGAAAGGTATTCATCCCGAAAACTACCGACTTGTAGCTTTCAAGGATATGTCGAACGACACAGTATTCATCACACGTTCCTGCGCCACCACCAAGGAGACGCTGGAAGTGGAAGGAGTGGAATACCCCGTAGTAAAGCTGGAGATTTCCAATACGTCCCATCCTTTCTACACGGGCAAAGTCAAGCTCGTGGATACTGCCGGCCGTGTCGATCAATTCTATCAAAGATACAAGAACAGAAAGAAATAACCTCTTTCGGTACGGTACAAAAAGGGCTCCGCAGCATATTGCAGAGCCCTTTTTTCATTTCATTCTGAAAGGCTGGTCCTCATACAGCAAAAAACGTTTTGCCTTCCGTATCCATTTCTGTTCCTCGGTCTTGACGTGTTCGCGCACTTCATCGAATTCGATGCGTCCGTCTATGTAGTCCGCAAGCACCGGATCGGCCAGCTTTAGATAGAACTCCCCGTAAATCTCGAAACCGGAATAGTGTCCGCTGAAATACCTCATCAGCTGAAGCGTATGCAGCAGCGAATGGTAGTCCTCCCCCGGCACCATCATTATCTGATAACCGTAGCATCTCTCCCCGGCATATCTGCCGTACGAAGGGATGAAGGAACAAGGCCGCATCACGGCTCCCGGAGGCACCGGCAGGTTTCCCGTCCCGCCGGGCTTAATGAACGGCGCCCCGATATACTCGTACGGGCGCGGGGTGCCGATTCCCGGCGTGATGCTGGTATCGTTCCACAGCCCTCCCCCGCCGTACATATGGCAGGTGAACAGTCCCGGGATGTCGGAAGCCGGGGCTATGGTCCAGGGCATGAGGACGCGGTTGTCGTCCTTGGCCATCGCAGATATCACGTGCAGCGCGAACCGCGCCCCTATCTCGGAATAGTACAGATTGCACAATTCCCCGAGAGTGAGCCCGTGGCGATGGGCCGCCTTGGGAACGAAAAGTTCGCAGGAGCCGGAAGGGATGGAGCCTTCGACCGCACGGCCGGCGGGATTGGCGTGGTCCACCACATACATGGAGGGGGCGTCGTCGCCGAGGAGCTTCAGAATGTCCATTAGATGGAACACGTCCTTGGTATAATTGAAATACCTCGCCCCGACATCCTGTATTTCCACTACTATGGCATCGAGTTCCCTCAGCCGCTCCACGCTGAAATCGATATGGTCCGTCCCGGGAGCGAGCTCCGCCGACTTCGGAGTGAACAAAGCCTCGAGGTTTCCCCTCTCCCTGAATAGATCGTACAAATACCGGCCTTCGGACGCATCCCAGCAATTCTGGGTGCAGAAACATCCCACCCTGCCATCCGTCAGGGCCTTGTCGAGCTGCTCCCCTATGGCCGTTGTCCTGAACGAGAACATTACCCTTCCATGATCTTCCTGGCCACGGCTATCACTTCCTCGCCGAGCTTCACCGCCTCATCTTCCGTACGTGCCTCGGAATAGATGCGTATGATGGGCTCGGTGTTGGACTTGCGCAGATGAACCCACTGCTTCCTGTCCTCGAAATTAATCTTCACGCCGTCGATGTCTATGATTTCTTCGTCGGCATACGCCTTTTTGAGTTCGGAAAGGATGCGGTCAATGAGGGCGCCGTCGGAGAGCTCAATCCTGTTCTTGGCTATGGCATACTGAGGGTATGTTTTCTTGAGCTCCGTCATAGTCATTTTCTTGCGGGCGAGATTGGAAAGGAAGAGGGCTACGCCCACCATGGCGTCGCGTCCGCAGTGGCATGCCGGATATATGACGCCTCCGTTGCCTTCACCGCCTATCAACGCATTCACCTCATGCATTTTGGTGGTGACGTTGACCTCGCCCACGGCGGCCGAATAATATGTGCCTCCGTAGCTTTCGGTCACGTCGCGCAGGGCCCGCGAAGATGACAGGTTGGATACCGTAGCTATGGGCTTTCCCTCCGCGGCCGCGAGGGAACACAGGTAGTCGGCCACGCCGACGAGAGTATATTCCTCCACGAATGGTTCTCCGTTCTCGCAGATGAACGCAAGGCGGTCCACGTCGGGATCGACGGAAATTCCCAGATCCGCCTTGGTCTTCACCACAGTGTCGCACAGGTCCCTGAGGTTCGCCGGAAGCGGCTCGGGATTGTGCGCGAATTCCCCTGTAGGATTGCAGTTCAGCTCAATGCATTTCACTCCGAGCCTGCGGAGCAGACGCGGCATGATTATGCCGCCCACGGAATTGACGGCATCGAGCACGACGGTGAAGCCTGCGGCCCGCACGGCCTCCGCATCCACCGCCTCCAGCGCGAGAACGTCATCTATGTGCCTGTCCGTAAAATCTTCTTCCTCCACAGTGCCGAGACTGTCCACGTCGGAAAAATCGAATTTCCCGTTCTCGGCCATGTCCAGCACAGCCTGTCCCTCCGCGGCCGTGAGGAACTCACCTTTCTCATTAAGCAGCTTCAGTGCATTCCAATGGCGGGGATTGTGCGAAGCCGTAAGTATGATGCCGCCGTCGGCTTCAGCATAGCGCACGGCGAGTTCCGTCGTAGGGGTGGAAGCGAGGCCGCATTTCACGACATCCACGCCGCAGGCCACGAGAGTGCCCGCAACTATGGATTCCACCATTTCGCCCGACAGACGGGCGTCCCTGCCCACGACTATTTTGTACCGCTTCCCTGCCGGCAAAGGACGGCGGCTCGGAAGCGTAGCGCAATATGCATACACGAACTTGACTATATCCACCGGCGTGAGGCCGTCGCCCGGAGCGCCTCCTATGGTGCCGCGGATGCCTGAAATTGATTTTATAAGAGACATTTTTATCAGTTTTTAAGATTTACGGAAACCAGCTATAGATAATCTTCAAAATACATCGTCACCTTGTCCATAAGATGAATGCGGTCCCTGCCGAAGACATTGTGCTCGGCTATCGGGTACGGGAAATAATCCACCTGGACGTTGTTTCTGATGCACTCCTGGACAAAACTGAGGCTGTGCTCCCATACCACCGTCTTGTCCACGGCGCCCTGGCATATCAGCAGCTTGCCTTTCAGATCGGCCGCCTTGTTCAAAAGGCTCGTGGCCGCGAATCCTTCATGATTCGTCGCGTCCGTGTCCATATACCGTTCACCGTACATTATTTCATACCACTTCCAGTCTATCACAGGGCCGCCCGCTACGCCCACCTTGAATATTTCGGGATAATTGACGAGCAGGGAAATGGTCATGAATCCGCCGTAGCTCCAGCCGTGCACGCCTATCCTGTCCGAATCCACGTAAGGAAGCCCGCAAAGCATCTCTATGCCCTTGACCTGATCCGCCATCTCGGCCTGGCCGCAAAGTCCGTTGATCGCCTTTTCGAAGGCCGCTCCGCGGTTGGACGTTCCGCGGTTGTCCTGCACATATACTATATATCCTTTCTGGGCCATGTACATTTCCCACATGGACGCGTCGGCAAGCCATGTGTTCCTGACAAGCTGGCTGTGCGGTCCGCCGTAGACATATACTATCACCGGATATTTTTTCGCCGGATCGAATCCACGGGGCTTGATGAGGCGATAATAGTTGTCAAAATGTCCGTCCGCGCTTTTCACCGTGCCCAAGTCCACTTCACACGCGGCATACCCTGCGAGAGGATTCTCCGCGGCATGAAGATCCTCCACGACGGAACCGTCAGATGTTTTTTTCACGATCGTCCTGTAAGGAGTGTCGACATTGGCATATATGTCGCAGAAAAGGCTGCAGTCCCCGTTGAGGGAGACGCTGTGCCATCCGCTCTCGGACGTCAGCCGTACCGGCTTGCCGATGCGTACGCCGCCGGCGCCGGAAGCCTTGCGTTCTCCGGGAATCCGGATGTCTATGCGGAACAAATGATTTTCCACCGGAGACACCTCGGCCGAAGTATAGAATACGGACTTGCCGTCGTTGCCGAGATACGCAACGTCGGCGTCGGCGGGCGTGAGCCTGCGTACGGTGCCGAGAGTGTCGCAGAGATACAGATTCTTGTAGCCGTCCCTGTTGTCGGTCCTGTAAAGGAACAAGTCCGTACGTCCCTTTATGAAATAAAGATGGTCTTCCGGCTCCACCCACGCCTCGTTGTCTTCAGTCAGGAGCGTGCGCACGAAAGAGCCGTCGCAGGCACGGTACTGGTTGAGCCTCATATGGTGCTGACTGCGGTCCAGCACCTGTATGAACACATATTTTTCGTCCGGAGACCAGCTCACGTTGGTAAGGTACCTGTCCTCCCCGAAATCATCCGCCTGCACATACACGGTGGATCCCGACCTCGTATCGTATATGCCGAGGGCAATCTTTTCGGAGACCATGCCGTTCATGGGATACCGTATTTCAAGCAGGGACCCGGTACGGGTGCCGATGTCCAAAAGCGGGAATTTGGTGACAAGGGATTCGTCCTTGCGATAGAACGCCAGTCTGTTCCCCTCTGGGGACCAATAGACGCCCTCGTTTATGCCGAATTCGTTCCGGCTCACGCTTTGTCCGTACACGATACCGTCAGCCTCGCTTTCGGCCACGGTGACCGTCCCGTCGGACGTCTGCAGGAAAAGGCTGCCGCCTACCGTATACGCCGTCTTGCCGCCGAAACGGACCACATTTTCCGCGCCGTCAGGCAGTTCCTGCCGCTCAGGGCCGTTCCGGTATGTCTTCAAGGCGTCTTCGCCGGCAAGGTATCCGCCGTCTTCCTTCCATCTGAAAGGTATGGCGCGGGGATATATGTTCCTGTCGGTTATCACCTCCTCCATGGTCAATATGCGTCCGTCCGGATCGGAGGCCTGACGTACGGCGAAAACCCCGTTCTGCGCCCCAAGGGCCGTGCAGGCGAACAGAACGCCGAGAGTCAAAAGATTCCTTTTCATATTCCGCTACAAAACAGATTGTTCATTGAGCACGTCCGCCGGAAGCGTTTCTTCCTGGCTCACGTTGACTACTTCGTCCACTATGCATTTTTGGAAGCCGCGCCAGGGCAGGGCTCCGAAATATTGCTTATAATGCACTTCGACACGTTTGCCGGTGCTGTGCGACAGAATGTCGGCCACGTCTTTGTCCGCTACCGAAAATTCGAAATAGTTCGACTGTACGGTAGGCTTGTCCGGAGTCCCGGACTTATTGCCGAATCCGGTGAGAATCATTATTCCCTCGTATGTCTTGAAGACATAGCCCTTGTAAGAAAACTTGTTCAGTTCTCCCGTCTGATATCCTTCGCTGAATACGTAGAAGAATCTGACATAACTGAATACTCCGAGCGCAAGGACGAGGCCGAGCGTGGTCCAAAGAGCGATTTTCTTTCCTGTAGTCATTGCATTGAATATTTATTTGACAGGTTTTTCGTTGATTTCCCAGCCTGTGAGGGTGGATATATAGGGTATGATGGCATACGCCGTCTTTATCTGCGCGCGATAATTGGGATGGTGGCTCGCCCCGAGTTCGGTCTTGTCGAACAGCGCGTCCGTGCAGCCGAGGCAGTGTACCCTTTTCAGACCGCACGACGTAACGGCTGCCCGCACGTATTCGTATATCCCGGGGTCATTTTTCGTGCCGACGCAAAGAATGGGATGGTCCTCGCCGTAATTGGCCTTGATTTCTTTGAGCAGCTTGATATATTGACTGACGAACGCCGTCCTGGAAGGCTGGAGCGAAACGGAAAAATCGTTTGCGCCGAGATACACCACGGTCATGGCGGGCACGGCCGGGGACATTTCAGGAGACCAGGCAGGCGCATCGGGAACTTTCTCCAGACTGTCGTCGAATACGTTAAGATAGCGTTCCGGCATGCAATAGCCCTGGAACTTGCTGTTGTAGTTGCGGGCGATGCCCATGCCCGAATGCGCAACGATTATTGCGTCAGCATCGAAATAACGGCATACTATGGCGGCGTAGGCCTTGTTAACGTTTTCAGTCTCCTTGGTGAAAGGATCGGAAGCCACGCTGTTTTCGCTGCCGTAGCCGCAGGTATAGGAGTCTCCCACGAACTCTATAACGCGCTCCTTTATTCCGTCGGCCTGCAGGAGCTCCCCTTTGGTAACCACCTCGTGTACGGTGGTCTTGCCCTGCTCGCCCTCCGTTCTCTTCTGAAAGACGGCCGTATGCACGGCCGGTATCTTCCTGCCATACCTTTCGCTCAGGAACGCCTTGTCGCACAGCACGATGAGAGTATCCGTGCCACGTACTTCCACTATGCGGTCGGCAGACTCGTCGGCATCACGGTCTATCCAAAGGTTGTAGTAATTCTTGTCCGTATCGGACAGCCTGAGTGCGAGATAATCGCCTGTAAACCTTATTTTCACCGTAGCGCCGGTCCAGTCGAACGATACGGAATCCCCTTCGGCGAGGACTCTGCCCACATAAGTGATCCGTCCGTCCGAAGCCGGCGTGCGCGTCTCTCCGACAGGCTTTGCGGCCACGCTGAAGGCGACGGCTGCGGCCAGCAGGAATGCAATGTTCTTTTTCATATTCAGGATATATTATTGTCGGGAACAAATATAGTTAAAATCGGGCAATAGTAAATCCGAAAACGCCGGATTCATTCAATCGGATGATTGTTTCAAGACTGTCGGATCCGCGAAAATCGACGGACTTCTTCCGAAAGTGCGGAAAATTGACGAATTTTGCGCCGCGCAAATCAAGCGCATGATTAGTTATGAAAGAGTTGTTTCTCGATACGGGCATCGCCCATACCATCCTGCTGTTCGCCGTCGTGATCGCCACCGGCCTGTGGCTGGGCCGATACAAGATCCGCGGCGTCTCCATCGGGTCCACATGGATCCTGTTCCTGAGCATTTTAGTCAGTCATTTCGGTCTCAGGGGAGATCCGACGGTGCTCGCGTTCATGAAGGACTTCGGACTGATCCTGTTCGTCTTTTCCATCGGCCTGCAGGTGGGGCCGGGCTTCTTCCAGTCGTTCCGCAAGGGCGGCGTCACGATGAACCTGCTTGCTGCGGGACTCGTGCTCATGGCCGTGCTCGTGACCCTTGTCATCCATTGGATCACCGGCGAGAGCCTCGTGACGATGGTGGGCGTGATGTCCGGCGCCGTGACCAACACGCCGGGGCTCGGAGCCGCCCAGCAGGCGCTCTCGGATGCGATGATCGCATCCGGCGCGGACGTCCCGTCCGCCGCGGCGGCCTCCTCGTCCCTCGCCTCCGCCTATGCCGTCGCCTACCCGATCGGCGTGCTCGGCGTCATCTTCCTGCTCATCCTGCTCAAGGGCCTCTTCAAGATCGACCTCCCGCAGGAACGCGAGGCGCTCGACCAGGAAGACCGGGGCGCACAGGAGAACGCGCGCCGGATGCACTGCGAGGTGGAGAACCCCGCCGTGTTCGGCAAGCGGCTCGCCGAAGTGGTCGGCGACCAAAGCGACAAGTTCGTGGTTTCCCGCATCATGCGCGACGGGCGCGTCTTCCTCCCCAGCCCCGACACCGTTCTCCGGCAGGGCGACAAGATGCTGATCGTGACCTCGCAGAACAACGTGGACGCCATCCGCATCATCTTCGGGGAGGAAGTACCGATGCACCTGAACGACTGGGTGGAAAAGGATCTGCACGTGGTCTCGCGCCGGCTGAGCATCACGCGCTCCGCGATGACCGGAAAGCACCTGCGCGACCTGAACATCCGGGCCCGGTACGGCGTGTCAGTCACGCGCGTGCTGCGGGCCGGCGTGGAGCTGGTGGCCCGGCCAAGCCTGATCCTGCAGATGGGAGACTCCATTCAGGTGGTGGGAACGGAAGAGGGCATCGCGCAGGTGGCGGAGCTGGTCGGCAACAAGCCCGAGACACTCACGCACCCCAACCTCGTGCCCATTTTCTTCGGGATCGCCTTAGGCGTGATCGCCGGGTCCATCCCCATCGCGTTCCCGGGCATCCCGCAGCCGGTCAAGCTCGGCCTGGCGGGCGGGCCGCTCATCATCGCAATCCTGCTCGGGCACTTCGGTCCCAAGTGGAAGATCACGACCTACACGACGCTAAGCGCCAACATGATGATCCGCGAGATCGGCATCAATTTCTTCCTCGCGGCCGTGGGCCTGGGCGCCGGAGAGAACTTCGTCGCCGCCCTGACAGGCGGGGGCTGGTGGTGGATCCTCTATGGGGCGCTGATCACCCTCGTGCCGGTGCTCCTGACCGGCTTGGCGGCCAGGCTCATCTTCAAGTTCAATTTCTACCAAATCTGCGGCCTGCTGTCCGGCGGCACCACCGACCCGGCCGTCCTGGCCTTTGCGCAGGACGCCTACGGAACGGACTATCCTTCCGTCAATTACGCCACGGTATATCCGTTGTCGATGTTCCTGCGCGTGCTGGCAGCCCAGCTGCTGATTCTGTTCGCCATTGCCTGACCCTGCACGACCATGAAACGAATCCTGTCAGTTTGTCTCTTGGCCGCCGCGCTCGTGCAGCCCAACCTGTAGGCCATGCAGTACAGAAAAGATCGCAATGGCGAGCCCCTCTCCATCCTCGGCTACGGCTGCATGCGGTTCAGCCGCAAGGGCGGCGGCGTGGATATAGAGAAGACGGAGCGAGAGATTCTCGAGGCCATTCGCCTCGGGGTCAACTACTTCGACACCGCCTACCTCTATCCCGGCAGCGAAGCCGCCTTGGGGACGATCCTGGCGCGGAACGGCCTGCGCGACCAGGTCAACATCGCGACCAAGCTGCCCCAGTACATGGTCCGCACCCGCGAAGCGCTGGACCGCTTCTTCGACGAGGAGCTCGCGCGCCTGCGCACCGACCATGTGGACTATTACCTGCTGCATCACATGACCGACGTCGCGCAGTGGGAGCGGCTCCAGGCGCTCGGCATCGAGGACTGGATCGCGGCCAAGAAGGCGTCGGGTGCGATCCGCAACATCGGCTTTTCCTACCACGGCAACACGGCGAACTTCCTGCGGCTCCTGAACGGATACGACTGGGACTTCTGCCAGATTCAGTACAACTACCTGGACGAGAACACACAGGCGGGGGTCGCGGGGCTCCGGGCCGCGGCGGATCGGGGACTCCCGGTCGTCATCATGGAACCGCTGCGCGGCGGCAAGCTCGCCGACAAGCTCCCGGAGGAGGCCCGGAAGGTCATCGAACGCGACGGGCGGGGCTGGAGCCCGGCCGGATGGGGGCTCCGCTGGCTCTACAACCAGCCGGAGGTGACGGTCGTCCTTTCGGGAATGAATTCCGAAGACATGGTCCGCGAGAACGCCCGGACCGCCTCGGAAGCCCGCGTCGGCGCCTTCGGCGAGGAGGAATTCGCGCTGATCGGGAGGGTCAAGGGCATCATCCGGGCCCGGGAGCGCGTGGCCTGCACCGGCTGCGGCTACTGCATGCCCTGCCCGGCGGGCGTGAACATACCGGGGCATTTCAACTGCTACAACTCGCTGTCCTGCAGTTCCCGAATCCGGGGATGGATGGAATTTTTCCAGACCGTGGCCCTGACGCGGGAGCCCGCGTTCGCCTCGCAGTGCGTCAAGTGCGGCCGCTGCGAGAAGCATTGCCCGCAGGGCCTGCCTATCCGCGAGAAGCTCCGGGAGGCCGACCGCGCGCTGCGCCCCTGGTACCTCCGCTGGCTCTATCCCCTCGCCCGCCGCTTCGTCCTCAAGGACAAGACGGCGCGCTGACGCACGGCATTCCTGCCCGGGATGCCGTCGGATTTACCACCTTTTAAAAATTTACCACCTTTTTAGGTGGTAGAAAGAATAATCACGTGCCACTCCTTCGGCGTGCCCTCGCGGATAATGTATCCCTTTTCCGTCAAGGTGTTCAGTTGTTTCTGAACGGCAGAAGGATTGATTCCCAGCATCTTGGAGAGGTCCGCAATCGTTATGCGGGGGTTTTGTGACAGAAAACGGAGAATCTTGGGCGTATTCGCACTGCGGAAAGTAACCAGATTACCATCATACCACCATACTTGCTCTTTCTGCGTCTGGACGAAGGCAATATTCTGAGAAATCTCCGTTATCAGAACATCCTTCATGTATTTGACAAAAGGACGGATATCTTCAATGGCGGCATGAGCTCCGTCAGCAGGAACAGGCCCGATCGCTTTGTCCGCAGCGGAGAGTGCGTTCAAGTATGCGTCCTTTTTCCGGCTGCGGATTACAATCATAGGGTAGTTATGGCGTAGCAGGATAAAGTTTACGAGCAGTCTTGCGATACGTCCGTTACCGTCTTCAAAGGGGTGGATGCGGATATATCTGTAATGGAACAGGGCGGCCAGTTCAATCGGGGACAACACACCCGCTGCATCCGCTTCATTGTACCATGATATCAAGTCATACATCAGAGCAGCAGTCTCTTCCGGAGATGCGTACTCAAATTTCTCTCCAGTCCGGGTGATTACACTGTTGGGGCGTGTTTTATAACGTCCGGCATGAACAACATAGCTGGCAGTCTCGCCACCGGGGAGTTTACGGTACACGGTATAGTCCTCGCGAAGCATCACTTGATGCAGCGCCCTGACAAAGCTTTCCGTCAAGGGATGATTACGCTGAGCCTCCGCTGTCATCAGCTTGAGGCAGAGTGCGTGGGCCTTCATCTCCTCCAGATCTTTCATCTTTGCAGTACCAACCACCTCTCCCAAAAGTAGCAGGACCTCTGTCTGTCCGTATGTCAAGGTATTCCCTTCGATATGGTTGCTGTTGTAATTGAAATCCAGCATGAATTTCCTGTCCAACCTTGCCTGGTCGGTTTCCTTGAGCGGCAGCATCGCTTGCCATGCAGCGTATAATTCGTCCAAGTTTGCCATAATCAACACTTGACAGATACAAAAGTAAGTTATTGTCTGGTAAAATCAAAATATTTACCACCTTTTAAAATTTTACCACTTTTTTTGGTCGAATATTTACAGAGTCTTTGTTTGGAATCCCGGAAGAACCGGGATCGCAGCGGAATCTGTATTTTTAAGCGGAACATGCAGTTTCCGCTGTGGCATCAAACATCACGCACTACCTTTGGTGCAGTTTTTATAAATTTTTGCACTACTTTCGGTGCAATATACTATATTTGCAAAAATAAGCATGGAACAACTATACAACACCTTCCGCCTCAAGCTATCCCTGACCCCGATGGACTATGTCAGGGAATTTCATGACAGAATCAACTGGTCCAACCGCCTCATCTGTATCATGGGGCAGAAGGGAGTGGGCAAATCCACCATGATTCTCCAGCATATCAAGAAGTTCGATAACCTGTAGGAGACCCTGTATGTCACGGCTGACAACATCTACTTCTCCGGCCATACCCTCTATGACCTGGCGCAGTCCTTTTTCAAAGCCGGAGGAAAGCGTCTTTACATTGACGAGATCCACAAATACAGGCCTTGGTCCACCGAGATCAAGAATATCTACGACGATATCCCGCTCCTGCAGGTAGTCTATTCCGGAAGCTCGCTCCTGGCATTACAGAAAGGAAATAACGCCGACCTCAGCCGTCGTGCCATACCTTACACGATGCCTGCCCTTTCTTTCCGGGAGTACCTGAACATCCGCTGCGGCTGGTCACTGAAACCGGCCACGCTGAATGACATCCTCCACGGACGTGTTGACTTTCCTTATGGTGAGCACAGACCCCTCGTCTATTACAAGGACTACTGCAAGACCGGTTTTTATCCTTATTTCCTGGAAGGCGATGCGCCCATCCGTCTGGAAAATTCAGTGAACAGCACCGTGGAAATTGACATCCCCGTCTATGCGGAGATGACTGTCGCAGCCGCAGCGAAACTGAAAAAACTGATGTACATCCTTTCCAAGAGTGTCCCTTACAAGCCCAGTAACGACACCCTGGGACGCGATCTTGGCATCAGTCGCAACAAAGTGCCCGACTATATCGAATACCTCACTAAATCAGGACTTTTCAATGCTCTCCACGAGCCCGGGCACAGCGATAACCTCCTCACCAAAGTGGAGAAACTGTATCTTGGCAATAGCAACATCGCACAGGCCCTTTCCGAAGACGGCCTGATCGATTCCTGAAACATGAGGGAGACGAACTTCCTGGTCTGGACCTCGCAGGCTCACAAAGTCACCTCCTCCAGATTATCCGATTTCGAGATAGACGGCATCACCTTTGAGGTCGGGGGAAGAAGCAAGAAGGGGAAGCAGATTAAAGAGGCCGAAGTCGGATATCTTGTAAAAGACGATTTGGAATTTGCCGCCGGGAACTCCATCCCCATCTGGATGTTCGGATTCATCTACTGACACATTGTCTATTGCAAACATTTGTAATACGTCATGACATTATTTCATGCCCATGAACATACGTGCCGTTTCGGCATCGTGGTGGTCGAAGAAAAGGCTTTTGCCGGTGTCGAGCGTGGCGATGGCAGCCATATCGGCGTCTGAGAGCACGAAATCGAAGATGTCAAGATTCTGCCGCATCCGTTCGACGTGGGTCGACTTCGGGATGATAATGACGCCGCGCTGGATGAGCCACCGCAGGGTAACCTGCGCCACGCTCTTACCGTACTTGTGCCCGATTTCGGCCAGCATCGGATTCGTGAAGAAGTTGTTGCGCCCTTCGGCGAACGGGGCCCACGACATGATGTGCGTGCCGAACTCCTCCATGATCTTCTGCGCTTCGACCTGCTGGTTGAAGACATGGGTTTCCACCTGATTGACGGCCGGAACGATTTCCATGTTGCAGGCGATGTCGATGAAGTGATCGGGATAGAAATTGCTTACGCCGATGGCGCGAAGCTTTCCCTCCTTGTACGCGTCTTCCAACGCACGGTAGGCACCGTAGCGGTCGCAGAAAGGCTGGTGCAGCAGCATCAGGTCGATGTAGTCGGTCTGCAAATTGCGCAGGCTTTCGTCGATCGACGCCTTCGCCTTTTCGTACCCGTAATTGGAAATCCAGACTTTCGACACGAGGAAAATCTCCCGGCGGTCGATGCCGCTTTTGCGGACGGCATTGCCCACGCCATCTTCGTTGTGGTAGGCCTGTGCCGTATCGATCATCCGATAACCGACGCTGAGTGCATCCGCCACGCATCTCTCGCACTCGGCGGGCGAAACCTGATAGACGCCGTAGCCCATCCGAGGCATTTCGACGCCATTGTTTAATTTGACCGTATTCATTGTTTTATCCAGTTTTTGATTTCTTCTGATTTAGCAGGCAAACGAAGTCCTTTTCTGATATTGAGAGAAGGGTATTCCCTTTCCAAGGTGGCATCGGCTTCCGACATGGGGCTTTCGTAGGAGGTGCAGAAAGGATATATTACCTCGTCTTTCAATTGTTCGCCGTAATTGTCGAGGAAAGTGCGGATTACGGCCGGTTCTTCATGCCACCAGATCGGGAAACCGACAAATACCGTATCAACCGTTGCAAAATCAACGTCGATCGATTTGATGGCCGGACGCAGCGTCTGATCGAGATGCTCCTGCGTGCATCGGGACTGCTTGTTTACCCAATTGACATCTTCCGATGAATAGGGTTGTTCCGGAAGGAGCCTTATCATTTTGGCTCCTGTTGTTTCTGCGACCTGTTTGGCTGCCAGTTCGGTATTGCCGGAATGTGTGAAATATACGATTACCGGGTTCATGTTATTGTTGTTTTTCGTTTGCGCTTGTACTGTACTGCCGCATGAAATGGCTATCGCCATGGTCATTGCGAAAATGGATTTAAATGTACGCATAAAATATTATTTTTTCTAAATACAAAGTTAGGCAGGCCGTTCATACCGACAGCACAAAAAATGCGGTTAGAATTACCAAATTTTCGGAAGTTGAAACTGTTTCGTAATTACTTCGATATACGACGAATGCAAAAACCGAAATAAGTGCAGTTTCAACCGAATTTCTTGTAAAGCCTGCCCGAAAGGTTTTTTCTACCTTTGTCCTGTCGTAACGAAGTCGTATAAACAAAAAAATGGATATGAAAGAGAATAAAAAAGAACATATTACGCGCCGTGAAGCTCTTAAGCGTATGGGTGCTGTCGCCACGCTGCTGTCGTTGGAATTGTCAGGCGCTTCATCACTCGCCTCGTGTGCAAATAAAAAGGCAAAACGCCGCATCATCTTTTTCTTTACGGCAACCGGCAATTCGCTGTTCGTCGCCAAGATGCTATCCGATGATGTGCGTAGTATTCCGCAGGAGTTGAAGAAGCGTGAGTTGAATTATGAGGCAGACGAAATCGGATTCGTATTCCCGGACTATGCTGCCTCGGCGCCACTCATCGTCAGGGAATTTGTATCCAAGGCGACATTCCGTGCTCCCTATATATTTTCGGTGATTACCTACGGCAACGCTGCAGTCAACGTCTGTGAGTGGTGGAATAAGTTCGCCAATGAACAGGGATTACACCAGCAATACATCAAGTCGCTGCTGATGGTGGACAACTACCTGCCTGTATTCGACATGAATGAACAGATAAAAATCGACAAGCATACGGACGAGAATCTCGCAACGATTATCGAAGAACTTGCCGCACGGAAGGAATACATTGAAAAGGGCGAGCTGGGTTGGTTCAATGAGGAAGGGCTTGAGCGACTGCGCGCAGCCCACTTCCCGATGACTGCCGAACGGCTGATAGCAGTCAATCACGAGAAATGTATTGGCTGCGGATTCTGCACACGAGTATGTCCGCGAGGCAATTTCAAACTTACGGGAGATGGTATTCACGCCGAAGGATCGTGCGAATATTGTCTGGCTTGCGTTCACAACTGTCCGCAAAAAGCGCTTACCCTTCGGTCACCGATGGAGGGACAGCCGGGCGAACGCAATCCTGAAGCCCGCTACCGCCATCCAGACATCTCAATCAACGAAATCGTCCGAGCCAATCAGCAGTAGATTCAATCTTGATTCCAAAGATTTTTTGAAAAATGTATTACAGAACATTGGGATTGAGCGGTCTGCGGGTGTCCGCCGTCGGCTTGGGCTGCATGGGCATGAGCCATGCCTATGGCGCGCCTGCCGACAAGCGCGAAATGACGGAGCTGCTCTCCGACGCCGTGGAGATGGGCTACACCTTTTTCGATACGGCCGAGGTTTACGGTACGGCCGACCGTCCGCACGACAACGAGGAGCTGTTGGGCAAGGCGTTGCGACCGTTCCGCGATCGTATCGTCATCGCCACCAAATTCGGACTGACTTTCGACACACCCCATGCAGAGGGACCGCACGCCTTGATTCCCGATTCGAGACCTGCGACTATCCGCCGTTCGGTGGAAGGGTCGCTCCGGCGCCTGTGTACCGACCGCATCGACCTTTACTGGCAGCATCGCATCGGCCCGAAGGTGGCTCCCGAGGAAGTGGCAATGACAATGGCCGAACTGATACGGGAGGGTAAAATCACGCATTGGGGCATTTCGGAAGCGAGTGAAGAATACCTGCGCCGTGCCCACAAGGTCTGCCCCGTCACGGCCGTGCAGAACCGCTATTCGATGATGGCACGTCGGCATGAGACATTATTTCCTGTACTCGAAGAGTTGGGAATCGGCTTCGTAGCTTTCTCTCCGCTGGCCAACGGACTGCTGACCGACTGCTATACGGCGGATACGACATTTGACCCGGCAACAGACTACCGGGCTTCGATGCCCCAGTTCCGACGGGAGAGTTTTGAACAGAACCGTCCGCTCTTTGCCCTTATCGGTAATCTGGCAGAAGAACATCACGCCACGCCGTCGCAGATTGCGCTGGCATGGATGATGAACAAACGGCCGTGGATCGTGCCGATCCCAGGTACAAGACATCTGTGCCGGTTGAAAGAGAACATCGGAGCCGTCGATATTCATTTGACCGCAGCACAGGTGGAAAACATCGACGCGGCACTCCGTGCCATACAGATGAGCGAAGTATTCGGAGGTTCGCCCATAAAACAGTAAATTATGAAAAAGATAATTGTAATCGTATTGTCGGCGGCACTGGCCGTATGCAATACAGTAAACGCACAGCAGACAATGAAAGAGAACAAAGCATTCGCCGTTGCGGATATGTCGAGTTTCAAGAGCCACAACGGCAACCCGTGGGGACTGGTCTATGCCGATGCCATTACCGAAAATGTTCAGGGCAAGGTAAATATTCACCCCATTACCTACGACCTCGGCGGG